>MHZN01000279.1 GCA_001830395.1 Pseudomonadales bacterium RIFCSPLOWO2_12_59_9 | reverse complement strand
GCATCCAGGGGCAGCGCCTCGCCTGCGGCCAGCACAGGCCAGCCGCAGGCGAGCAGCCCCAGCAGCATCAGTAAGCGCAAAACACCCAGCACAGTCGCCACCTCAGATAGATAAAACCCAGCAGTCCAGACCGGGTGAAAACCACTGCGCGAGGTTTTCACCCGGTCTGAGTCGTGCCACCTTACTCCAGCCCGCCACGCCTGGAGCACCGCGCAAACCAAACACAAGCACGGCCTGACAAACCGCGACAGAGCTATTAGGCTGCCAGTACCTTCCCCGGCCGGACTGCTCTGATGCCACGCACCCTCGCGACGACACTTTCATGCTGCTGCCTGGCGCTGCTACTGCCTTACGCCGCCACGTTGCCGGCCGAGACCGCCACACCCGATGCCGCGGCCGCAGCGCCGGCCGCAGCGCCGGCCGCCGAGACTGCCACCGACACCAGCACGCAACGGCCGGAAGTGGCCGAACGCAGCCAGGGTGAAGCCCTGGCCCTGCAAGAACAGCTACCAGCCGGCGAACAACAGCAGCTCAACGCCGGCGCTGAAAGCTTTCTGGCGCTCTGGCAGCCGGCCAATAAAGGTGACGCCCAAGGCCTGGTGATTCTACTGCCCGGCGCCGGTGAAAGTGCCGATTGGCCCCAGGTGATTGGCCCGCTACGCAGCAAATTACCCGATGCCGGCTGGCACAGCCTGAGCCTGACTCTGCCCGATCCACAGCCTGCTAGCGCCTCCGATACCGGCGTCGACGCTGAAACCACACCAACAACCGAGGCCGCCACGACACCCGACGCGAGCGCTGCAGCGGCCGACGCCAGCCCTGCCGACAGCGCACCAGCCAGCGACAACAGCGCAGCTGCGGCGCCGCCTGCGCAAACCCCGGAGCAACACGCCGAGCGAGTCTTGGCACGGATTCAAGCAGGCATCGAGTTTGCCCAACAGCAAAAGCCCAAAAGTATTGTCCTGCTCGGGCACGGCACTGGCGGCTATTGGGCGGCCCGCTACCTGAGCGAGCATCCCACCTCGCCGATCCAAAACCTGCTGCTGGTGGCGCCGCTGCTGCCCGAGCAGTTCAGCCCGTCCCTGGACGAGCTGGTGCCTAAGCTGCAACTGGCGGTGGGGGATTTTTACTACAAGAACCAGCAGCTCGAACGCACCGCCGCGCTCAAGCGCATGCAGGCCAGCAAGCGGCAAAAAAGCCCCGCCTATATTCAGGTAGCCATGTCGGCGCTGCCGGGCAATCCCACCACCGAGCAGGAGCAACTGTACCGGCGCATTCGTGGCTGGTTGAGCCTGCACCTGCAAGCCGAAGGCGCCGCGCCCGCCCCTTAGCAGGCCGCTGAAAAACTACCTGCGTTGCCGATACGGCGTTAAAAACAGGCTCAAAATGCTCATTTACAGCACGTAAACTCCGCTTTTTCGCCTGTTTTTGCCTTGCCTCGGCTGCCTCGCCTACATTTTTCAACGGCCTGTTAGCTAGGGGAAGTCACGGCGGTTGCGCAACAGTTCAAACGCCCGATGCAACTCGCAGGTTTTGTCCGTGGCGGCGCGCACCTGCGCCGGGCTGGCGCCAGAACCTGCGACCTTGTCGGGATGGTGGCGACTGAGCAGTCGCCGATAGGCTTGTTTGATCTGCGCCGGCGCGGCCTCGGCGCTTAAGCCCAGGACCCGCAAGGCCTCTTGTTCGGCGGCGGCACCGGCCATCAGCGGCGCATTGCTGCGTGCATAAGCCGCGCCCAGTGCCAGCACGGCGTCGCGTTGTAGCCCCAGATGCTCACCGCAATCCAGGATCAGCTGATATTGCGTCGGCGCCACCTGGCCGCCGGCCCAGGCCATGCGCCAACAGGCGCGTAACAATTCCTCGCCCAGGGCACGATTGGCCCGCAACTGCCGCAATGGCCGGCGCAAGCTCTGCTCGGCACTCTTGCCACGGGTGAAGGCGGCAATCGCCAACTGTTGCGCCGCCTCATCCAGCTGCAAGCGCCGCATCTCATTGCGAGCTTGCTGGATATGGGCAGCCGTCACTGCCCCGGCACTTTTGGCCAGCCGACCGAGCAGGCCAAACAGCAGTTGCTGCTCCCGCGGCCCGGTCGTTCCCTGCATGCGCCGGCGTAAATCGGCCCAGGACTGTAAATCCAGGCGCCGATCCAGCACCTGTCCGAGCAAGCCGCCCAGCAGCGCGCCGGGAATACTGGCCAGCAACATGCCGGCCAAAGCGCCCAGGGCGGTAATCGGCCAATACATGCTAAGCGCTCGCGACCAGCAGCTCGGCCTCAGCCAAGCGCTCATAGCTGCCCACATCCACCCAGCGGCCCGCGTAGCGCTCGCCACTGACCAACCCCTGGGCCATGGCCTGACGCAGCAACGGCGCCAACTTGAAGGCTCCAGGCTGGCAGCCGGTAAACAGCGCCGGGCTGAGCACGGCAATGCCGCTGTAGGTCAGGCTCGGCTGCCCTGCCTGGGCATCAATCAGGCGGCCGTCTGCCAGCAAACTGAAATCCCCTTGCGGGTGATGAGCGGGATTATCCAGCAGCACCAGATGCGCCAAGCCAGACAGCGGCCGGCACAAATTGGCGAAGGGGTAGTCGGTAAAAATATCGCCATTGACCAGAATAAATGGCTCATCACCGAGCAGCGGCAAGGCGCGCAGAATGCCGCCGCCGGTCTCCAGCGGTTCGCCTTCAGGGGAGTAAGCGATGCTCAGCCCGAAGCGCGCACCATCGCCTAGATGCGCCTCGATTTGCGCCCCCAGCCAGGCGTGATTGATCACCAGCTCCGTGATGCCGGCGGCCGCCAAGGCGCGCAGGTGGTACTCGATCAGGGGCACTCCGGCCACTGGCACCAAAGGCTTGGGCGTGTGCAGGGTCAGCGGGCGCAAGCGCTCGCCTTTACCGGCAGCGAGAATCATCGCCTTCATGCGGGCAGAGCCTCAGCCACCGACAGGCTCGCCAGCAGTTCACGCAGCTCGGCCAGCTGCGGCCGACGGGCCAGTACCGCATCGATATAGGCAAAGAACCGCGGCACGTCGCCGAGGTATTTGGGCTTGCCGTCGCGATAGCAGATGCGCGCGAAAATCCCTATCACCTTCAGATGGCGCTGCACGCCCATCAGGTCGCTGGCACACAAGAAATCCTCAAGCTCCGGCTGCACCGGAATCTGTGCATCCAGCGCCTGGCGCCAGTAGCCTTCCAGCCAGTCGCGCACCTGAGCCTCTGGCCAGCTCAAGAAGGCATCCTTGAACAGGCAGGTGACGTCGTAGGTGACCGGCCCATAAACCGCATCCTGAAAGTCCAACACGCCAGGATTGGGGCTGCTGTCCATCAGGTTGCGCGGCATAAAGTCGCGGTGCACCAAGACCTGCGGCTGTGCCAGCGCGCTATCGACCAACAGGGTGCAGATGCGTTGCCAGGCGGCCAATTGCTCGCCACTCAGGGTCAGCTTCAGGTGCTGCTGCAGATACCAATCGGGAAACAGCTGCAGTTCGCGCTGCAATAACGCCGCGTCATACACTGGCAAACCATCGGTCAGCGGCAATTGCTGAAACTTCAGTAGCGCCTGCAGGGCATCGGCAAATAAAGCCTCGGCATTGCCGGGATTAATCACCTCCAGATAGGTTTGCCGGCCCAAATCGGGCAGCAGCAAGAAGCCGCGTTCAAGGTCGGCCGCGAGAATCTGCGGTACATGCACGCCAGCGCTGGCCAGCAGCTCGGCGACTTTTACGAAGGGCCGGCAATCCTCCTGAGGTGGCGGCGCATCCATCACTATCAGGCTGCGCCCGCCCCCCTCCCAGCGAAAATAGCGGCGAAAACTGGCATCGCTGCTGGCCGCAGTCAGACTGGCCACAGGCACCGTGCCCCAGTCCTCACGGGCAAACAAGGGTGGCAATTGTTGCTCAAGCCAGTGGTTGAGCAGTTCTAAACGTAGATCTTCAACAGGCATTACAGGGTCTCCGACGGCGCTAGCCGTTATGCGGGTCATGCTTTATTATCCAGCATCTTTTTCAACCCATCGAGAGGCATGCGGCCCCCGCAGCCCGATGGCGTGCAGGAAGCCCGGATAACAAGATGGCAGTAAAGTCCCCAGTATTCCGCAAAAAATTTCCCCTGTTAATGACTGGCAGCTTGCTGGTCGTACAGCCTTTGGTTTTGCAACCGGTGTTAGCCGGCGAGCAATTTGACTGCCAGGCCTCGGCCACCGGCGGTTGGGCCTGCGCGCCGAAAGCCAGCCAAGCGGTATTACCGCCACGGCCAGTGCACAGCGATACGGCGATTAGCGCCGTGGCTGCCGGCACTGCGGTCAGCGCCGAAGGCGCCGCGAGCAGCGCGCAACCGACCACCAAACTGGTGACCGAGAGCAATGGCAAAGGTCTGAGTTCACGCAGCGCCGACTATAGCCATCTCGACTGGGTGCCACGCGACAAGCTCACCGCCGCTCAGCTGGCAGAAGCCGGGCCATACTGCGCCGGCGCTTATATTGAGCCGTTGCGCCCAGGCATCAACGACGAAACGCCGCTCAACGATGCACCCATGTTCGTCTCGGCCAAAGCCTCGCGCTATGAGCAAGAGCAACAGGTCGCCACCCTGGCTGGCAACGTAGTATTGCGCCAAGCCGGCCTGCAAATCGAAGCCGACGAAGCCAGCTTGCACCAGGCGGAAAACCGCGGCGAACTGGTCGGTAATGTTCGCTTGCGCGACAAAGGCACGCTGGTGGTTGGCGACCGCGCCGAACTGCAACTGGACAACGGCGAAGCGAAAATCGATAACGCCGAATACGTCCTGCATAAAGGCCATATCCGCGGCAGCGCCTTGCATGCCAAGCGTCAAGAAGACGCGGTGATCCGCCTGAAAGACGGCACCTACACCCGCTGCGAACCCGGCAGCAATGCCTGGCAGCTGAAAGGCAATAACGTCAAGCTCGACCCCAATACCGGTTTCGGCAGCGCCACCAACGCCACCTTGCGGATCAAAGACATACCGGTGTTCTACACCCCGTATATCTACTTCCCCATCGACGATCGCCGCCAGTCAGGCTTCCTCGCGCCGAGCATCAGCTCGTCCAGCGATAACGGCATGACCCTGCTAACGCCGTACTACTTCAACTTGGCGCCCAACTACGACGCCACCCTGTATCCGACCTATATGGCCGATCGCGGCTTGTTGATGGAAGGCGAAGGTCGCTACCTGACCAAGAGCAGCGAAGGTCAGGTGGGCGCCGCCTACCTCAATGATGAAAACGACGACCGCAAACTGCAGTCCGAGTACAAAGAACAACGCTGGCTGTACAGCTGGCAACACAAAGGCGGACTCGATTCACGCCTGCTGAGCGAGGTCGACTACACCGACATCAGCGACCCTTACTACTTCCAGGACCTCAGCACCGGTTTGGGGATTAACACCCCAAGCTTCGTCAACCAGCAGGGTGCACTGACCTGGCGCGGCGACGACTTCACCGCGCGCCTGAACGCCCAGACTTACGCCCTGGCGACCATTACCGACATCACCCCGTACAGCCGCCTGCCACAGATCAGCCTGGACGGCATAGTACCGGTCGAGGCTGGCGGCCTGCAGATGACCTATGCCACCGAGCTGGCGCGCTTCGATCGCGACCTGCGCAAAGGCAACTACACCGACGAAAATGGTGTTTCAACCACGCCTTGGCCTGACCAAAATATCAGCGGCATCGCCCGCGCCAATGGCGACCGGACCTACCTGCAGCCCGGCGTCAGCTTGCCAATGGACTGGACTCAGGGCTTTATCAAGCCGTCCGTCAAGTACAGCTATACCGATTACGACCTGAGCCTGGACAGCATTGGCAAGACACAGGTGACCTCATTTAATGACGCACCGGATCGCGCTGTACCCATTTACAGCGTCGACAGCGGCCTGTATTTCGACCGCGACACCCAACTGTTCGGCAAAGACTATCGCCAGACCCTGGAACCGCGCCTGTACTATCTCTACGTACCGGAGAAAGACCAGACCGAGATTCCGATTTTCGACAGCAGCGAAAGCACCTTCAATTATTCCTCGCTGTTTCGCGACAACCGCTTCAGCGGCCGCGATCGCATCGGCGACGAAAACAAACTGTCGCTGGGCGCGACTAACCGCTGGATAGAGTCGAACGGCTTCGAACGGCAAACCTTTAGCGCCGGTAAAGCCGCGTACTTTGCCGACCGTAAAGTACAGATGCCTGGCATCGACTACCAGACCCGTGAAGACGCGAAGTCCTCGACCTCGCCCTATGCACTGGAATACCTGTACCGCTTTAACCGCGACTGGCGCCTGTCGTCTGACCTCAACTACGACGACAACACCCACAGCACCCGCTCCGGCAGCGCCATGTTCCACTACCAGCCAGAAAACAACCCCAACAAGGTGGTTAACCTCGGCTATCGCTACAGCAATGACACAGTGGTCTACAACTCAGACACCGGCCAATGGCAACAGGGCGGCAACTACACCGACCCGGTGACCGGCGAAGTGATCAAGGATTACTACAAGATCAGTCAACACGACTTCTCCACCATCTGGCCGCTGGTGCCGCAGTGGAATGCCATTGCCCGCTGGCAGTTCGACTACAACCAGAACCGCACCCTCGAAGCCTTTGGTGGCTTTGAATACGACAGTTGCTGCTGGAAGTTGCGCCTGATCAACCGCTACTGGGTCGCCAATGACGAGGTCAGCCTCTCGCCGAGCCAGAATGAACAAGCCGATCGCGGAATCTTCCTGCAAATCATCCTCAAAGGTCTTGGCGGCGTTGTCGGCAACAAGACAGAGTCTTTCCTCGACCAAGGCATTCAAGGTTATCGTGAACGTGAAGATCAAGCTTTCTGATTGTCTGCGCCCGCTGCTGCTGGGCGCAGTGTTTCTCGGCACTACGGCACAGGCCGAAGTACAGCAAATCAACCGCGTCGTAGCGATAGTCGATACCGACGTGGTGATGCAAAGCCAACTTGATCAGCGCGTACGCGAGGTTCAGCAAACTATCGCCAAGCGTGGCGACACCCTGCCGCCTGAGCATGTGCTCGACCAGCAAGTGCTGGAGCGCTTGATCATCGAGAACATCCAGCTGCAAATGGGTGATCGCTCGGGCATCCGCATCACCGACGAAGAACTCAACCAAGCTGTCGGCACCATTGCCCAGCGCAACAACATGACCCTCGAACAGTTCCGTGGCGCCCTGGAGCGCGACGGCCTGTCCTATGAAGATGCGCGCGAGCAGATCCGCCGCGAGATGATCATCAGCCGTGTGCGGCAACGCCGCGTGGCTGAGCGCATCCAAGTCAGCGATCAGGAAATCGCCAACTTCCTCGCCTCCGAAAGCGGCAAGTTGCAACTGTCGGTCGAATATCACCTGGCCAATATTCAGGTGCGCGTAGCCGATGGTGCCTCATCCACCGAGATTCAAGCCGCCGAGCGCCGCGCCAAAGAGCTTTACCAGCAACTGCAACAAGGCGCCGACTTTGCCCAGCTGGCGATTGCCAGCTCGGCCAGCGAAACCGCCCTTGAAGGTGGCGACATGGGCTGGCGTAAAGCCGCGCAACTGCCGGCCCCCTTCGACGCCATGATTGGCGCCATGACGCCCTGCGAAGTCAGCGAGCCGATCCGTACCCCTGGTGGTTTTGTGTTGCTCAAACTGCTGGAGAAGCGCGGTGGCGCAAGCCAGGTGCGCGACGAAGTGCACGTACGGCACATCCTGATCAAACCCAGCGAAATTCGCAGCGAACAAGAAACCAAGCGCCTCGCCGAACGTATCTACGACCGCGTGATTGCCGGTGAAGACTTCAGCGAGCTAGCGAAAGATTTCTCCGAAGATCCGGGTACCGCACTGAATGGTGGCGACCTCAACTGGATCGACCCGAGCGCCCTGGTGCCGGAGTTCCGTGCGGTAATGGCCAAGACTGAAAGCGGCGAGACTTCCAAGCCCTTCAAGACCAGCTACGGCTGGCACGTACTGCAAGTCATCGGCCGCCGCGCCACTGACGGCAGCGAGCAATTTCGCAAGCAGCAGGCCCTTAACGTACTGCGCAACCGCAAGTACGAAGAAGAGCTGCAAACCTGGTTGCGGCAGATCCGTGACGAGGCCTACGTAGAAACCAAACTGTGAAGCCCCGGTGCTTTGCCGTAACTCCAGGTGAACCGGCCGGCATAGGTCCAGACCTGTGCCTGCTGCTCGCCGCACAGCCACAACCGCAACCCCTGATCGCCATCGCCAGCCTTGAACTGCTGGCCGCCCGCGCCCGCCAGCTCAAGCTTGATGTTCAGTTGTTGCCGGTCAGCCCGGACGCCTGGCCCACCCAGCCTGCTGCAGCCGGCAGCCTGTATGTCTGGGACACCCCGCTGCAGGCACCAGTAACCGCCGGCCAGCTCGACCCCGCCAATGCCGCCTATGTGCTCGAAACCCTGGAGCGCGCCGCCCAGGGCTGCGTCAACGGCGACTTTGCCGCCATGATCACCGCCCCGGTACACAAGGGCGTGATCAATCAAGCAGGCATTGCCTTCTCCGGCCACACCGAGTTTCTGGCCGATCTGACCCACACCGAACAAGTGGTGATGATGCTCGCCACCCACGGCCTGCGGGTGGCGCTGGTGACCACGCACCTGCCGCTGCGCGCGGTGGCGGATGCCATTACCGAGGAGCGATTGATCCGGGTTAGCCGGATTCTGCATGCGGACCTGGTCAATAAATTCGGCATAGCCCAACCGCGGATTCTGGTTTGCGGGCTCAATCCGCACGCCGGCGAAGGCGGTCATATGGGCCGCGAAGAACTCGACATTATCGAGCCCTGCCTGGCCCGCCTGCGCAGCGAAGGCCTCAACCTGATCGGCCCGCTGCCGGCCGACACACTGTTCACCCCCAAGTACCTCGAACACTGCGATGCGGTGCTGGCGATGTACCACGACCAAGGCCTGCCAGTCCTTAAGTACAAGGGTTTCGGCGCGGCGGTGAATATCACCCTGGGCCTGCCGATCATCCGTACCTCGGTCGATCACGGCACTGCGCTGGACTTGGCAGGCTCCGGCAAGATCGACACCGGCAGCCTGCGCGTCGCCCTCGAAACCGCCTATCAAATGGCCAGCAGCGCTCACAGACAACCTCTCTAACGACGGCAATCGCGCGGACAACCTTAGCCGCGCCGGCTTTCGCTGTTAAACTCCCCGGTCTTTGCATTGCGCTTTAAGCTGGTCGCTTGAAGCTTGGAGCTGTAGTCATGTCCGAGAACAACCAACACCGCGCGCGTAAGCGTTTCGGCCAGAATTTCCTGCATGACGCCGGCGTGATTCATCGCATCATGCGCGCCATTCATGCCCAACCCGGCGAGCGCTTGCTGGAGATTGGCCCAGGCCAAGGTGCACTCACCGGCGACTTGCTCAGCAGCGGTGCACAACTGGATGTGATCGAGATCGACCGCGATCTGGTGGCAATGTTGAACCATCAGTTTGCCAGCAACCCGGCGTTTCACATGAATCAGGGCGATGCGCTGAAGTTCGACTTCAACAGCCTCAACCCAGCGCCACGCAGCCTGCGGGTGGTCGGTAACCTGCCGTACAACATCTCCACCCCGCTGATTTTTCACCTGTTGGCCAACGCCGGCGTAATCCGCGACATGCACTTTATGCTGCAAAAAGAAGTGGTCGAACGCCTGGCGGCCACCCCAGGTGGCGGTGATTGGGGGCGTTTGTCGATCATGGTGCAGTACCACTGCCGCGTGGAACACTTGTTCAATGTCGGCCCGGGTTCGTTTAATCCGCCACCCAAGGTCGACTCGGCCATAGTGCGCTTAACCCCCCATGAGGTACTGCCCTGCCCGGCCAAAGATCATCGCCTGCTCGAGCGGGTGGTGCGCGAAGCCTTTAACCAGCGCCGCAAAACCCTGCGCAATACCCTCAAAGCCCTGCTCAGCAGCGCCGAGATTGAAGCCTGCGGTGTCGACGGCAGCCTGCGCCCAGAACAGCTCGACCTGGCCGCCTTCGTGCGTCTGGCCGACCAACTGAGCCAGCAAGCCAGTCAGCAGACAAGCGCCAGCTAAATCCCTAGACTGGGACTCTGGCCGCCGCCAAACCGGCCAAAGCCGGTCAGCTCAAACGCTGACCGAGCCGCGCCGGCCTGCTGTCGCGGCCACCCCCATCAGAGCGATTGCCCATGTCCGACCCTCGTTATCAAGTCGATGTCAGTGTCACTACCCAGTTTCTGGCCGAGCAATCGTTGCCGGAGCAAAACCGCTTTGCCTTTTCCTATACAGTCACCATCAGCAATAACGGCCAACTGCCGGCCAAATTAGTCAGTCGGCACTGGGTGATTACCGATGGCGATGGCCGCGTGCAAGAAGTGCGCGGGCCGGGCGTAATAGGTCAGCAGCCACTGATCGCCGTCGGCCAACAGCACACTTACAGCAGCGGTACGGTAATGACCACGCGGGTCGGCAATATGCAGGGCAGCTTTCAAATGCTGGCCGATGACGGCAAACGCTTCGACGCCCTGATTGCGCCTTTTCGCCTGGCCGTTCCGGGTGCGCTGCACTGATGACTACTTATGCCGTCGGTGACCTGCAAGGTTGCCTGCAGCCGCTGCAATGCCTGCTGCGAGAAGTCGCTTTTGACCCCGGCAAAGATCGCCTGTGGCTGGTCGGTGACCTGGTCAACCGTGGCCCGCAGTCACTGGAAACCCTGCGCTTTCTGTATGCCATGCGCGACTCCCTGATCTGTGTCTTGGGCAATCACGACCTGCATCTGCTGGCCGTGGCGCAGAACATCGAGCGACTGAAAAAAGCCGACACCCTGCAAGAGATCCTCGACGCCCCCGATCGTGACGACTTACTCGACTGGTTACGCCGGCAAAAGTTGCTGCACTACGACGCCGAGCGCGACTGCGTGCTGGTGCATGCCGGCATCCCGCCGCAATGGACCCTGGCCAAAGCCCTCAAGCGCGCCGCCGAAGTCGAGGCCGCCTTGCAGGATGATCTGCGCCTGCCACTGTTTCTCGACGGCATGTACGGCAATCAGCCGACCCTCTGGGATAAAGACCTGCAAGGGGTCACGCGCCTGCGGGTAATCACTAACTATTTGACCCGCATGCGCTTTTGCACCGCCGAGGGCGACCTTGACCTCAAAAGCAAAGAAGGACTCGACAGCGCCCCCCCAGGTTTCGCCCCCTGGTTTAGCTACCCGGCGCGCAAAACCCTGCAGCATAAAATCGTCTTTGGCCACTGGGCCGCCCTCATGGGCCAGTGCACCGAGCCGAACTTATTTGCCCTCGACACCGGCTGCGTTTGGGGCGGCAGCTTGACCTTGCTCAACCTCGACAGCGGCGAGCGGCATCAGTGCCGCTGCGCCAGCGCACTGCCGATCAGGGACCCATCCACCCCCATTGCAGCGCTCGCAGCCAACGCCTGCCCAGATTAAGAGGACCCGCCATGAGCGAATTCAAACGTATCGCCGCAGCACAGGCGCAAGCCTTACGCGAACAAGGCGCGGCCGTGGTCGACATCCGCGACCCGGACAGTTTCGCCCGCGCGCACATCAGTGGTTCGCAGCATCTGGACAACCACTCACTGCACGACTTTATCCGCGCCGCCGATCTCGATCAGCCGTTGCTGGTGGTTTGCTACCACGGCAACTCCAGCCAGAGCGCCGCCGCTTACCTGGTCAGCCAGGGATTTGCGCAGGTGTACAGCCTCGATGGCGGCATCGAAGCCTGGCAAGCCAGCTTCCCGGCTGAAGTCAGCCAAAACCTGCCGGCATAAAAAAACTTATTTGCCTTAACCCGCGCCAGGCCTAGGTTGGCGCGGCCGCTTGCAGCTTGCCGAGCCCGGCGCAGCCATCAGCGACCTTGACCTTGCCGATTCCGAACTATCCTTAGCACAAGCCGTGCGCAATTTGCTTGCAGCGCCATTCGCTGCGCGGCCATTGCTAAGAATCTTTTGGTGTCTCGGGGGATTTTCGTCAGGTGCGTGCCTGTCACTGCACGACTGATCCCATGCCGACTCCGAGCAACAGCGAGGTGACGTCATGACTATTTTCAGCCACTTTCAACAGCGCTTCGAAGCAACCCGCCAAGAAGAGTATTCGCTGCAAGAGTATCTCGAGCTGTGCAAGCAGGATCGCAGCACCTATGCCACCGCCGCCGAACGTTTATTGCTGGCGATTGGCGAGCCGCAACTGGTGGACACCTCGCACAACTCGCGACTCTCGCGGATTTTCTCCAACCGGGTAATTCGCCGCTACCCAGCTTTTGTTGATTTCCATGGCATGGAGGAGTGCATCGACCAGATCGTCTCCTACTTCCGCCATGCCGCCCAAGGCCTGGAAGAGAAGAAACAAATTCTCTACCTGCTCGGTCCGGTGGGCGGTGGCAAGTCATCCCTGGCAGAAAAACTCAAACAACTGATGGAGAAGGTGCCCTTCTATGCCATCAAGGGCTCGCCGGTATTCGAGTCGCCGCTAGGGCTGTTCAACCCCGCCGAAGACGGCGCCATTTTAGAAGAAGACTACGGCATCCCACGGCGCTACCTGAGTACAGTGATCTCACCCTGGGCCACCAAGCGTCTAAGCGAATTCGGCGGCGACATCAGTCAGTTCCGGGTAGTCAAACTCTACCCCTCGATCCTCAATCAGATCGCCATCGCCAAGACTGAACCTGGCGATGAGAACAATCAGGACATCTCCGCCCTGGTTGGCAAAGTCGATATTCGCAAGCTCGAAGAGTTCCCGCAAAACGACGCCGATGCCTACAGTTACTCCGGCGCCCTGTGCCGGGCCAATCAGGGGTTGATGGAGTTTGTCGAGATGTTCAAGGCACCGATCAAGGTGCTGCATCCACTGCTGACCGCCACCCAGGAAGGCAACTACAACAGCACCGAAGGCCTCGGTGGCCTGCCCTTTAGCGGCATCCTGCTGGCTCACTCCAACGAATCGGAGTGGCATACCTTTCGCAACAATAAAAATAATGAAGCCTTTATCGACCGGATCTACATCGTCAAGGTGCCCTACTGCCTGCGCGTCAGCGACGAGATCAAAATCTACGAGAAACTGCTGGTTAACAGCTCCCTCGCCAGCGCCCATTGCGCGCCCGACACCTTGAAAATGCTCGCCCAGTTCACCGTGCTGTCGCGGCTGAAAGAGCCAGAAAACTCCAACGTATTTTCCAAGATGCGCGTCTACGACGGTGAAAACCTCAAAGACACCGACCCCAAAGCCAAGTCGATGCAGGAGTACCGTGACAGCGCTGGCGTCGATGAAGGCATGAACGGCCTGTCGACCCGTTTCGCCTTCAAGATTTTGTCGAAAGTCTTCAACTTCGACCCCCAGGAGATCGCCGCCAACCCGGTGCATCTGCTCTACGTGCTGGAGCAGCAGATCGAGCAAGAACAGTTCCCCGCCGAAACTCGCGAGCGCTACCTGCGTTACCTGAAGGAATACCTGGCGCCGCGCTATATCGAGTTTATCGGCAAGGAAATTCAAACCGCTTACCTGGAGTCCTACAGCGAGTACGGCCAGAACATCTTCGACCGCTACGTGCTGTACGCCGACTTCTGGATTCAGGATCAGGAATATCGCGACCCGGAAACCGGCGAGATCCTCAACCGGGTGGCCCTTAACGAGGAGCTGGAGAAGATCGAGAAACCGGCTGGCATCAGCAACCCGAAAGATTTCCGCAACGAAATCGTCAATTTCGTGCTGCGCGCCCGCTCCAACAACAATGGCAAGAACCCAACCTGGCTGAGCTACGAAAAACTGCGGGTGGTGATCGAGAAGAAAATGTTCTCCAACACCGAAGACCTGCTACCGGTCATCAGTTTCAACGCCAAAGCCAGCAAAGAGGACCAACAGAAACACAACGACTTTGTCACCCGCATGGTCGAACGTGGTTATACCGACAAGCAGGTGCGGCTGTTGTCTGAGTGGTATTTGCGGGTCAGAAAATCGCAATAAGCCGCGCCCCGTGCGCAGCTTACTGCGCGTGCCGCATGGCCCTGGCAGCAATGCAGGGCCATGCCTGCTGACTCGAGGCCGTTGCGCAGTGCAGTTGCTGCAGCGGATCTAAGGAGCGCCCATGAGTCATGTGATCGACCGCCGTTTAAACGGCAAGAACAAGAGCACGGTGAACCGCCAGCGCTTTTTGCGGCGCTACCGTGAGCACATCAAAAAAGCCGTGGAAGACGCCGTCAGCCGCCGCTCCATTACCGACATGGAGCACGGCGAACAAATCAGCATCCCCGGCCGTGACATTGCCGAGCCGACTCTGCATCACGGCCCCGGTGGGCGGCAGACCGCAGTGCATCCCGGTAACAAGCAATTCACCAGCGGCGAGCGCATCCCCCGGCCCAGTGGCGGTGGCGCCGGCAAAGGCGCCGGTAAGGCCAGTAACACCGGCGAGGGTATGGATGAGTTCGTGTTCCAGATCACCCAGGAAGAATTCCTTAACTTCATGTTTGAGGACCTCGAGCTGCCCAACCTGGTCAAGCGCCACCTGACCGGCAGCGAAACCTTCAAAGTAGTGCGCGCCGGCATCAGCAACGATGGCAATCCATCGCGCATCAATATAGTCCGCACCCTGCGCTCCGCCCACGCCCGGCGCATCGCCCTGTCGGGCAGCAGCCGCGCCAAGCTGCGCGAGGCCCAAGCCGAACTGGAACGGCTGTTACGGGAAGAGCCAGACAACTTCACTGACATTAAAGCCAGCGAAACCGCTATCGCCGCGCTGCAGGCGCGGATCAAACACGTGCCCTTCCTGGACACCTTCGACCTCAAATACAACCTGCTGACCAAACAGCCCAACCCCAGTTCAAAAGCAGTGATGTTTTGTCTGATGGACGTGTCCGGCTCCATGACCCAGGCCACCAAGGACATCGCCAAACGTTTTTTCATCCTCCTGTACCTGTTTCTCAAGCGCAATTACGACAAGATCGAGGTGGTGTTTATTCGTCATCACACCAGCGCCCGCGAGGTCGACGAAGAAGAGTTTTTCTACTCCCGCGAAACCGGCGGCACCATTGTGTCCAGCGCCCTCAAGCTGATGCAGGAAATCATGGCCGAGCGCTACGCGGTCAATGAATGGAACATCTACGCCGCCCAGGCCTCGGATGGCGATAACTGGAACGACGATTCGCCGCTGTGCCGCGAGATCCTGCTCAAGCAGATCATGCCGTTTATGCAGTACTTCACCTACGTTGAGATCACCCCCCGTGAGCACCAAGCCCTGTGGGTCGAATACGAGCAGGTGCGTGAGGCCTTTGCTGACTCCTTTGCGCAACAACAACTGGGTTCGTCCGGCGACATTTACCCGGTATTTCGTGAACTGTTTCAACGCAGGCTAAGCACATGAGCACACACCCTCGCGCCCACGGCGACAAACAACGCCAACCCCTGTCGACCAGCTCCGAATGGACTTTTGAGCTGATTCGCAGCTATGACCACGAGATTGCCCGCCTCGCCGCGCGTTATGCGCTGGACACCTATCCCAACCAGATCGAGGTAATCACCGCTGAACAAATGATGGACGCCTACGCCTCGGTGGGCATGCCGCTGAACTACCAGCACTGGTCCTATGGCAAGCATTTCCTCAGCACCGAACGTTCCTACAGCCGCGGCCAAATGGGCCTGGCCTATGAAATAGTGATTAATTCCGACCCCTGCATCGCCTACCTGATGGAGGAAAACACCATGTGCATGCAGGCCTTGGTGATTGCCCATGCCTGTTATGGCCACAACAGTTTCTTTAAGGGCAACTACCTGTTCCGCACCTGGACAGACGCCAGCTCGATCATCGACTACCTGCTATTCGCCAAGCAGTACATCAGCCAATGCGAAGAGCGCCATGGCATCGACGCGGTCGAGGAGTTGCTCGACTCCTGTCACGCCCTGATGAACTACGGCGTTGACCGCTACAAGCGGCCCAGCCCGATTTCCGCCGAAGAGGAGCGGCGCCGGCAGACCGAGCGCGAAGATCACCTGCAAAAGCAGATCAATGACCTGTGGCGCACCATTCCGAAAGGCGCCGGCAAGGGCGACGACAAAGACAGCGGGCGCTTCCCCCCCGAGCCCCAGGAAAACATCCTGTATTTCCTGGAAAAACACGCCCCGCTGCTGGAACCCTGGCAGCGCGAGGTGGTGCGCATCGTCCGCAAAGTCTCGCAGTATTTCTATCCGCAGCGCCAAACCCAAGTGATGAACGAAGGCTGGGCCTGTTTCTGGCACTACACCCTGATGAATGACCTGTATGACGAGGGGCTGGTCACCGATGGCTTTATGCTGGAGTTCCTGCAATACCACACCAGCGTGATCTATCAGCCGAGCTTTGACAGCCCGCACTACAGCGGCATCAACCCCTACACCCTGGGCTTTGCCATGTACCGCGACATCCGCCGGATCTGCGAGGAGCCAACCGAGGAGGACAAACGCTGGTTCCCGGATATCGCCGGCAGCGATTGGCTGGCCACCCTGAAGTTCGCCATGCAAAGTTTTAAGGATGAAAGCTTTATCCTGCAGTACCTGTCGCCCAAGCTGATCCGCGACCTGCGGCTGTTCAGCATCCTCGATGACGACCACCAGGACAGTCTGCTGGTGCCCTCGATCCACGACGACCAAGGCTATCGGCAGATCCGCGAAACCCTGGCCGCGCAGTACAACCTCGGCGACCGTGAGCCAAACATCCAGATTTGGAGCGTTGACCGGCGTGGCGACCGCTCCATGACCCTGCGCCACCAGCAGCACCAGCGCAAACCCCTGGGCGACTCCACCGAGGAGGTGCTCAAGCACCTGCACCGACTCTGGGGCTTTGACCTGCACCTGGAAAGCCGCCAAGGCGAGCTGCTGGTCAGTACCCTGCATGTTCCGGCGCACAGCAACGACGACAACGAGCAGCCGCGCCTGGAGCTGAGCATGCCGCCCATTTGATCGGTAGATCTTCGAGCGCGGTGCGACGAGCATGGGCGCAGCCACCGAGAGTTTTATGTTTATGCGCGTGTTTCCCGTTTTACTGATTTGCCTGGCACTGGCGACCTGTTCAAGCAACATCCTGCGACCTGAAATCACCACCCCGGCCTCGGCCGAACTGCAAGGCCAGCAGCGCCTGCAATTGCGCCCATTGCCGGCGCAAAGCCCCGACGCTTCAGTACCGGCGCCAAATACCGCAAGACTCACGCCCATGCTGCGCGAGGGCCTGAGCCTGCGCGGCTATCGTGAGGACCCGAGTGCCGAACTGCGCGCTTACTACTGGCTCGACCTGCATATCATCCCGATCGACGTCGCGGTCGACCAAGCCCCGCCCGCGCCGCTTGGCCCCTACCAGAGCGTGCACCGCTTGCACGATGAAAATGCCACCCTGCACCTACGCCTGACCAATGCCCAGGATCGCGTGCTCTGGGAAGGCCAGATCGACAGCAGCCTAAGTCCCGCCTGGGACAGCGACCAACAACTGCAAAAAGCCTGCGACGCGCTGTTGCAACAACTGCCAATGGCCCGCTAACAGACCGAGTGAAAACTACTGCGCTCGGTTATGCAGCATTAGCCTTGTGCCCCACATAGATGTGGGAAATGCAGCTAGCCCGCCGGGAGCGAGCGTCGCACTAACCTTCGCTCGCTACGTTTTCACACGGCCTGTAAGAACCCCTTTATAGGCCACAGGCGTTATGCTGTGGCCTATTAGTGGAGGGTTTTGCATGCAGATTTTTAAAGTGGGCGGTGCCGTGCGTGACCGCCTGCTCGGCCGCCCGGTGAGCGATATCGACTGGCTGGTGGTCGGCGCCACGGTGGAGCAAATGCTTGAGCTGGGCTATCGCCCGGTCGGTGATGATTTTCCGGTGTTTCTGCATCCACAAACCGGCGAGGAATACGCCCTGGCCCGCACCGAGCGCAAATCCGGGCAGGGCTATGGCGGCTTTACCTTCCATGCCAGCCCCGAGGTCAGCATCGAGGAGGATCTTATCCGCCGCGACCTGACCATCAACGCCATGGCCGAAGACGCCCAGGGGCAGCTGTTTGACCCCTACGGCGGGCAACGCGACCTGGCCGCCCGGCTGCTGCGCCACGTGTCCCCGGCCTTTGCCGAAGACCCATTGCGGGTCTTGCGCGAGCTGAGCGAGTCTGGCGAACTGCAGGCACTCACCGCCGAACGCAGCTGGAAGGAAATCTCCCGCGCCTTGCTTGAGCCGCGCCCCGACGTCTTTATCCAGGTGCTGCGCGACTGTGGCGCCTTGGCCAGTTTACTGCCCGAGGTCGACGCACTGTTCGGTGTGCCGCAAACCGCCACTCACCACCCCGAAATCGACACCGGCGTGCATCTGCTGATGGTGCTGCAACAGTGCTCCCTGCACGACCAGCCCCTGACCGTGCGTTGGGCCTGCTTACTGCATGACCTGGGCAAGGGCACCACCCTGGCCTGCGAATGGCCCCGGCATATCGCCCATGAAGTGCGCGGTTTGAAGCTGATCCGCGCGGTCAACGCCCGCTGCAAGGCGCCAAAAGACTGCCAAGAGCTGGCGCTACTGGTCGGCGAGTACCATACCCACGGCCACCGCGCCCTCGAACTCAAAGCCAGCACGCTGTTTGAGTTGCTGCAGCGTTTTGACGTCTACCGCCGACCACAACGCTTCGAAGAGTTCCTCCAGGCCTGCGAAATGGACGCCCGCGGGCGCCTCGGTTTCGAGCAGCGCGACTACCCGCAGGCCGCCTATCTGCAGGCGGCCATGCACGCCGCCCGTGCGGTGGCAGTGCAGCCGCTGCTGGAGCAGGGGCTGCAAGGTGCCGAGCTGGGCGAGGCGCTGAACCGAGCGCGCTTGCAAGCACTCACGCAGTTCCGTCAGAGTCAACGTCAGGCCCAAGCCAACGCCACCCACTAGGGTCTGTTGCCATTTCATTCACGGCCGCGCCGGAGCCTGCTTTTGCGCGAGGCAAGGCACGAGGAGCGCGATTTGGTT
>MHZN01000278.1 GCA_001830395.1 Pseudomonadales bacterium RIFCSPLOWO2_12_59_9 | reverse complement strand
GTTTTAGCAATCCAGCCCTGTGATTTGTCCCTGATGTCTTGCAGCATGCGTCCCCCAGAATCGGCTGTACTGATTTACCAGCCGTGCAGCGCGGGTGAAATCCGAATATAAGAAAGGCGCATCCGAGGATGCGCCTTCGAGAAACTGGCGGAGCGGACGGGACTCGAACCCGCGACCCCCGGCGTGACAGGCCGGTATTCTAACCGACTGAACTACCGCTCCGCTGCCAGCCTAGGGCGAACCTAAACTGGAAGGGTAAAACCCCAAAGATGCTTAGTTAACCGCGTCTTTCAGTGCTTTACCGGCTTTGAAACCAGGGATCTTGGCAGCAGCAATGCTGATCGGGTTACCGGTTTGTGGATTGCGGCCAGTGCGTGCAGCGCGATCTTTAACAGCGAAAGTACCAAAACCAACCAGTACTACCGAATCACCAGCCTTCAAAGCGCCGGTAACGGATTCAATTACTGCGTCCAGCGCACGGCCAGCAACAGCTTTTGGGATATCAGCAGATGCTGCGATGGCATCAATCAGTTCCGACTTATTCACTCTAGTCCCCTTACTTATTAAGTTATTTTGTTGAATTTCTTGCAGTGTAAAACGTTTGCTAGGTGGCTAACCAAGACACAAAGAGCCGCTTTATGACAAGGGCTCTAAAAATGCGTCACGAAAGCCCCCCGGCTAATGCGTGCTAATTCGCTCGTTGGAATCAGTCTCGCGCGTGTCATCCTTTGCAACTATCGCCGAACCCGCATCAGGCAAGGGCTCGGGTGCGTATTGCAGCGCAATTTGCAGGACCTCGTCAATCCATTTAACCGGCTTAATTGCCAAGTCCCGCTTAATATTCTCAGGAATCTCCTTCAAATCACGCACATTCTCCTCTGGAATGATCACGGTTTTGATTCCGCCGCGGTGCGCGGCCAGCAGTTTTTCCTTGAGGCCACCAATCGCCAACACCTGTCCGCGCAAGGTGATTTCACCGGTCATTGCCACATCCGCCCGCACTGGTATCTGGGTCAAGGCCGACACTAGCGCCGTGCACATGCCTACGCCTGCGCTAGGACCATCTTTAGGGGTTGCACCCTCCGGCATATGGATATGGATGTCGCGCTTCTCATGGAAGTCGACAGCGATGCCTAGGCTTTGCGCCCGGCTGCGCACCACCGTTAAGGCGGCAGTGATTGATTCGCTCATCACATCACCCAGCGAACCAGTCTTGGTCAGCTGCCCCTTACCGGGCACCACCGCAGCCTCAATGGTTAACAACTCGCCACCAACTTGCGTCCAAGCCAAGCCGGTGACCTGGCCAATTTGGTCCTGCACCTCGGCCAAACCATAGCGATGCTTGCGCACCCCAAGGAAATGTTCAAGCGAATCGGCAGTCACCAGCACTTTAAAGCGCTTCTCATGCGCGTGCTCTTTAACTGCCTTGCGACAAATCTTGGCAATTTGCCGCTCAAGACTGCGTACCCCGGCCTCACGACTGTAATATCGGATGATGTCGCGAATCGCCGCCTCTTCGAACTCCAGCTCACCTTTTTTCAGGCCATTGGCCTCGGTTTGCTTGGGAGTCAAATATTTAATCGCAATATTGATTTTTTCGTCTTCGGTGTACCCCGGCAGACGAATGACTTCCATGCGATCAAGCAACGCCGGCGGAATATTCATCGAGTTAGCGGTACAGAGAAACATCACATCCGAGAGGTCATAATCGACCTCCAAATAGTGATCATTGAAATTGTGGTTTTGCTCAGGATCAAGCACTTCAAGTAATGCTGAGGCCGGATCACCGCGCATGTCCTGGCCCATCTTGTCGATTTCATCGAGCAAGAACAGTGGATTGCGCACCCCAACCTTGGTCATTTTTTGAATCAAACGCCCCGGCATTGAGCCGATGTAAGTGCGCCGATGCCCGCGAATTTCTGCCTCATCACGCACGCCACCCAGCGCCATACGCACAAATTTGCGGTTAGTCGCATGGGCGATGGATTCGGCCAACGAGGTTTTACCCACGCCAGGTGGGCCAACCAAACAAATGACCGGGCCTTTGATTTTTTTAACACGCTTTTGCACCGCGAGATATTCAAGAATCCGTTCCTTGACCTCCTCGAGACCATAGTGATCGGCATCGAGAATATCTTCAGCCTTGGCCAGATCCAGGCGTACCTTGGTATTGGCAGTCCACGGCACATTGATCAACCAATCAATGTACGAGCGCACCACCGTAGCCTCAGCCGACATCGGCGACATCTGCTTGAGCTTACTCAACTCAGTTTGCGCCTTGGCGTAGGCTTCCTTGCTCAGGCCCGCAGCCTCAATGCGTTTTTTCAACTCATCAAGTTCATTGTGACCATCTTCGCTTTCGCCTAATTCTTTCTGAATGGCCTTCATCTGCTCATTCAGGTAGTACTCGCGCTGGCTACGCTCCATCTGCTTTTTGACCCGGCCACGAATACGTTTTTCAACCTGCAACAGATCAATTTCCGTATCCAGCAGCACCAGCACATGCTCAACCCGCGCAGTCAGATCAATGATCTCAAGGATTTCCTGCTTCTGCTCGATCTTCAGCAGCATGTGCGCGGCCATGGTGTCGACCAAACGACCCGCGTCATCTATTCCGTTAAGGGAGGCCAAAACCTCAGCCGGAACCTTCTTACCCAGCTGCACATACTGCTCAAACTGGCTGAGCAGGCTACGGGTAAAAACCTCCGCCTCGCGCTGTTCTGCCGGGGTTTCAGTGATTAGCTGGACCTCCGCTCGACTGTAACCAACAGCATCGACAAAACGCTCAATAACACCGCGCTGCTCGCCCTCCACCAGCACCTTGACAGTGCCATCTGGAAGTTTAAGCAACTGCAACACACTGGCTACGGTACCAACCCGATACAGACCATCTTCGCTTGGGTCATCATCGGCCGGATTCTTCTGGGCCACCAAGAGAATTTGTTTGTCGCCTGCCATTGCCGCCTCAAGGGCCTCAATGGATTTTTCGCGACCAACAAACAACGGGATGACCATATGCGGATAGACCACTACATCGCGTAGTGGCAAGAGCGGCAATTCGAGGATTGTCTTCATGATCTCGGCTCAACAGCGGCCATTTGGCCGTAAACAGATGGGAATACCCTTGAACCTAAGATGGGGGTAGCCCCTGGAAAAAACAAGCGATAGCACAGTAAAAACAAAGGGGCCCGAAGGCCCCTATATTTTCCAACACAAAGTGTTTCAACATGCATCAAGTTCGATCAAGCGTCCGGCATAGCCTTAGCTGGCAGCTCGCTATTTTCATAGATCAGCAGCGGCTTGGATTTACCCTCGATGACACTCTCATCGATAACCACCTTGCTAACCTCTGACTGCGAGGGAATCTCATACATGGTGTCGAGCAACACGCCCTCAAGAATGGAACGCAAACCACGCGCGCCAGTCTTGCGCTCCAACGCACGCTGAGCAACCGCCTTGAGTGCATCGGGGCGGAACTCCAGGGCAACACCTTCCATCTCGAACATTTTGCCGTATTGCTTGGTCAAGGCGTTTTTCGGCTCGGTGAGGATTTGCATCAGCGCCGCCTCATCCAGCTCATCCAGGGTTGCAATGACCGGTAAACGGCCAACAAACTCAGGAATCAAACCAAACTTGACCAAATCATCCGGCTCTACGCCACGCAACGACTCGCCAACTTTTTTGCCTAAATCGACGCTGCGCACTTCGGCGTTAAAGCCGATACCACCCTTGGCCGAACGACCCTGAATGACCTTCTCCAGACCCGAGAAAGCACCACCGCAGATAAACAAAATATTGCGCGTATCAACCTGCAGAAATTCCTGCTGTGGATGCTTGCGCCCACCTTGCGGTGGAACCGAGGCTACAGTGCCTTCGATCAGTTTCAGCAAAGCCTGTTGCACACCCTCACCCGAAACGTCACGGGTGATTGACGGATTATCGGACTTACGCGAAATCTTGTCGATTTCGTCGATATAGACGATACCCATCTGGGCTTTTTCGACATCGTAATCGCATTTTTGCAACAGCTTTTGAATGATGTTCTCGACATCTTCACCGACATAACCCGCTTCAGTCAGCGTGGTGGCATCGGCAATCGTAAAGGGTACATTCAGCAAGCGCGCCAACGTCTCAGCCAGCAAGGTTTTACCCGAACCAGTTGGACCGATCAGCAGGATATTGCTCTTACCGAGCTCAATATCATCCTTCTTGTCACGCTGATTAAGGCGTTTGTAGTGGTTGTACACCGCTACCGCCAACACTTTTTTAGCGCGTTCTTGACCAATGACATACTGATCAAGGATGCCGCTAATTTCTTTCGGCACCGGGAGCTTGTGCGCACTGCTCTCAGCCTGAGCTTCCTGCACCTCCTCACGGATGATGTCATTACACAGGTCGACGCATTCGTCACAGATAAAAACCGACGGGCCGGCAATCAATTTGCGCACTTCATGCTGGCTTTTGCCGCAGAAGGAGCAATAAAGCAATTTGCCACTGTCCTCGCCGTTGCGGATATCAGTCATTCGATCAATCCAATCCAGTAGGCTTACAGTACAAGATGAGGGCAAATGCAGGCTTTTTCAAGCCTGCATCGGCGACTGAACAGCGTTCAATCGCGTATTGCAGAAATTTTAGACCGCCATTTCACGCTTGCTGATCACTTTATCGATCAGGCCATAGCTAACAGCTTCTGCTGCGCTCATGAAATTATCGCGATCGGTATCGCGAGCAATCACATCCAGCGGCTGACCGGTATGGTGAGCCATGATCTGATTGAGGCGATCACGAATGGTCAAGATTTCCTTGGCGTGAATCTCGAAGTCCGAGGCCTGGCCCTGGAAGCCACCCAATGGCTGGTGAATCATCATCCGCGAGTGCGGCAAGCAGTAGCGCTTGTTTGCCGCGCCACCCACCAACAACAACGCACCCATGCTGCAGGCCTGACCGATACAAATGGTCGACACATCGGGCTTGATAAACTGCATGGTGTCATAAATCGACATGCCCGCAGTCACCGAGCCACCTGGCGAATTGATGTACAGATGGATGTCTTTTTCTGGGTTTTCGGCTTCCAGAAACAGCAACTGTGCAACCACCAGATTGGCCATGTAGTCCTCTACCGGGCCAACCAAGAAGATCACACGCTCTTTCAACAAGCGCGAATAAATGTCGTAGGCACGTTCGCCGCGGGCGGACTGCTCAACCACCATTGGCACTAAGCCGCCGGCAGCCTGAATATCGTGGGGCTGCATATAAGAATTATGGGACATGGCCTGCGATCGCTCCCTAAATGTCATATCTCAAAGACACACAAGCCAGCACTGCGGCTGGCTTGTGGTTACTCGAACGAGGCGAAGCTATCAGGCAGCAGGTGCTGCTTCCACCGGCTTGACCGCTTCTTCGTAAGAGACCGACTTATCGGTCACATTAGCCTTGCTCAGCACAGTATCTACAACTTGTTCTTCCAGTACAACCGAACGCACTTCGTTCATTTGCTGGTCGTTTTTGTAGTACCAAGCGACAACCTGCTCAGGCTCTTGATAGGCCGAAGCCATCTCTTGAATCATCTCACGAACGCGAGCGTCATCTGGCTTAAGCTCAAACTGCTTAACCACTTCAGCAACGATCAGACCCAGCACCACACGGCGACGCGCCTGCTCTTCGAACAGTTCAGCTGGCAGTTGATCCGGCTTGATGTTGCCGCCGAACTGCTGAACCGCCTGCACGCGCAGACGATTCACTTCGTTGCCCAGCAAGGTTTTTGGTACTTCAATCGGGTTAGCGGCCAGCAGACCGTCCATAACCTGATTCTTAACCTTGGACTTGATCGCCTGACGCAATTCGCGCTGCATGTTCTTGCGAACCTCGGCACGGAAATCGTCAAGACCGCCTTCTTTCACGCCAAACAGCGCGAAGAACTCAGCATTCAGCTCTGGCAGCGTTGGCGCGGCAACAGCCGTGACGCTAACGCTGAACTCTGCAGCCTTACCAGCCAACTCCAGATTCTGGTAATCAGCCGGGAAGGTCAGGCTAAGCACACGCTCTTCACCAGCAGCAGCACCCAGCAAGCCGTCTTCAAAGCCTGGAATCATCCGGCCCGAGCCCAGCACCAGCTGAGTAGCCTTGGCCGAACCGCCCGCGAAGACCTCGCCATCAACCTTACCAACGAAGTCGATAGTCAGCTGATCGCCATCTTGAGCGACGCGCGCGGCGCTCTCAAAGCGAGTGTTCTGCTTGCGCAGAATTTCCAGCATTTTATCCAGATCCGCATCAGCCACTTCAGCCTGCAGACGCTCGATAGCGATACCTTCCAAGCCGGTCACTTCAAATTCTGGGAACACTTCGAAGGTGGCAACGTATTCAAGATCTTTGCCCTTTTCGAACAGCTTTGGCTCAACCGCAGGAGAACCGGCTGGATTAAGCTTTTGCGCCGTCACCGCTTCGTAAAAAGTAGCTTGAATCAGATCGCCCAAAGCTTCTTGGCGCGCAGCATCTTCATAACGCTGACGAATGACGCTCATTGGCACCTTGCCTGGACGAAAACCGGCAACCTTGGCGCGACGTGCAGTTTGCTGCAGGCGCTTAGTAACTTCGGTCTCGATACGCTCGGCCGGGACACCAATGGTCATGCGGCGCTCAAGAGCGGAGGTGCTTTCAACTGAAACTTGCATGGATATTCCTCGTTACAGAGACACAAACAGGCCGTTCTGGCCCCAGAATCAAAGGCGAGCATTCTAGTAGCTCAAACGACAGAAGTCACCCAGCGCCGTAACTTGGCACAGTTGGCAGCATTCAGAGCGGGTAGAGCCGGTCATCGAACTGCGCCAGCTTGGGGAACTGCAAAGGCAGATCATCACTCAGGCTCTGCAAGCGCTCGTGGTAACTGTCGAGGAGCGCCTGCCGCGCTTCCTGACTGATATAGGGCACATGCCAGGCCACAAAAGGCGGCAGTACCTGCATCCCAACATAGGCCAGGGTGCCGCGCAGAATGGGCCTGAGCATATCTTCCAGCGGACCGTGAATGGCGCCCTCGCCAAACATATGTTCACGCCCGCCCAGGGTCACAGTCACCAACGCCCGCTTGCCGGCCAGGCCGCCCTGATCATAGAAGCGTTTGCCTCCATAACAAACGCCCGAGACCAGCACTCGGTCGATCCAACCCTTGAGGATGGCCGGCGCGGAAAACCAGTACAGCGGGAAATTCAGAATCAGCAGGTCTGCCCACAGTAACTTGTCCAGTTCCTGCTGGATGTCTGCTGCCAGGCTGTGCTTCTTCGCCCCCAGGCGTTGCTCGAGGGCATACACCAGATAATCCGGATTCTCCCGTTCGCAGAAGTCCGCGGCACTGGCCAGCGGATTCCAGCTCATCGCATACAGGTCCGAGACTTGCACCTGATGCCCCTGCGCCCGCAGGGTGCTGACTGCCTGATCGCGCAACGCCGCGGTAAAGGACTGGGATTCTGGGTGAGCATGAACAATCAGTACATTCATGGAAGACCTTATCAATAGGAGTTAACAGAATCCGCGTTGCGCCTGCGGCCATGCCCAAGATGGAGCAAACCGGCCAGCAAACCGGCACACAGCGCGGTAAACAGGTACAAGCCCGCCGACCCCAGCACAGCCATGGCGCCGCCGGCGCACAAGGGACCGAGCGTGGAGCCCAGGCCAAAGGTCAGCAACATGATCGCCGCCAGAGAAATTCGCTCATGGCTGCCAATCGATTCGTTCGCCAGCGCCAGTGCCAACGGATACAGGGCAAACTGCAGCAGACCGATCACCGCGCCACACGCCAGCAACAGCCACCAGCTCACCGGCGTGGCCAGCAGCGGCAAACAAGCCAACGCCATCAGCAGCGCACATGCCCGAATCAACTGCGGCCGCGCAACGCGATCCGACAGCCAGCCCAGCGGCAACTGCCCGAGCAGGCCGGCCGTCATTCAGATGTCATCGCCCTCATCGCCGATCTCGATGCGTATGAAGACTCTTTGTATCCGGCAGGGGTGCGTTATGCGCGCGACCTCGCGTCACTCTCCAAACCCAATGTACTTTTCGTCGGGGCACGGGATGAACGGCACACTGCCCTCGGCTGTGGCGCTGTCGTGCTGACTAACTCTTACGGCGAGGTCAAGCGTATGTATGTGCGACCAGAAGTCAGGGGCAAAGGTATTGCAAAGCAAGTCATCGTCGCCCTGGAGGGAAGCGCTTACGAATCAGGCTGCCGATAGCTCATACTTGAAATCGGGCCTTATCAACCGGAGGCACTGAGGTTCTACACAAGTCAAGACTATCTGCGGCGTGGCGCACTCGGCGCATGCTCCGAGCATCCGCTCAGCGTATTTATAGGCAAATCACTCAGCTCACAGTGGTCAGCGTAAGTGGCTAATGCCTAAAAACCAGTTCAAATCGCTCGCTTCGTCTTCTGGAACCATGTGCCGCAGCCCCTTAACCTAAACGTTAGAGCTGGGGATGGGCACTACGATTAATAATAACGGCGCCCAAGGGCGCCGTTATTATTAATCGTAGTGCCGGCTCAAGCCTTGTGGCACCGCGCTGCTCGGGCAGGTTTGCCAAGGGCCGTTGGGTTGTACGGCCCAGCTCCAGCCGTTATTCCAGTGGTAATAGGTGCGTTCGCGGTAGTACAGGGCTGGAGCGTTAGCTATTACATGGACGCCCAGTTGCGGGTCCCAGTGGCTTTGCCCTTGCGGGGGCGGCGCGAAGTGCGGGTGGGGTTTGCCGCTGACCTGGGGCGCCGAGTGGCTCGACTGACTCGGCTGCAGGCTGCACGCAGCCAACCCGAGCATTAGGCTGGCGACCAGCAGGACGCGGCTGCAGTTGAACAGTGAGGCGCGGCTCATTGGTCGGCACTGTTGATGACCAGCAGTTGCAACTCGCTGCTGCTGCTGGACAGCGGCTGGCTGCGCACCGTCCACTCGCCGGCCTTGGCATTGCCGGCGCGGGAGATGCGTGCCTGGAGCTGCACCTGCGGGAAGTTTGACAGTTTTAACTGCGGCATCATCGCGTCGCTGTCCGACAGGCTGATCTCGGCTGGCAAGTCCGCCACGGTCAGGCGTTTAACCGCCAAGGGCATTGGCGGCCCTTCACTGGCTTTGGCGAAGATAAACACGCTGTCGCCGGGCAGCACCTTGCCTTTGAGTTCATCCCCCAAGCTCACCCGCACCTTGAGTGTTGCGCCTGTGGCCGCAGCAGTTACTGCCGGTTCTGCCGGCAGGCTCTCGCCAGCCGCGGTCATTTGCTCTAGGGCGCGCGCAATGCCACCTTCCAGCGGGGCGCGGGAAGGATCATCGGCCGGCAACGCCGCCACCAAGCGGCGCCAGTACAGAACTGCATCCTTGAAGCGCCCGGCTTCGAAGGCGGCGATACCGAGCAGGCCGAGGCTGGTGGCCTCTTGCGGATCGGCCTTGAGGGCTTCGTCGGTCAGCGTTTGCAACTGTGCAGACCACTTTTTATCGGCCACGAAATACAGCGCTTGCGCCCACTGGCCGAGCAATTCTGGCTGACGGCCGGCCAGGCTCACGGCCTTTTCAAACGCCGTGGCGGCGTCCTGCGGGCGGGTTTGCGCCATGTAGGTACGGCCGAGAAAATACCAGGCCTCGGCAGAGTCAGGCTGCAGCTCTACGGCTTGCTCAAGGCGCGCGGTCATTTCTTCAACCGAGCGTGGCGCTTGGGCAAATTGCCGGGTCAGCTCAACCTGCTCACTGGCGCCCCAGTGCAGGTACAGGCCCAAGCCCAGCAGCGGCACCATGACCGCGGCCGCTAATGGCAACCACTTGACCAGTGGAGCGCGCCGCTCGGTCTCGCAACCGTCGGTATCGGCCAGCAGCTCACGGGCGGCTTCGGCCTGGCCCTGAGTCAGCTGCTCGGCACTGAGTACGCCGGCGGTCTGCTGCGCTTGTAACTCGGCCAGCCGCTCTTGGTAGAGCGCGACGTTGAGGGCGGTGCGGTCTTCTTCGGTTTGCGCTTTACGACCACGCAACAGCGGTAACAACAGTACGGCAAGGGCTGCCAGCAACAGCAGGCTGGCAACGATCCAGAAATCCATCATGGGGCTTATTTATCCAGCTGATTGGTATTGAGCAACTTGGCGAGGCGCTCGCGTTCCTCGGGGCACAGTTCGGTACTGGCCGCACCGGCACGGCGGCGACGGATGATCATCAGCAGCAACAACAGCGCGCCACCGCCCAAGGCCAGCGCCGGGCCATACCAAAGGATGAGGGTGCGGGCATTCACCGGCGGCTTGTAGCGCACGAAGTCACCGTAACGGCTGACCAGATACTCGACGATTTGCTCATCGCTCTGCCCCTCTTGCAGCATGCGATAGATTTCGCGGCGCAAGTCGGTGGCAATCGGGGCATTGGAGTCGGCGATGTCCTGATTTTGACACTTGGGGCAACGCAGCTCCTTGGTCAGCGTGCTGAAGCGCTCGCGCTTGGCTTGATCGGCGAACTCGTAGGTATCGATGGCGGCGCTTGCCAAGCCGCTCAGCAACAGCGTGCCGAACACGGCAATAATCAGCCGCTTCATGGCCGCGCCTCGTCAACCAGGCCCTGGTAAAGACCGGCCAACTGTTCACGCCAGACTTGGGCATCAATCACGCCGACGTACTTGTGGCGGATGATCCCGTCTTTATCGACCAGGAAGGTTTCTGGTGCGCCATAGACACCCAAATCCAAGCCGAGGCCGCCCTTCTCATCATTGATATTGAGCTGATAGGGGTCGTGCAGATCCACCAACCATTTTTGCGCGGCCAGGTTGTCATCCTTGTAGTTGACCCCAAGGATGCGCACGCCTTGGGCGCGTAGCTCGGTGAGAAAGGGATGCTCGACCCGGCACGACGGGCACCAGGTGGCCCAGACGTTAACCAGCGCCGGCTGGCCCTTGAGATCGGCCTCGGTGATCACCCGGTCGCCACTGACGGCCGGCAAGCTGAAGGCCGGGAATGGCTTGCCGATCAAGGCCGAAGGCAACTCGGCCGGGTCGAGGTAGAGGCCGCGATACAAGAACACCGCCACCGCCAAAAACACCACTAATGGCAGCAATAACAACGCCCTCTTCATGCTGAGGCTCCTGCCAGGCCCAAGGCTTCGCGCACCCGGCTCTTAACTTTGAGCCGGTAGCGTCGATCGCAGGCGGCCAATAAACCGCCGAGGCCGGTCATC
>MHZN01000277.1 GCA_001830395.1 Pseudomonadales bacterium RIFCSPLOWO2_12_59_9 | reverse complement strand
AAGCCGACCTGGAAGTACACGTCGTTGGACAGGCCGCGCAGGCTGGTGGCCAGCAGCGCGCCGATAATCCCCAGGGGCACCACCAGCATCACCGCAATCGGAATCGACCAGCTTTCATACAGCGCCGCTAGGCAGAGAAACACCATCAGCAGCGACAGGGCATATAAGGCCGGGGCTTGGGAGCCGGACAGGCGTTCCTCGTAGGACAGCCCGGTCCAGGCAAAGCCGATGCCTTTGGGCAGTTGCTGGGCCAGGCGCTCGACTTCGGCCATGGCCTCGCCAGAGCTGTAACCCGGCGCCGGGGTGCCGAGGATCTCCATGCTTTCCACGCCGTTATAGCGCGTCAGCTTGGGCGCCCCGTAGATCCAGGTACCGCTGGCAAAGGCCGAGAAGGGCACCATTGCGCCGTTGCCGTTGCGCACGAACCATTTGTTCAGGTCTTCCGGGCTCATTCGTGAGTTGGCCTGACCCTGGATATAGACCTTCTTGACCCGACCGCGGTCGATAAAGTCGTTGGCATAGCTGCCGCCCAGGGCAATCGACAGAGTGCTGTTGATGTCCGCCATGGTCACGCCGAGAGCGCTGGCGCGTTCGTCATCGATGCTCAGCTGGTACTGCGGTTCGTCGTTCAGGCCATTGGGGCGCACACCCGCAAGGATCTTGCTTTGTGCGGCCAGGCCGAGGAACTGGTTACGGGCGGCCAGCAGTTGTTGGTGGCCGACGCCGGCGCGATCCTGCAGAAACACGTCGAAGCCGCTGGCGTTACCCAACTCCAGTACTGCCGGCGGGGCGAAGGCGAACACCATGGCATCGCGGAAGCTGAAGAAGTGCAGCTGGGCGCGTTTGGCCAGGTTGAACACGTTATTTTCCGCAGAACGCTCGCCCCAGGGTTTGAGCATGATAAAGGCCATGCCCGAACTCTGACCGCGGCCGGCGAAGTTGAAGCCGTTGACGGTAAACACCGAGCTGACGGTGTCGCCTTCGTCTTCCAGCAAATAGCTGCGCATCTGGTCGACCACCTCCTGGGTGCGCTGGGCGCTGGAGCCGGCCGGGGTTTGCACCTGGGCAAACAGCACGCCCTGGTCTTCTTCCGGCAGGAAGGCGGTGGGGATGCGGGTGAACAGCACCACCATGCCGACGATAATCAGCAGGTAGGCCAGCAGGTAAGGCGCCTTGTGCCGCAGTATGCTGGCCACGCCACGCTCATAAGATTGCACGCTGCGCTCGAAGCTGCGGTTGAACCAGCCGAAGAAACCGCGCTTGGGGCCGTGGCCTTCGCCCTTGTGGATTGGTTTGAGCAATGTCGCGCACAGCGCCGGGGTAAAGATCAGAGCGACCAGCACCGAGAGCACCATGGCCGAGACTATGGTGATGGAGAACTGCTTGTAGATCACCCCGGTCGAGCCGCTGAAGAACGCCATGGGCAGCAGTACCGCCGACAGCACCAGGGCGATGCCGACCAGCGCGCCCTGGATCTGGCCCATGGATTTCTTGGTAGCCTCCTTGGGCGACAGACCTTCCTCACTCATCACCCGTTCGACGTTTTCCACCACCACAATGGCATCGTCCACCAGCAAGCCGATGGCCAGCACCATGCCGAACATGGTCAGGGTGTTGATGCTAAAGCCGAACGCCGCCAGCACGCCGAAGGTGCCGAGCAACACCACCGGTACCGTCATGGTGGTGATCAGCGTGGCACGCAGGTTTTGCAAGAACAGGTACATCACCAGGAACACCAGCACCACGGCTTCCATCAGGGTGTGAATCACCCCGGTGATCGATGCGCTAACCACGGGCGTGGTGTCGTAGGGGAAGACCACCTGGGTGCCCGGCGGGAAGAAGGGCTGCAGATCGCTGATGGTTTTGCGCAGTGCCTTGGCGGTGTCCAGGGCGTTGGCGCCGGTGGCCAGTTTGACCGCCAGGCCCGAGGCCGGCTTGCCGTTGAACTGGGCGCTGATGCTGTAGTTCTCACCGCCCAGGGCGACTTCGGCGACATCGCTCAGGCGTACCTGGGAACCGTCTGGGTTGACCTTGAGCAGAATCTTCTGGAACTGCTCGGCGTTTTGCAGGCGGGTCTTGCCGATGATGGTGGCGTTCAGTTGCTGGCCGGACACGGCCGGTAAACCGCCGAGTTGGCCGGAGGAAACCTGCACGTTCTGCGCGGCGATGGCGTTTTTCACATCCAGGGGCGTCAGCTGAAATTTATTCAGCTTGGCCGGGTCGAGCCAGATGCGCATGGCGTATTGCGCACCAAACACCTGGAAGTCGCCGACCCCTGCGGTGCGCGAGATCGGGTCCTGCATATTGGAGACGATGTAGTTGGCCAGATCGTAGCGGGTCATGCTGCCATCGGCCGACACCAGGCCTATCACCATCAGAAAGTTCTTCACCGACTTGGTGACGCGGATGCCTTGCTGCTGCACCTCTTGCGGCAGCAACGGGGTAGCCAGGTTCAGCTTGTTTTGCACCTGCACCTGAGCGGTGTCGGGGCTGGTGCCCTGATTGAAGGTGGCGGTAATGGTCATGCTGCCGTCGGAGTTACTTTCCGAGGTGACATAACGCAGGTTGTCGATGCCGTTGAGTTGTTGCTCGATCACCTGCACCACGGTGTCCTGCACGGTTTGTGCGGAGGCGCCCGGGTAGCTGACGGCAATCGCAATCGCCGGCGGGGCAATGCTCGGGTACTGGTTAATCGGCAGTTTGAGTACTGACAGGGCGCCGACCAGCATGATCACCAGGGCAATCACCCAGGCAAAAATCGGCCGATCGATAAAGAACTTCGACATCGGTTATTCCCCTTTGCCGGTGGCTTTTGCCGCCGCCGGCACTGGGTTGCTTGGGGCCAGATTACTGGCCTCGCTGACCGTTACTTCGATGCCGGGTTTGACGAACTGCAGGCCTTCGGTGATCAGCCGGTCGCCGGCATTCAGGCCTTGGTTGATCAGCCATTGATTGCCGACGGTGCGCTCAGCTTGCAACTCACGCAGCTCGACCTGGTTGTCTTGATTGACCACCAGCGCGGTGGGCTGGCCTTTCAGGTTACGGGTCACGCCTTGTTGGGGGGCCAGAATCGCCTCGGCGCTGACCCCGGCCTGCAGTTGCGCATGCACGAACATGCCCGGCAGCAGGTCGTGTTTGGGGTTGGGGAATACCGCGCGCAGGGTCACCGAGCCGGTGCCCGGGTCGACCGAGACTTCGGAGAACTCCAGATTGCCCGCTTCGGCATACTCGCTGCCATCTTCCAGCACCAGTTTGACCTTGGCGGCGTTGTTGCCGGCCTTCTGCAGGCGGCCGCTGGCCAGGTCATTGCGCAGCTTGAGGATTTCCAGGGACGACTGAGTGAGGTCGATATAGATAGGGTCGAGCTGCTGGATCACCGCCATGGCCTCGGTTTGGCCATTGCTGACCAGCGCGCCTTCGCTGACGGTCGAGCGGCCGATACGCCCGGAAATCGGCGCCAGCACCTTGGTGTAACGCAAGTTGATGCTGGCGCTTTGCACTGCCGCTTCCGCTTGCAGCTGCTTGGCGCGGGCCTCGTCGAACTCCTGGCGGCTGACGGCTTGCTCATCCACCAGCAATTGGTAGCGATCGGCCAGCGACTTGCTCGATTGCAGCGTAGCTTCGGCGCTTTTCAGGGTGGCGGCATACAGCGCCGGGTCGATTTGATACAGCTGCTGGCCGGCTTTGACTTCCCGGCCCTCGGTGAACAGGCGTTGCAGGATAATGCCGTTCACTTGTGGCCGCACTTCGGCGATCCGGTAGGCCGTGGTGCGCCCCGGTAGCTCGGCAGTCAGGGTGAAGGCTTGCGGCTGCAGGGTGATGACCCCGACCTTGGGCGGCGCGGGTTTGGGCGCCGGTTGTTCCGGTTTGCAAGCGCTGAGCAGCGTGGCTAGGGCGGCGACGAGCACCAGTGCGGGCAAAGCGGGCTTGAGTGACATGCAGACCTCGGATCGAAAACGTAACACCCGCTGGGCCGAAAAGCTGAGCGAATGGCTAAAAATTGGGATGCCTGGGAATATACTTACATTCACGCTTGTTTGTAAATGAACGGCCCCGGCACTATATGTAACAAACAGCGACGCTTAGCGGCGGGGTTTTGCGCTTGGCTACAGGTTACTTGATGCGGATGCCGACGCGCTTGTGGGCGCCAGGGAAATATTGACGGGGGTTGGCTGAATGGTTCGTCGTACTAAAGAAGATGCACAAAAAACCCGCAGTCAAATTCTTGAGGCGGCTGAGCAAGCCTTTCACCAGCGTGGCATGTCGCGCACCACCTTGGCGGAAATTGCCAGCATCGCCGGGGTCACCCGTGGCGCCATTTATTGGCATTTCAGCAACAAGGCCGATTTGGTCCAGGCCATGCTCGACAGCCTGCATGAGCCGTTGGATGAGTTGTCCAAGGCCAGTCAAAATGAGGATGAGGTCGATCCGCTGGGCTTCTTGCGGCTGTTGTTGATCAAGCTGTTTGAGCAGTTGGTGCTGGATACCAAGATCCGCCGGATCAGAGAAACGCTGATCTATAAGTGTGAGTTCACCGATGCCATGTGTGATCTACGTCAGCAGCGCCAGAGCGCTTACCTTGATATTAACGGGCGGATTGAGCTGTCCCTGAGTAACGCGGTGCAGCGCGGCCAGTTACCGGCCGATCTGAATATCCCGCGGGCGGTGATCAGCCTGCACGGCTATATCGACGGCATAGTCGCCCAGTGGCTGCTGGTGCCGGACAGTTTTGCCCTAGCCCAAGAGGCCGCGGCGCTGGTCGATGCGGCGCTGGACATGCTGCGCCTGAGCCCCGCCTTGCGGCGTTGAAACCCAGGCTAGCTTGGACCCATGCTCGCGGCCAAACGCTGGGTCAGCCCGCTTTTCAAGTGCTCCACCAACTGCCGCACTTTCGGCGACAAATGCCGCTGCTGCGGATACAGCGCCCAGACCGCGGTATTCGGCGGTTGTTGCGCTTCCAGCAATGCCACTAGGGCGCCGCTGTGCAGGTGTTGCTGGACGTAATAGTCCGGCAACTGACACAGGCCGAAGCCGCGCAGCGCGGCGTCCAGCACCGCCTCGCCGCTGTTGCAGCGCCAGTTGCCCTGCACCCGTACCGCCTGTTCGCGACCCCCCTGCTGAAATTGCCACTGATCGCTGCTGCCAATCAAACAGTTGTGCCGCGTCAGCTCCGACAAACTGTGGGGGCGGCCGTAACGCTGCAGGTAGGCGGGCGCGGCGCACAGGTGCATGACCCGTGGCGCCAGGCGAGTGGCCACCAGGCGCGAGTCCTGCAAGCGGCCGAGGCGAATGGCCAGGTCCAGGCCTTCCTGCAGCAGATCGAGGGGTCGGTTGGTCAGCTCGATCTCCAGGCGCAACTGCGGGTGCAGGGCCATGAAGTCGTTGACCAGCGGCACGATAAACCGCTCGCCGTAGGCCACCGCGCAGGTCATGCGCAGCAGGCCCTTGGGCTCGCCGGCCAGGTCGCCGATGGCGCGCAGGGCTTCTTCGCGGCCGTCCTGCAGACGTTGGCAATGTTGCAGGAAGGTCTGCCCGGCTTCGGTCAGGCTGACTTTACGGGTGCTGCGATAAAACAGCCGGGTTTGCAGGCGCTCTTCCAGCCGTGCGACTTGACGACTGATCTGTGATGACGACAGCCCCAGGCGCTCGGCGGCGGCGGTGAACTGGCCGCATTCGGCGACGGCGACGAACTCGTCCAGACCTTCCCAATCGCTCATGGATTATCCCTGTGTGGCAATAATGTTTTGCTGCTTGGTGGATTATCCAGCAAAGCGCGGTGATCTACACTCTGCGCCATTCTTAACTCCGCTGGAGAGCCCCATGATCAAGTCCCGTGCCGCCGTGGCCTTTGCCGCCAATCAACCGCTGCAAATCGTCGAAGTGGACGTGGCGCCGCCCCAGGCCGGCGAAGTGCTGGTGCGCATAGTCGCCACCGGCGTCTGCCATACCGATGCTTACACCCTGTCGGGGGAAGATTCGGAAGGCCTCTTCCCGTGCATCCTCGGCCATGAAGGCGGCGGCATAGTCGAGGCGGTAGGCGAGGGCGTGACCTCGCTGGCGGTGGGTGATCATGTGATTCCGCTGTACACGGCGGAATGCCGCGAGTGCAAGTTCTGCAAATCAGGCAAGACCAACCTGTGCCAGGCGATTCGCAGCACCCAGGGCCGCGGCGTGATGCCGGACGGCACCAGCCGTTTCTCCTATCAGGGGCAGCCGATCTATCACTACATGGGCTGCTCGACCTTCTCCGAATACACAGTGCTGCCGGAAATCGCCCTGGCGAAAATCCCCAAGGACGCGCCGCTGGAGAAGGTCTGCCTGCTCGGCTGCGGCGTGACCACCGGCATCGGCGCGGTGCTGAATACCGCCAAGGTCGAGGAGGGCGCCACCGTGGCGATCTTCGGCCTGGGTGGCATCGGCCTGGCGGCGATTATCGGCGCGACCATGGCCAAGGCCAGCCGGATCATTGCCATCGACATCAATCCGGCCAAGTTCGAGGTGGCCCGCGAATTGGGCGCGACCGACTTCGTCAATCCGCAGGAGCACGACAAGCCGATCCAGGACGTGATCATCGAGATGACCGATGGCGGCGTCGACTACAGCTTCGAGTGCATCGGCAACGT
>MHZN01000276.1 GCA_001830395.1 Pseudomonadales bacterium RIFCSPLOWO2_12_59_9 | reverse complement strand
CAAAAAGCTGATCGCCTGCCCTTCGGGCAGCCAGACCTCGCCATGCCCCCAGGGCCACAAACCGGCCACCACTTTGAACAAGCTGATGGTCACCGTCGGGTCACCGGCAATCAGCACATGCTCGCCACGGCGGATCACCTGATTAAAGCCCTCCAGCAATATCAGGCCGTCAGGATTGGCGATACACAGATCGCGCAGCACCAGCTCATGCTGATTGGATTGCGCCACGCTAATGCGATGCTCTTGCGGCTCGCTCGCCTGCTCATCGAGCACTTGCATATCGTTATAGAGGCTCAGCACCCGCTGCACCGACGCCCGGCAATGGGCCAGTTCGCCGAGGTTATCAATCGGCCAGGAGAGCGCCGAGGTGAGTTTTTGGAAGGCTTGCGCGGCCTGCATCAGCACCCCCAAGGTCATGCCGCCGGCGATGTACTGCGGCGCCATCAGCAAGATCGGAAACACCGGCAGCAGCGCACCGTAACCAGAGGAAAACGACACTATGCCCAGGTAACCCAGGGTCTGGCGGTTCCAGCGCTGGCTCAAGCGGGCAAAGAAGGTCTTGGCATTTTGCCGTTCGATGTCCTCGCCGTGCATCAGCGCAATCGACTCGGAGTTGGTGCGCGAGCGGCCCAAGCCGAAGCGAAAATCCGCTTCGGCAGTTTGCAGTTTATTGGTGGCGGTAATTAAGGGCCGGCCCAGCAGCAAGCCGAACAGGGTGCCGGCGCCGGCATAGGCAAAGGCCAGAATCACCATATAACCCGGCACCATAAACGCGGTGCCGGGAAAGGTGGCGCTGCCGGTGACGGTGAGCAGGATGTCGACAAAACTGCCGAAAATCAGCAGCGAATACACCAGTGAATGGGCCAGGCCTATGGTGCTTTCGGTGACTATGCGAATGTCTTCGGCGATCCGCCCGTCGGGGTTGTCATGCTCGCCACCGACCAATTGCAGTTGGTAATGGTGGCCGCGGGTCATCCACTGATCGAGCACCTTGCTGGTCAGCCAGCGGCGCCAGTCCAGTTGCAGCCAGCGCTTAACCTGCATATGCAGGGCCGTCACCGCCATGGTCAGGATAAAGATCAGTACAAAGGTGCCGGCCTGCACCAGCAAGTCATTCAGCGACTTGTCTTCCAGCGCATCGAACAGCTCGCGGCTCCAGTAGTTCATCCAGATCGCCAGCGCCACCTGGGCCAAGGTAAACAGCAGCAAGGCCAGGGTGTAGCCGCGCACCTGCCACTTATTCGCCGACTTCCAGTACGGCGTTACCAGGCGCAAAAACTGCCACGACAGGCGCCGCGGCGGCAGTGACTCAAGCGGCGCGCTCATTTACGCGGCTCCCGCAGCGGCCGTGTTTGGGCACAATTGAGCGGCCAAACTGGCGGCGCCGTACAAGCCCAGCTGCTCATTGAGCACCACATGCAGAGGTATGGATTGCAGCAGTTCGCGCATCGGCGGCTTATTCACAAAGGCCTCAAGCACCTTTGGGCTTTGCAGAAAGCTGAGCATTTTCGGTGCTATGCCCCCGCTCAGGTACAACCCACCATGGGCCAAGCTGAGCAGTGCCAAATTACCCGCGCTGGCGGCAAAGATTTGCGCAAACAGCGCCAATGCGGCGCAGGCCAATGGCGCGTGTTGCTCGGCGGCCAGCGAGATCGCCCGCGCACTCAAGGATTGCGGGGTAAGCAGCACCCCAAAGCCTGCCAGAAAGCTGTAAATCCGCTCCAGACCCCGGCCACACAACAGCAACTCCTGGCTGACCCGCCCGTAAGCGCTTTGCAGGGCTTGGCAGAGGGCCAATTGCTCAGGGCCTTGCGGGGCAAAATCGGCCAACCCACCCTGACTCGGCAAGGCCTGCCAAAGCCCTGCGCAGGGCACCAGCAGCGCCATGCCCAAGCCGGTGCCGGCGCCCATTAAGGCGCGCACACCATCGGCCTGCGGCACCCCGGCTTGCAAGGTACACAGATCGGTTGTGGGCAAGGTATTGAGGCCATAGGCCTGGGCGGCAAAATCATTCAACAAGCGCACTGTGGCGATGCCAAATTGCGTACTGAGACGCTCGGCATCCAGCAACCACGGCAGGTTGGTCATCTGTACATGGTGGCCCTCAAGCGGGCCGGCGACGGCGATACAAGCCACATCAGGCTGCTCGTCAGGGCCGAGAAAAACCTCAAGCAAGGCCTCCAGGCTCGGGTAGTCATGGCCTAAAAAGCTTTGCTGACGGATACAGCGCCAACCCGTGGCGCAAGGCTCACCCAACAACAGGCGGGTCTGGGTACCGCCAATATCGGCTGCCAGAAAAATCATCCTCACCCCCATGGGTTGTGGCCGTTAACTCGCCAGCGGCCAGCCCTGTGAACAAGGCCCGGCGCCGATAATGGCCATCAGTTTGAGGCGCTACAACTAAGCAATGCTGCTCACTGGCCGAGCACTACAGACTGCGTGAACACGACTGCGCCAGGTTGCGCGCCGCCGGGTTACCAGAGTCGCTAGTTACTCGGCGGTCAGCGCCGCCAAGGCTTTTTCCACCGCGTCGATCAGGCTGGGATCGTCGGTGCTGGTGCGCGGGGAGAAGCGTGCCAGCACCCGGCCGTCCGGGCCAAGTAGAAACTTTTCGAAATTCCAGCTGATGTCACCGGGAAACTCGGCGCCCTCGCCCGCCAATAAGCGGTACAGCGGGTGACGCCCCGGGCCGTTGACCTCAAGCTTGCTGCTGAGCGGGAAAGTGACTCCGTAATTGAGGCTGCAAAACTTGCCGATTTCGTCTTCGCTGCCCGGCTCCTGCTCGGCAAACTGGTTGCACGGCAAACCCAACACATGAAAACCCTGGGCGTGATACTGCTGATACAAGGCTTGCAGCCCGGCATATTGCGGCGTCAGGCCGCATTTGGAGGCAACGTTCACCACCAGTAAAACGTGACCCTTGAATGTCGAAAGCGGCAGATCCTGGCCGTCTAGCGCACGCAGATTGAGGTCGTGAAAGGCACTCATGTAGATCTCCCTGTAAATCCTTGCGGACAAAAAAAGCGCCCTCAGGCGCTTTTTTCGCAGCTTGTTATCGCCTTGTCTCAGCTTAGCAGCTGATCAATCAGTGGTGGTGACCACCCTCGCCATGGATGTGACCATGGGCCAGTTCTTCGGCGCTGGCATCACGGACGCTGACGATTTTTACGGCGAAGGTCAAACGCTGACCGGCCAATGGGTGATTGCCATCGACAATCACGTCATCGCCATCCAACTCGCGAACGGTAACGATTTGCATGCCGCCATCGGGACCTGAGGCATGAAACTGCATGCCCACTTCCATTTCTTCAACGCCTTCGAACATATCGCGACCCAGGGTCGCAACCAGCTCGGCGCTGTACTCGCCGTAGGCATCTTGCGGCTCAACCGAAACAGTCAGCTCGTCGCCGGCTTGCTTGCCTTCAAGGGCTTTTTCCAGGCCAACGATGATGTTACCTGCGCCTTGCAGATAGGCCAGCGGTGCGCCGCCAGCAGAGCTATCGATCACCTCACCGGCATCGTTGGTCAGGGTATAGTCGATAGAGACAGCCTTATTGGCAGCGATCAGCATGGGGCTTAACCTTTTGCGAAAGAATAAAGAACGGACAAGTTTAACCAAGGCCCCGACTGAAAGCGAACCAAGCGCTGACCAACGGATGCAAATCTGCCGAGATGAACAGCTTTTGGATCAGCCAGCATTGGTCACTCATGACGCGCTAAGCAGCATCAAGCCCGCTAGCGCGACACCGCTACCACGCCTACTTGATTTCCATCAGGACGCTGACGGGGATCGCTCTCACGGTCAGGATCGCCGTTCGGATTTGAATTGATAGCTTCGATAACTAAAAGACCTGTTGCACGGACAATGATTTGATCTGACATAGTATTCCTCCTTTTATATAACTTGTTTTATGCTGATTTCTCCGACCATGCTAAATAACCGAGAAGCATTTGCGCTTTATCAGTATCTGAGCATGTGGAAGGTATCTGACATTCTTTTAATTGATTTGAGACTGCACCAATCTTTCCTAAAAAAGATTTGACTAAGCCTACATCTTTCTCATCTCCCGATAGTGTTTTAGCCCATGCCTGATACGGAATTATCCTTTGACTGAGCATACTCAAAGCCTTTTCAGGCGTCTCCAAAGCCGTCGGCATCAAAGCATTACCAACGAGTTGAGGCGGGATTGACCCTTTTCGTACATGCTGACAATATTTCAGGTGAAGATCGTCAGCAAGGCTTAGAAACTGTCCTACAAGATAAGCAGGTGAATTCATAAATCCTCCTTTCTCTATTCCATTTTTATAAAGCAACAATCCAAGAATTGACGGTAACAACAACGCCTGTTTTTCATACTTCTTGTTCATCTTGAAAACTAAGAAACATGTGTTTTCCTGCCCTATTGCCAAAAGCAACGATGCGCAGTTTCTAACAATAGCGTCTATGGCTTTCAAAGAAAGCCTTTTAACCTCATTGCCTTCATCCAATAACAAGCTAAGAGCATCATTGATTGAAAACCCATGAACCCGCTCTGCATATGTTCCCTTGCGTATCCACGCAGTATTCAAACACCAGACAACTTCTGCCGGAAAGGGAACTGAGCATTCTTTCCACACGGGAGTTTTGTCTTCAAATTGCCTGATTTTGATATTGGGGATATTGCGGCATCCTGCTTGCCATTGTTCGGCAGACTTAATCGTATGATCGGCAGTATAGCGTTTGCTGACTATAACCTTTGTCCTTGCATCTCCGGGTCTTTTAGTTAGTACGAATATTCTTACTTCATTATCATATGCTCCTGTGGAAATACCTCTAAGTGTCCGCGTTACCCTTGAGGCAATAGCCGAAAATGTTGCGCCATCAGGGTCAACAGCAGATTCTTCAATGCCTCCCATTAAACCAGCAAGCTCTGGCTCTGTTTCTGGTTTTTGAGTAGGATAAGCAAAAAGAATTGCTGAGTTATCAACTTTCTTTGTTAAGTCAACCCATGTTTTCCTCTTACGAGTTTCGTCTGAAAGCCATTCAAGAGCCCCTTTCATTTCCTGTCGAACACTTGCTCCGACAGGAAACGAAAAAGCATCTATCATCCCATATCTTCTTTGACAAGGTGATTCACTACTCATTGCCCTTAAAATCACATCGCCATGTAACTTTGGTA
>MHZN01000275.1 GCA_001830395.1 Pseudomonadales bacterium RIFCSPLOWO2_12_59_9 | reverse complement strand
AACTGCTTTTTCAATTCGTCGATCTGCAGCGCGGTTTCATCGGCGGGGTCGCTGCTCATCAGATTGACGCTTTGCACTATCACCGTCACCAGCACTATGACCAGCACCACCACGGCCAAGCCATACAGCATCAGCCGGTTAACCTTGGCGGATTTTTCCAGCAGGTGCAGGCGCTCCGCGTCGCTCAGGACGGCATCGCCGCTCGATTCAGATTCACTTTTCATGCTGCATTCCCATCCGGCTACTCGCCACACTCATAACTATTTATATCGACCATAGCAGCAAATCCCTGAGCCCCGCCGCATAGGGTTTGTTGCCGCTTCATCGCGAGCCGCGTTGCCGCGAGAAACGGCAACAGACCCTGGCCATTCTCGGCTGTGGGCGGGCGAGCCTGTTAAACTCTGTGGCCATACTGCCAGCGCAGTTTCCCGGCGCTCCGTAACCCGCTATTAAAGTCGCTTTTCGACTGGAGACTCAGGCCTTGGAAGAAGTCATCGAACAACTGCGTGAACTCAACGAAAGCGTGCCGGTGCCGCTGGAGTTACCCGAAGAAGAAGTGCTGGTCGAGATTCAAGAACAGCTGCTGATTCACCTGCCGTTCGAGCTGCGCGAGTTTCTGCTCAAGGTCAGCGACGTGGTCTACGGCCGCCTGGAGCCGGTCACCGCCAGCGACCCGCAATCGCACACCTACCTGCCGGAAGTCACCGCCACCGCCTGGAGCCTAGGCGTGCCGCGCGACCTGGTGCCGATCTGCCAAGACGGCGACGACTACTACGTGGTAGACGTCGAAGGCGAAGTCACCCTCTGGTCCGGCGCCGAGGCCGAACTGACCGACGAGACCTGGGACTCGGTCTGGCACTGGGCCCGCGACGTGTGGCTGGAGAGCTGAGTTTTCCCGCAACAACCCCAACTCAACAGGCTGCGTGAAAACGTAGCGAACGAAGGTTAGGCAAGGCGCAACGCAGCGAAGCGAAGTAACAACCGAAGGTTGACCCGCAGGGCAAGCGAAGCGCAGTCAAAACAGGCGAGGACGCGGGCGACTGCATGGATGCAGGAGGTAGGGCGACGCAGGATGCCAAAGCCGAGTTTACGGGTTGTAAATGAGCAGTACTCGCTTCGCTCGCCCTCCGGGCCGCACTGAAGTGCGTTCAGCGGGCAAGCCCGCTGTCCGAGCCTGTTTTTAACGCCGCATAACCGAGCGCAGTAGTTTTCGCACTGTCTGCTACAGCGCCTTCTCAAACACCTTGGAATTACGCTGGTTGTTGTACAGCGAGGCCCGCGCGGCCGGCAGTCGTTCGACGCCGCTGGGCTGAAAGCCGCGCTCGCGAAACCAGTGGGCGGTGCGGGTGGTCAGTACAAACAGCGTCTGCAATCCCTGCGCCCGGGCGCGCTCCTCAATCCGCTCGAGCAGCTCATCGCCACGCCCGCCATGCCGGTACTCCGGGTTGACCGCCAGACAGGCCAGCTCGCCAGCCGCTGAATCGGCGATCGGATAGAGCGCCGCGCAGGCGATGATCAGCCCGTCCCGCTCGACAATGCTGAACTGCTCGATCTCGCGCTCCAACACTTCACGGGAGCGACGCACCAGAATGCCCTGCTCTTCCAGCGGACTGATCAGCTCGATCAAACCGCCGACATCCTCGATGGTGGCTTCGCGCAATTGCTCGAACTGCTCCTGGCTGACCAGGGTGCCGCCACCGTCGCGGGTGAACAGCTCGGTCAGCAGTGCACCATCGGCGCTGTAGCTGACGATATGGCTGCGGGCCACACCGGCCCGACAGGCTTGCGCTGCGGCGTCCAGCAACTCGGCCTGATAGTCATTGCCCAACCGGGCCAGATGGGCCGGCACCTGTTGCGGACGCAGCTCACGGATCAGCGTGCCGGCGTCATCCAGCAGGCCGCGCTCGCTGCTAAACAGCAACAGCTTGTCGGCCTGCAGATCGATGGCCGCGCGCATGGCCACGTCCTCGCAGGCCAGGTTGAAAATCTCCCCGGTCGGCGAATAACCCAGGGACGACAACAGCACGATGCTGCGCTCATCCAACAGGCGATTGATGCCCTTGCGATCGACCCGCCGCACTTCGCCGGTGTGGTGATAATCGACGCCATCCAGCACGCCAATCGGCCGCGCGGTGACAAAGTTGCCGCCGCTGACCCGCAAGCGCGAGCCCTGCATCGGCGAGGCGGCCATGTCCATCGACAACCGCGCCTCGATGGCGATGCGCATCTGCCCGACGGCGTCGATCACGCACTCCAGGGTCGGCGCATCGGTGATCCGCAGGTTACGGTGAAAACGCGGCGTCAGGCCGCGGGCAGCCAGGCGGGTTTCGATTTGCGGGCGCGAGCCGTGCACCAGCACCAGCCGCACGCCGAGGCTGTGCAGCAGCACCAGGTCGTGGACGATATTGCCAAAGTTGGCATCGGCCACCCCTTCACCAGGCAGCATCACCACAAAGGTGCAGTCGCGGTGGGCGTTGATATAGGGCGAGGCGTGGCGCAGCCAGGTAACGTAATCGGGCATGGTAAATGAGCCTGTGTGATGCAAATAAAAGGCACCGCTATAGCGCCTGTACCAAGTTCAGGGCGATGAAGGGACCGCGCTTTATCGTCGAAGTTGGGGCTGCAACACGTTCAGGCTCCTTTGCTATGGGTGGTCATGAAGCCCGCGTTAGGCGGCGGGCTGCAGGCAATAATGTTGGATCAACTGGCGCAAAATCCGCACCGTCGGTGCGATCCGCGCCAACTCGAGAAACTCGTTGGGCTGATGGGCGCAGGCGATGTCGCCAGGGCCCAAAATCAGGGTTTCGCAACCGAGCTGCTGAAGATACGGCGCTTCGGTGCCAAAGGCTACCGCATCGGCGGCCTGACCTGTCAGTCGCTCGGCCAAACGCACCAACTCAGAGTCGGCGGCCTGCTCAAACGGCGGTACGCCGGGGAAGATCGGCCCGTAGTCGATACGCACCTGACGCTGCTCGGCCAGCGGCTGCAACTTCTGCCGGATCGCCGCCCGCAGTACCTCCGGGTCCATGCCCGGCAATGGCCGCAGGTCAAACTCCAGGGAGCACTGACCACAGATCCGGTTGGGATTATCGCCGCCGTGGATGCAACCCAGATTCAGGGTGGGTTGCGGCACATTGAACAGCGGATTGCGATACTCCAGCTGCCATTGCTGGCGCAGCACCAGCAGCTCGGCAATCGCCGCGTGCATGGCCTCCAGCGCGTTATGACCGAGGCTCGGATCGGAGGAGTGGCCGCTCTGACCGAGGATGTCGATGCGCTCCATCATCACGCCTTTGTGCAGGCGAATCGGTTTGAGCCCGGTCGGCTCGCCGATCACCGCGGCGCGGCCCAGCGGTCGGCCAGCCTCAGCCAAAGCGCGGGCGCCGGACATCGAGCTTTCTTCATCGCAGGTGGCCAGAATCAGCAGCGGCTGCTGAAAGGGTTGATCGAGCAGGCCACGCACCGCCTCGATCACCAGCGGGAAAAAACCCTTCATGTCGCAGACACCGAGACCCACCCAACGGTCGCCCACCTCGGTCAACTTAAGCGGATCGCTCTGCCACAGCGCCGCGTCGAAGGGCACCGTATCGCTATGGCCGGCCAGCACCAAGCCGCCGGGGCCGCTGCCGTAGGTGGCGAGCAGGTTGGCCTTGCCGGGGCTGATGGTCTGCACCTCACAGTTAAACCCCAGGTCGCCCAGCCAGCTGGCCAGCAACTCGATCACCGGCAAGTTGGACTGATCCCAGGCCGGCTGGGTGCAACTCACCGAAGGCGCGGCAATCAGCGCGGCGAATTGGTCTTGCAGAGAGGGGATAGGCATCGGTGGGCTCCGGGGTAGGGCTCAATCATAGAGTGATCTGCCAGGCCGGCGCTATCGCCGGCGGCCCGGCAGGCGCCCCGCTTGTCCTGTACACTGCAGGGTCCAAGCAGCCCAATCAAGCTGCGCCCTGTTATTCGCGTTTGGACACCCAGCTCATGCAAAAAGAAACCGAAATCAAGTTGCGCGTCAGTCGTGAAACCCTGATCGCACTGCGTGAGCACCCGCTGCTGAAAAAGCGCAACAAGAGCGGCTGGGAGCGGCGCGAGCTGTTCAATCAGTATTTCGACACCCCCAGCCGCGAGCTGGCGCAGGCCAAGGTGGCGCTGCGCATTCGCCGCGATGGCGACGAGTTTATCCAAACCCTGAAAACCCGCGGCCAGAGCATCGCCGGCCTGTCGGAGCGCAACGAGTACGACTGGGCCTTGAGCAAAGCCAAGCTCGACCCGAAAAAACTCGACGGCGACTGCTGGCCAGCCAGCCTGGCCACGCTGGACAAGAAGCAACTAAGCGCCATCTTCAGCACCGACTTTGTCCGCGAACGCGCCGAAATCGCCTGGGGCCGCGGCAAGGCCAAGGTGGTAATCGAGGCGGCGCTGGATCTCGGTAAAGTCATCGCTGGCAAACACAGCGAAGAAATCTGCGAGCTGGAACTGGAGCTGCGCCAAGGCGAACCCTCCGCCCTGTTGGAGCTGGCCGCCGAGTTGGCCGCCGACCTGGCTCTGATGCCGTGCGACATCAGCAAGGCCGAGCGCGGTTATCGCCTGTTCGATGCCAACAGCTACTCACTCAGCCTGCCCGTGCCGGAGCTGAACGCCGAAATGGCCCTGGACGACGCCTTCGCCGCCCTGGCCTGGCACCTGCTGGGCAGCAGCCAGCGCTTGGCCGAGCAATACCGTTTCAATGGTCACTGGCGTTTGCTGCTCGACTGTGTCGAGCAGCTGGTCGAACTGCGCGCCCTGCTCGGCAGCCTCGGCCAGGCCGCGCCGCGGGTGGCCAGCCATGAGCTGCGCAGCCGCCTGGATGCCTTGCTCGCCGACTGGCGCCCGCGCGCCCTGGCCGGCCAGCTCGACGATGCCGTGCGCCAAGCCGCACCAGCGCAATTTGCCGAGGAGTTGAACGACGCCCGCTGGGGTCAGTTCTCACTGCACGCCTCACGCTGGCTGCTGGCCCGCAGCTGGGCCGCCGAGCGCAACAACCGTGGCAACCGCCAAGGCGCCGCGCCCCTGGGCAACTGGCTGCCGACCCTGCTCAAAGACGAAGGCGTAGCGCTACAGCTCAAGCGTTACCAGCAGCAGCCGGAAGACTTGGCCGAGCAACTGCCGCGCATCGAACGCCTGCTGACCTGGCTGCACCTGGCCCGCAGCGTGCTGGACGTGCCGGAAGTCGACCGCCTGTACGGTGAACTGTGCAAACTCAATGAGCTGGCCAACCGCCCACTCAGCCCTGAGTTGAACCCCGAGCTGTTGGCCGAGCGCTGCGCCCAGGCGCAAACTGTGCAGACGCTCAAGGCGTGGAAACTGCTGATGAAATAAGCTCAGGGCTGACGGTATCGCACTATCGCTCCCATGGGCGGTAGGGTGGGCTTTAGCCCACCACTTGTTAGAGTCAAAAACCCGGCGGGCTAAAGCCCACCCTACGAATGGCAAACCCGGTAAATTTGCTGTTTGTCGCCACGACCTCAAGGATGCCCCATGTCTGCCAACCCCTCGTCCGCCCCGGATCGTTTGCTGGATCTCAACGACCTGTTGCGCGAGCTGGTGAGCCAAAGCCGCATCAATCAAGAAACCGCCGAGCAATGCCTGAACATTCGCCGCAGCGCGGTGAATAACCAGCAGCATCCGCTGGAGTTTATCGCCAGCCAGCAAGTCGATGACCTGCTGCGCCCAGGCAAGAAACTCGACCTGGAAAGCCTCACCGTCTGGCTCGCTGGACTGGCCGGCCAGCCCTATCTGCGCATTGACCCGCTGAAAATCGACGTGGCCGCCGTGACCCCACTGATGTCTTACGCCTTCGCCCAGCGGCACAAGATTCTCGCCGTGGCCGCCGACAAAGACGCAGTCACCATCGCCAGCGCGCAACCCTTTATGCACGGCTGGGAAGCCAACCTGGCCCATGTGCTCAAGCGCCCGATCAAACGGGTGGTGGCCAACCCGACCGATATTCAGCGCTTCACCATCGAGTTTTTCCGCCTGGCCAAATCGGTCACCGGCGCCAACAGCACCGACCAGAAACTCAGTAACTTCGGCAACTTCGAGCAACTGCTGAAACTCGGCGCCAGCGATCAGGAGCCGGACGCCAACGACGCGCACATCGTCAATATCGTCGACTGGCTATTCCAGTACGCCTTTCAGCAACGGGCCAGCGATATTCATATCGAGCCCCGCCGCGAGCAAGGCACGGTGCGCTTTCGCATCGACGGCGTGCTGCACAACGTCTATCAATTCCCGCCGCAAGTGACCATGGCCATCGTCAGCCGGCTGAAATCCCTGGGGCGGATGAACATCGCCGAGAAGCGCAAACCCCAGGACGGCCGGGTCAAGACCAAGATCCCGGATGGCGGCGAAGTCGAGCTGCGCCTGTCGACCCTGCCGACCGCCTTCGGCGAGAAGATGGTGATGCGGATCTTCGACCCGGAAGTGCTGCTGAAGAGCTTCGACCAGCTGGGTTTCTCCCCGGACGACCTGCGCCGCTGGCAGCAGATGACCGAGCAGCCCAACGGCATCATCCTGGTCACCGGCCCGACCGGCTCGGGCAAAACCACCACCCTCTACACCACACTCAAACACCTGGCCACCAGCGAGGTGAACCTGTGCACCATCGAAGACCCGATCGAGATGGTGGAGCCGGCGTTTAACCAGATGCAGGTGCAGAGCAATATCGACCTGACCTTCGCCAGCGGCGTGCGCGCCCTGATGCGCCAAGACCCAGACATCATCATGATCGGCGAGATCCGCGACCTGGAAACCGCCGAGATGGCGATCCAAGCGGCGCTGACCGGCCACCTGGTATTGTCCACCCTGCACACCAACGACGCACCCAGCGCCATCACCCGCCTGCTGGAACTCGGCGTGCCGCATTACCTGCTCAAAGCCACCCTGCTCGGGGTGATGGCCCAGCGCCTGGTACGTACCCTGTGCCCGCACTGCAAAGCGCCAATTGAACTGGCGGAAGACGACTGGCAGAGCCTGACCAAGCCCTGGAGCGCCCCGCTGCCCACCGGCGCGCACAAGGCCGTGGGTTGCCTGGAATGCCGCGACACCGGCTACCGTGGCCGTGCCGGGGTGTATGAAATCATGCTGCTGAATGACGGCATCAAGACCCTGCTGAGCGCCGACACCGACTTGGTCGCCTTGCGCCGTCAGGCCTTTAAAGAAGGCATGCGCAGCTTGCGTTTATCTGGCGCGCAAAAGGTCGCCGCCGGACTAACCACCATCGAAGAAGTGCTGCGCGTGACCCCACAAAGCGAGCAGAAGTAAGCGCTGCGCCCGGCTCTCACCATGAGACATGAGCGCCGGGCCACTGCACGACTAGACTTGACTGGTTGCCATCCCAAACCGCAGAGCCGATAAGCATGCCGCGACGACTCGCCCCCTACCTACGTCTGATCATGCTATGCCTGCTGCTGGGGCTGGCACGCGGCGCCTGGGCGCAGCCACTGCAGGTCGACGCGCTGCCCGCCGGCCACGCAGGCTTGCTCAGCCAGGTGCTGCAAGAAGAAGACGGCCCGCTAACGGTCGAGCAGGCCCAAACGCGCTTCCAGCAAGGTCAAGGCCAGCCGGGCCAGAGCCCGATTCTGAATTTTGGCATCGGCAGTCGGCCGACCTGGCTGCGACTGCAACTGCTCAACGCCAGCAACGCGCCGGTCTCGGTACTGGTGGTCACCGGCACCACCTGGATCGACGCCCTGCAACTTTCCTTGTTGCAAGATGGCCAGCTGCTCAAGCAGTGGCAATCCGGCGATACCCTGGCCGGCGCGGCCGAGTTGATCCCCGGCATTGGCTACGTGGTGCCCCTGCAAATCCCCAGCGGCAGCAGCGAGCTCTACCTGCGCGCGCAGAGCCCCGATCCGCTGGTGCTGCCGATCGAGGTGCTGTCCGAGCAAAGTTTTGTCGCCCGCGACCGTGAGTACAAGTTCGTCTACGGCCTGATCTACGGCTTTCTGCTCTCGCTGATCGTTTACAACAGCATGCTATTTATCGGCCTGCGCGATCGCAGCTACCTGTATTACTCGATCTACCTGAGCCTGTTTGCCCTGCTCAACTTCGCTTACTCGGGCCATGGTTTCGCCTGGGTCTGGCCAAACAATCCGCTGCTGCAAAATCACATCATCCTGATCTGTATGGTGCTGTTCGGTTGCAGCGGCCTGGCCTTCGCCAGCAGCTTTCTGGACCTGGCGCAAAACGCTCCCAAGGCCCTGCGCCTGCTCAAGGCACTGGCGGCCATCGGCATCAGCGGGCTGCTGATCAGCCTGCTGCTGGGTCAGCAGTCGATTGAGGCGTTGCTGGCCTTCGGCTTCAGTCTGGTTGCCACCGTGAGCATGGCCCTGCTGGGCGTGACACCCCTGCGACATAGACGTGTGGCGGGGCGCTATTACCAGGCGGCGACCCTCTGCGGCATGCTCGGCGCGGTGATCACCACGCTCACCGTGTGGGGCGCCTTGCCATTTACCGGCTGGAATTACGGCGCCGTGAAGATCGGCATCATTCTCCAGGCCACCCTGCTGGCCCTCGGGCTGAGCCTCAAGGTGCGCCAGCAGCAGACGGAAAAACTGCACGCCGAACGCCTGGCCGAACACGACCCACTGACCGGCCTGCTCAACCGCCGCGGCTTCAACCAGCAAGCCGCCACATTGTGGAGCACCAGCCTGCGCAATCAGCGCCCGCTCTCACTGATCATGCTCGACCTCGATCACTTCAAACGGCTCAACGATCAGTACGGCCATGACTTGGGCGATCAGGCCCTGGAGGCCGTCGCCAAACTGCTGGAACGCAGCTGTCGCACCGGAGACCTGACGACCCGCTGGGGCGGTGAAGAGTTTCTCCTGCTGCTGCCTGAAACTGACTTAGCCGAGGCCCTCGCGCTGGCAGAGCGGCTGCGCCTGGCGATTCAGGCCATCACCCTGCAGACCAGCGATCAGCAGGTCTGCCTCAGCGGCAGCTTCGGGGTGGCGGCGCGCACACATCAGCAACAGCTCGAGCAGCTGATCAACGAAGCCGACCGGCATTTGTATGTGGCCAAGCAAGGCGGACGCAACCGGGTCTGTGCCAGCACGCCCCTCGAGGCGGGTGCGCAGTAAGGTCACGGCGCTCGCCGGCTAGGTAAGCAAAGGTAACAAGACCATTGCCCAGCGCCTGAAGCTGTTTACACTCAGTCCAGAACCCGACTAAACACCCGGTTTAGTTAATCCCTCCCCCAGCAATACAAGGAATCGTTATGCAAGTTGGCAGTGTCATGTTGCTCTTCGTCGGCCTCGCAGTGGCCATTCTGTTCATGGGTTTCAAGGTCGTGCCGCAAGGCTACGAGTGGACGGTGGAGCGCTTCGGCCGCTACACCAACACCTTGAAACCGGGCCTGAACATCATAGTGCCGGTGATGGACCGCATCGGCCGCAAGCTCAACGTGATGGAAAGCGTGCTGGATATTCCGCCCCAGGAAGTGATCACCGCCGACAACGCCACGGTGCAGATCGACGCCATCTGCTTCTTCCAGATCATCAACTCGGCCCAGGCCGCCTACGAGGTGAATAACCTCGAGCACGCCATCCGCAACCTGGTGATGACCAATATCCGTACCGTGCTCGGTTCCATGGAACTGGACGCGATGCTCGGCCAACGCGATGCGATCAACGAAAAACTGCTGAAAACCGTCGACGAAGCCACCGCGCCCTGGGGCATCAAGATCACCCGGATCGAGATCAAAGACATCAGCCCGCCGGCCGACCTGATGGCCGCCATGTCCGGGCAGATGAAAGCCGAGCGGATCAAACGCGCGCAGATTCTCGAAGCAGAAGGCCTGCGGGCCGCCGCGATTCTGACCGCCGAAGGCAAGAAGCAGGGGCAGATTCTCGAAGCCGAAGGTGAGCGCCAGGCCGCCTTCCTGCAAGCCGAAGCCCGCGAACGGGCGGCCGCCGCCGAAGCCGAGGCGACCCGCATGGTCTCCGACGCCATCGCCGCCGGTAACGTGCAGGCGGTCAACTACTTCGTCGCGCAAAAATACATCGACGCCCTCGGCAAGCTGGCCAGTGCCAACAACAGCAAGGTGATCCTGATGCCGCTGGAAGCCAGCCAGATGATCGGCTCGATCGGCGGCATCGGCGAAATCGTCAAAGCCACCTTCGGCGACAAGAAGGCCTAAGCGCAGGGTGAACCGCTCGTTGGGTGGGCTTCAGCCCACCCATTCGCTTCTGCCAGAGGCGGTGGGCTGAAGCCCACCCTACGCCCCATCTGTGGGCATAGACATTCGAAGAGGCGTTAAGCCATGTGGGACTACTTGTATCACCTGACGTACTGGGACTGGCTGGCGTTCGGCAGCGTGCTGCTGATCCTCGAAGTATTCGGCGTCGGCGGCTATCTGCTCTGGACCGGGCTGGCGGCGGCGCTTGTCGGCGCCCTGCTGTACCTGTTTCCCGAGCTGCCCTGGGCCTGGCAGCTGTTGCTGTTCGGCAGCCTGTCGATCCTCACTGCGGTGTTCTGGTGGCGGCGCCAGCGGGCTGCGGCCAAACCCTCGGATCAACCGGGCCTGAACCAGCGCGGCAGTGAGTTGCAGGGCCGGCAATTTGTACTGCACGAAGCCATAGTCGACGGCCGCGGCAAGATCAAAGCCGGCGACAGCCTGTGGCTGGTGACCGGCCCAGACCTGCCAGCGGGTACGCAGATCCGCGTAATCGGCCAGGACGGCGTGCTGCTCAAGGTCGCACGCGCCGACTAAAAACCTGCGCCACGTGGTCAGCAGCGTGGCGCAGTGGCTCCACCGAAAATGCCCAAGATAAAAACAAGAGGCAGCCCATGCAGCACGAAATTCTCGCTCCCCTGCCGCTTCTGCAACCCAACGGCACGCTGACCGAACCCGGCTGGGCCCGTCATCCTTACTGGCACTATCAGCGCAACCAGGTGCAGGCCAGCAACTGGCGGATCAAGGAGTGGGATTACTACGCGGTGGTTTCGCCGCAGCAATTCGCCTTCTGCCTGACCGCCAGCAATCTTGGCTACGCCGGCCTCTATGCCTTGTGCTTTGTCGACCTGGCCAGCGGCCGCAGCTGGCAGATTGACGCCCTGCAAGCCTTGCCGCTGGGCCGGCAGAACTTTCCGGAAACCGCCGAAAGCGGCGAGATTCGCTTTCGCAGCGACAAACTCAGCCTGAGTATTCAGCGGCTTGCCGGCGAGCACCGGCTGCGCTTTAGCAGCCCAAAGATGCCGGGGCCGCACGGCCAAGGCATCGACGGCGAGCTGTACTTTCGCCTGCCGCCCCGGCAAGAGTCGCTGAACATCGCCACTTCCTGGCCACGCCAGCGCAAAGCCTTCTACTACAACAGTAAGTTCAACTGCCTGGCGGTCAGCGGCGAATTTCGCTATGCCGGTAAACATTATCAACTCAGCCCGGTCCGCGACCTCGGCGTGCTCGACTGGGGCCGTGGCGTCTGGACCTACCGCAACACCTGGTACTGGGCCTCAGCCTCGGGCTTTGTCGATGGCGAGCCGTTCGGGCTCAACTTCGGCTACGGTTTCAGCGACCGCAGCCCCGCCTCGGAGAACCTGCTGCTGTACCGCGGGCGGGCACACAAACTCGATCAGGTCGAGTTTCATTTCGATCGTAAACACTGGACCAAGCCCTGGCAGATCAGCAGCAACGACGGCCGCGTCGCACTGGAGTTTGTGCCGCGGGTCGACCGCAACAGCAAACTCAACCTGCTGCTAATTGCCAGCGAGCAGCACCAGGTGTTTGGCCATTTTAGTGGCCGCGTCAGCCTCGACAACGGCCAAGTACTGCAACTCAGCCACCTGCCCGGTTTTGCCGAAGAAGTGCGTAATCGCTGGTAAGCAGGCCGGCGGTCTAGCACGCTTTTCAGGCTACGATCCTAAGCCGAGCGGCGGCCAGCTTGCTGCCGACTAATCCAGCCTGGCCAGGCGCTGCAGGGCCGCGCGGTCATGCACTCGAATATGTGAGTAGGCCAGGCTGATCAACCCCTCTGCCTCCAGCAATTTCAGCTCGCGGTTGAGGCTCTGCCGGGTGACGCCGAGCATGTCGGCAAACTCCTCCTGGGACAGTTTCAAGCCGATCCGCGCGCCCGTCGCATCGGCCTGGCCGAAGCTGTCGAGCAAACGCAACAGCATGTCCGCTACCCGCCCGGACAGGTTCAGCAGCGCGCCCGCCGCCAGAGCTTCATGAATCGTCCGCGAGCGCTCGCAAAACGCCATCATGATGGCTTCCATCAGCGCCGGATCGGCCGCCGCGGCCGCCATAAAGGGCTGGCGTGGCAGCTCCAGCAGCAGGCTGTCGGCATGCGCGCGGACATCATGGATGGCGCCCTTGCGATCGATCAGCGGAATCCAGCCATATGCCTGACCAGGGCCGAGATACCAGCAGACATAGCGCTTGCCGGTGGCACTCAACGAGCTGACTTCGAGGCTGCCGGACAACACCAGGCACAGGCACTCCACGGCCTGGCCACAGGTGCTCACCCGCTCGCTCTTGCCGACCGTGCGCACCTGGGCGGCCTGCAGCAAGGCCACGCGGGTCGTCTCGCGGCAGCCGGCGAACAATGGATTGTCGCTGAGCAGCCGCTGCACCAGCGGCAGGTAGCGGGCCTGTTGATGGGTGATGTTTTTTGTCAAAGACATGACGGATTTTCCCTGCCGCAACCCCGAGTATTGAGCCTGACCCGGATGGGCGCTCGGCACTGCACGAGTGACTTGAGGGTGGCAGTCCGCCGGTGACCGGTCAATACCGGAAACCGGCGCCGCCCCGCTCGATTGCCCGCGCCCCACCGACCACAGAGTTCCCCATGCTCAGCACTTGGCAGGCCTACCCATGAAGCTAAAAACACTCATCACCACCCTGCTGATCGGCAGCAGCCCAATCGCCGCGCTGGCGGCGCAGCCCAGCCCCAGCAACGCCGAAATCGGCGTGCCCGGCCCACGCAACTGCCTGTTTTCACACGGCCCGGTGAGTGGTGACCCCTACGTCAATGCGGCCTACCCAGACTCCGCCACCGCGTACTGGGCCGCCATCTTCAGCACCCCGGAAGGCGCCAGCCTGACGCTCAAGGGGCAGTTCCCGCACTCGCGGTACATCTCCTTTATCAGCTATGACGAAAAGGGCGTGCCGGTCGAATCGGTGGCCGACTACCTGATCAAACCCGAGGCGGGGAGCAGCAACCCCTATCTGCCGGGCGCGGTGCGCGACAGCACGCAGCGTGATTACCGGCTGAACCTGCTCAATCAAGCCAAGACCGATCAGGAAGTGATCGGCCAGGCGCAGGCGGACGGCCAGGGTCGGCCGCTGCACGCACCGACCAACAAGAACGGCCAGCAGGTGGTGCTGTACCGCATTTATGCCGCCGACCAGGGCCTGCACCCCACCGGTGGCACGCCGCTGCCGGAGCCGGTGCTGACCCTCAAGGATGGCAGCGTGCTGGAAGGCCCGGCCGCCTGCAAGGCACTGAAAGCGGCGCAGTTTCCGCGCTTGGCGGTCGCGGCGGTGGGCATGCCCAAGTCGCAGTACCTGGCACTGCTTAACCAGCCCGGCAAACCGGATACCCACCCGGCCCAGGAAACGCCCGAATGGCACATCCAGCTGGATCGCGACAGCCTGATCGGCATCTACACCGGCAAGATCAACCCGAATGCCCGGCGCAGTGAAGGTGGCTTCTTCCCCAACCTGGATAACCAGTACATCCGCACCATCGTCAACAACCGCTTCGGCGACGTGCTGGTGATTCGCGGCAAGGCGCCCACCACACCGAAGACCGTGCGAGGCGACAAGAGCATGGGCAGTGGCGAGCTGCGCTACTGGTCGATGTGCTCCAACCAGGGCTTTGCCAATACCCGGGTCAACGACTGTGTGCACGATGAAAACGTGCCGCTCGACCCACAGGGCTACTACACCATCATGGTCAGCAAGGCCAAGGATCGCCCACGGGTGGCCCATACCGAGTGTGGCATCGCCTGGCTGCCGATCGCCGATGACGGCGATG
>MHZN01000274.1 GCA_001830395.1 Pseudomonadales bacterium RIFCSPLOWO2_12_59_9 | reverse complement strand
AAACGCCAACAACAGGTAACTGAACTGCAACCACCATGCCGCCAGTGGCAACCACCGCAGCAGCGCGAAATACGCCCCCGCCAGCCCCAGCACCGCCATCAGCAACTGTCCGCGAAAATCTCGCCAGCCACTCGCAACGCCCTCAGCCTGGATCAGCACCAGCAGTTGCAGCGCCGCGCCGACCAGCGCAAAGCCGACCAACACGGGCTTAAGTCGAGCACTGACTTCATCGACCAACATGCCGGCCAAGCCCATTTCACGCAGGCCCGGCAGCAGCACAAAATGCAACAACCACAAGCCGCCAACCCAAAACGTCTGGGCCAGCTGCCAAGTAACGGCGCCAGCCCGATAAGGCTCACGCCTAAAGATGACGGACTTCGACAATTTCGTACTCGACCACACCGCTCGGCGTTCTGACGGCCACCACATCGCCCTCTTCCTTGGCGATCAAGGCGCGGGCAATCGGTGAGCCGACGGAAATCTTGCCGGACTTAATGTCCGCTTCGTCTTCGCCTACTATCTGGTAGGTCACCCGATCATCGGTTTCGACGTTAGCGATTTCCACCGTGGTGCCGAAAATCACCTTGCCAGTGCGCGGGATCGCCGCCACATCAATCACCTGGGCATTTTGCAGACGCCCTTCGATATCGCGAATCCGCGCCTCGACCATGCCTTGCTGCTCACGCGCGGCGTGATACTCGGCGTTCTCTTTCAAGTCACCCAGTTCACGGGCGGTGCCTATGTCCTGGCTGAGCTTGGGCCGCACGACCTTGGTCAGGTGCTGCAGTTCGTCTTCCAAGGCGCGGGCGCCCTGGATGGTCATTGGGTATTTAGTCATGCTTTGAGTCCTGCATGCAGATCCTGCAAGCGGCGCACGGTCTTCTCTGGACCAAACTTCAACGCCTCACAAATTGCCTCACCAGCCGCCAAGGTGGTGGTGCAGCAAATCCGGTGTTGCAGAGCATTACGACGGATGGAATAGGAGTCAGCAATCGACTGACGCCCTTCGGTGGTGTTGATGATCAGGGTGACCTCGTCATTTTTGATCATGTCGACGACGTGTGGGCGACCCTCGGTAACCTTGTTGACGCGGCGCACCGGCAAACCAACCGCCTCAATCATCTTGGCGGTGCCCGAGGTCGCGACCACTTCAAAGCCCAGCTCGATCAGGCTGCGCGCCAACTCGGCCACCAACGGCTTGTCGTCATCGCGCACGCTGATAAAGGCGCAACCGCTGTTGGGCAGAATTTCACTGGCGCCCAGCTGGGCCTTGGCAAAGGCCTCACCGAAGGTGTCGCCAACGCCCATCACTTCACCGGTCGACTTCATTTCTGGGCCGAGGATCGGGTCAACGCCAGGGAACTTGGCGAAAGGGAACACCGCTTCCTTGACGCTGTAGAAGTTCGGAATGATTTCCTCGGTGAAACCCACTTCGGCCAGGGTTTTGCCGGCCATCACTCGCGCCGCAATCATCGCCAGCGAGATGCCGATGCACTTGGACACGAAGGGCACGGTACGCGAAGCGCGCGGATTGACTTCGATAACGAAGATATCCTCGCCCTGCACCGCCATCTGCACGTTCATCAAGCCGACCACGCCGAGCTCGATGGCCATTTTCTTGACCTGCTCGCGGATCTCGTCCTGGATGTGAATCGGCAGCGAGTACGGCGGCAAGGAGCACGCCGAGTCTCCGGAGTGCACGCCTGCTTGCTCGATGTGCTGCATGATCGCGCCGATCACCACTTGCTCACCGTCGCAGACCGCATCGATATCGACTTCAATCGCGCAGTTGAGGAAGTGATCGAGCAGCACCGGGCTGTCATTGGAAACCTTCACCGCTTCGCGCATATAGCGACGCAGCTCTTCTTCTTCGTAGACGATTTCCATCGCCCGCCCGCCCAACACATAGGACGGCCGCACCACCAGCGGATAACCGATGGCCTTGGAGGCCGCCAGCGCTTCATCTTCGCTGCGCGCAGTGAGGTTGGCCGGCTGGCGCAGATTCAAACGCTGGACCATCTGCTGGAAACGCTCGCGATCTTCGGCGCGGTCGATGGCATCTGGCGAGGTGCCGATGATCGGTACGCCAGCCTCTTCCAGGGCACGGGCAAGCTTCAGCGGAGTTTGCCCGCCGTACTGCACGATGACGCCTTTCGGTTGCTCGATGCGGACGATTTCCAGCACGTCTTCCAGGGTTACCGGCTCAAAATACAGACGGTCCGAGGTGTCGTAATCGGTGGACACGGTCTCTGGGTTGCAGTTGACCATGATGGTTTCATAACCATCCGCCCGCAGCGCCAAGGCGGCGTGGACGCAGCAGTAGTCGAACTCGATACCCTGACCGATACGGTTCGGGCCACCGCCCAGAATCATGATCTTGTCACGGCCGGTCGGCCTGGCTTCGCACTCTTCCTCGTAAGTCGAGTAGAGGTAGGCGGTGTCAGTGGCGAACTCGGCGGCGCAGGTGTCGACGCGCTTGTACACCGGCAACACCTTCAACTTGTGCCGATGGTTGCGCAGGTTCTTCTCGGTCACACCCAGCAGTTTGGCCAGACGCGCATCGGAGAAGCCTTTGCGCTTGAGTTTGAGCATCAGCCCATGATCAATCGAGGCCAGACCCAGGGTCTGTACATGGGCTTCGTCTTTGATCAGGTCTTCGATCTGCACCAGAAACCAATGGTCGATCTTGGTCAGGGCATAGATATCGTCGCAGCTCATGCCGGCGCGGAAGGCATCGGCCACATACCAGATGCGCTCGGCGCCCGGCACAGTCAACTCGCGGCGCAGAATGCTGGCGGCTTCCGGGTTAGCCAGATCGACCATAGGGTCGAAGCCGTTAACCCCAACTTCCAGGCCGCGCAGGGCTTTTTGCATCGATTCCTGGAAGGTCCGGCCGATGGCCATGACTTCGCCCACCGACTTCATCTGGGTGGTCAGGCGGGCGTCAGCCTTGGGGAATTTCTCGAAGGCAAAGCGCGGCAGCTTGGTGACCACGTAGTCGATCGACGGTTCAAACGAAGCCGGGGTGCGACCGCCGGTGATGTCGTTTTGTAACTCATCAAGGGTGTAACCGACGGCCAATTTGGCGGCGATTTTGGCAATCGGGAAACCCGTGGCTTTCGAGGCCAGTGCCGATGAACGAGATACCCGCGGGTTCATCTCGATCACCACCATGCGCCCGGTGTTCGGGCAAATACCGAACTGCACGTTAGAACCGCCGGTTTCCACGCCGATTTCGCGCAGCACCGCCAGAGAGGCGTTACGCAGAATCTGGTATTCCTTGTCGGTCAGGGTTTGCGCCGGTGCGACGGTGATCGAGTCACCGGTGTGCACGCCCATCGGGTCAAAGTTCTCGATGGTGCAGACGATGATGCAGTTGTCGTTCTTATCGCGAACAACCTCCATCTCGTATTCTTTCCAGCCGATCAAGGATTCGTCGATCAGCAGTTCGCTGGTGGGCGACAAGTCGATACCGCGAGCACAAATCTCCTCAAATTCCTCTCGGTTATAGGCGATGCCACCACCGGTGCCGCCCATGGTGAAGGACGGCCGAATGATGCACGGAAAGCCGACCTTCTCGAGGACCACGTAGGCCTCGTCCATGCTGTGGGCGATGCCGGAAACCGGGCAGGCCAGGCCGATGTCTTTCATCGCCTTGTCGAACCGCGAGCGGTTTTCTGCCTTGTCGATGGTGTCGGCATTCGCGCCAATCATCTCAACGCCAAACTTCTTCAGAACACCGTGCATTTCCAGATCGAGGGCGCAGTTCAGGGCAGTCTGGCCGCCCATGGTCGGCAGCAAGGCGTCTGGACGCTCTTTCTCGATGATCTTGGCCACGGTCGACCACTTGATCGGCTCGATGTAGGTGGCGTCCGCCATGTCCGGGTCGGTCATGATGGTGGCTGGGTTGGAGTTCACCAGAATGACCCGATAACCCTCTTCGCGCAGAGCCTTGCAGGCCTGGGCGCCGGAGTAGTCAAATTCGCAGGCTTGGCCGATCACGATGGGGCCGGCGCCGAGAATCAGGATGCTTTTAATGTCTGTACGTTTTGGCATGGTCTTCTCTCGAATCCTTTGGTCAGCTGGCTCGCTGGGTTAACCGCCGCGCGGTGGTGTTGCGGCAAGCGGGGGTTAAAGCCTGGCGTGCTGCATGTACGTTTGGGTCTTGCTGCTGCGGGCGCCTTGCCTAGACACCCGCAACACAATGCTGCTGTAACTGCTTAGCGCTGCTTGGCCATCGAGTCGATAAAGCGATCAAACAATGGCGCCACATCGGTCGGGCCAGGGCTGGCTTCCGGGTGCCCTTGAAAGCTGAAGGCAACCTTATCGGTACGCTCAACGCCCTGCAGGGTGCCGTCAAACAACGACTTGTGGGTCGCCCGCAAATTAGCCGGCAGGCTCGCTTCGTCTACCGCAAAACCGTGGTTCTGGCTGGTGATCATCACCACGCCGGTTTTCAGGTCTTGCACCGGATGGTTGGCGCCATGGTGGCCGTTGACCATTTTCACGGTCTTGGCACCGCAGGCCAGAGCCAACAGCTGATGGCCCAGGCAGATGCCGAATACCGGGATCTCGGTTTGCAGCAGCTCTTGAATCGCCTTGATTGCGTAGTCGCACGGCTCCGGATCACCCGGGCCGTTGGACAGCAGCACACCGTCGGGTTTAAGCGCCAAGACTTCATTGGCGGGCGTTTGCGCCGGCACCACGGTCAGGCGGCAGCCGCGCTCAACCAGCATGCGCAAGATGTTCTGCTTAACGCCAAAGTCGTAGACCACCACATGATAGGGCAGCTGGCTGGCGGCGATTTCCGCATGTTCGTTGCTGGCCAGACCCCAAACACTGGAGCGCCACTCGTAGCGTTCAGTGGCGCAAACCACCTTGGCCAGGTCCATACCCTTGATACCGGGGAAGCTGCGCGCCAATTCAAGCGCCCGCTCTTCGGTGGCATCGGCGCCGACCAAGATACAGCCGTTCTGGGCGCCTTTCTCACGCAGGATGCGGGTCAGGCGACGGGTATCGATACCGGCAATGGCCACGACGCCATGCTCTTTCAGGTAGTCCGACAGCGTCTGGGTGTGGCGCCAGTTGCTGGCCACCAGTGGCAGATCGCGAATCACCAAGCCCGCCGACCAAACGCGCGTGGACTCGGCATCGCCCGGATTAGTGCCGGTGTTGCCGATATGCGGATAGGTCAGGGTAACGATTTGTTGGGCGTAGGAAGGATCGGTAAGGATTTCCTGATAACCGGTCATGGCAGTGTTAAAAACCACCTCACCAACGGTCTGACCGTCGGCTCCAATGGCATCACCGCGAAAAATGCTGCCATCAGCAAGGGCGAGTATGGCTGGCTTAGTCAAGAAGACCTCCCGTAAATCAAGGCTTGAAGCAAACGCAAATTGTAAAAAAGCGGGATGACGTGTTGACCGTCACCCCGCTTTTTTATCTGATTCATTTTGCGCAACTTTTAGTGGACACACTAAAGCTGTATCTTATAGAAAAAGGCCTTTTTGGTCTACCGCTATCAACGCCTACCGGCCAGATTAGCGCAGATCCAGCACATCCTGCATGTCATACAGCCCGGCTCCGCGCCCCTCGAGCCACAACGCGGCACGCACCGCGCCCTTGGCGAAAGTCATCCGACTGGAAGCTTTATGGGTGATTTCCACCCGCTCGCCATCGCCGGCAAACAATACCGTGTGATCGCCGACCACATCGCCCGCACGCACCGTGGCAAAGCCAATGGTCTGCCGCTCACGGGCGCCGGTTTGACCTTCGCGACCATACACAGCCACTTGCGCCAAGTCGCGACCCAAGGCCTGCGCCACCACCTCACCCATGCGCAGCGCCGTACCCGAAGGCGCGTCGACCTTATGGCGGTGATGGGCTTCGATGATTTCGATATCGACTTCATCGCCCAGCACCCTTGCGGCGGTATCCAGCAGCTTCAGGCAGAGATTGACGCCGACACTGAAGTTGGCGGCAAAGACGATCGGAATCTCTTTACCGGCCTCAGCCAACAACTGTTTTTCCTCTGCACTAAACCCGGTGGTGCCGACAACCATGGCCTTGCCGGCCTGCCGGCACAGCGCCAAGTTGCGCAAGGTCACCGACGGATGGGTGAAGTCGATGAGCACATCGAACTGCTCCAGCACCGTCGCCAAATCGCCCGACAAAGCCACACCCAACTTACCCAGCGCCGCCAACTCACCGGCATCGGCACCAATCAGACTGCTATCCGGGCGATCAACCGCCGCGGTCAAGCGCGCATCCGCCTGGCCGATGGCCTCGATCAGGGTCTTGCCCATGCGCCCGGCGGCGCCCACTACGGCTATACGTCGCATATATCCAGCTCCCAGCTGTTCAGCTAAAGCTGTAAACCGCACAACGGCGACTTACTGCTGATGATTTAAAACCTTTTTAGATCGTCGCGAGCGCAGGTCAGGCAAGGCGAAAACAGGCGAGGACGCGGAGTTTACGAGCTGTAAATGAGCAGTCCGAGCCTGTTTTCAACGAAGCATCACCAAGCGCAGCAGATATTAAAAAGGTTTTTTACACGTCGCCGAAGAAACGCTTCACCCCTTCAAACCAACCATTGGCTTTAGGCGAGTGCGCCGTATCACCGAGCAGGGATCCGCGAAACTCTTCGAGCAATTCGCGCTGACGCTTATTCAGCTGCACCGGCGTTTCAACCGTTACCTTGCACATCAAATCGCCGGCACCACCGCCGCGCACCGGCGCCACACCTTTGCCGCGCAAACGAAACATCTTGCCGGTCTGGGTGCCATCGGGGATTTTCAATTTAACTCGACCATCCAGCGTCGGCACTTCCAGCTCGCCACCCAGGGCGGCATCGGCAAAGCTGATCGGCACTTCGCAGTACAGGTGTTTGCCATCACGCTGAAAGATCGCGTGCTCGCGCACATTCACCACCACATACAGATCGCCGGTCGGACCACCCAGACTGCCGGCCTCACCCTCACCGGTCAGACGAATGCGGTCACCGGTATCAACCCCGGCCGGGACTTTCACCGACAGGGTTTTGTGCTCTTCGACGCGCCCCTGACCGTGGCAACTGGTGCACGGGTCGGCAATCATCTTGCCGTTGCCATGACAGCGCGGACAGGTCTGCTGCACCGAGAAGAAGCCCTGCTGCATGCGCACCTGACCGATACCGCCACAGGTGGTACAGGTGATCGGGCTGGTGCCTTTCTTCGCCCCAGAACCATCGCACGGCTTGCAGTTAACCAGAGTTGGCACCCGAATGGTCACGGTGGTGCCGCGCACCGCCTCTTCCAGATCCAGCTCCAGGGTGTAGCGCAAATCGCTGCCACGCTGGGCGCCGCCACGAGAACCGCCGCGGGCGCCGCCGAAGAAATCGCTGAACACATCGCCGAAAATGTCGGAGAAGTTACCGCTACCGCCACCACCGCCGCCACCCATCTGCGGGTCGACACCGGCATGGCCGTACTGATCGTAAGCCGCGCGCTTACTGGCATCGGAGAGGATTTCGTAGGCGGCATTGGCCTCCTTGAATTTATCTTCCGCCGATTTGTCGTCCGGATTGCGATCCGGGTGGTGCTTCATGGCTAGCCGCCGGTAAGCTTTTTTCAGCTCTGCCTCGCTAGCGCCACGCTCAACACCGAGTGTTTCGTAATAGTCACGCTTAGCCATAACCTTCCCGCTCTCTCAAATCAGCTACTGCAAATCAACTGCTGCAAATCGCCCCCACCAGACACGCCAACGCGGGAGCAAGCTCCCGCGCGGCGTATTTTGCCTGTTACGACCGCAGTCGCAACAGGCTAGAGCGAAGGTAAGCGGATGCTTATTTGTGCTCTTTAACCTCTTCAAACTCAGCATCGACCACGTCATCCGCGCCCGCTGCGGCCTCGGCACCCGGGGCCGCCGCATCGGCGGCCTGGGGCTGCTCAGCGTACATTTTTTGCGCCAGCGGCGTGGTGGCCTCCGACAGAGCGTTCATCTTGGCCTCAATGGCTTCTTTGTCGTCGCCTTTGATCGCCACTTCGAGTTCGGCAGAAGCCTTCTCGATCGCGACTTTCTCGTCGGCGGTCACTTTGTCAGCGGCTTCAACCAGCATCTTGCGAGTGGCGTGGACCAATTGGTCACCCTGATTACGCGCCGCAGCCAGCTCTTCGAACTTGCGATCTTCTTCGGCGTTAGTCTCGGCATCGCGGACCATCTGGGCAATTTCTTCCTCAGACAGACCCGAGTTGGCCTTGATGATCACCGACTGCTGCTTGCCAGTGGCTTTGTCTTTGGCCGATACGTGCAGGATGCCGTTGGCATCGATATCGAAAGTCACTTCGATCTGCGGCACGCCACGTGGCGCCGGTGGGATCTCGGCCAGGTCAAACTTGCCCAGCGACTTGTTGCTGGCGGCTTGCTTACGCTCGCCCTGCAGCACATGAATGGTCACGGCGCCCTGGTTGTCGTCGGCAGTCGAGAACACTTGCGACTTTTTGGTCGGGATAGTGGTGTTTTTCTCGATCAGCGCGGTCATCACGCCACCCATGGTTTCGATACCCAGGGTCAGCGGGCTAACGTCGAGCAGCAAGACGTCTTTCACATCGCCAGACAATACCGCTGCCTGAATCGCCGCGCCCATGGCTACCGCTTCATCCGGGTTAACGTCTTTACGGGCTTCTTTACCGAAGAACTCGGTCACCAGCTTCTGCACCAACGGCATACGGGTCTGACCGCCGACCAGAATCACGTCGTCGATCTTACCAATGTCGATACCCGAGTCTTTCAGCGCAATGCGGCAAGGCTCGATGGTGCGCTGAACCAGGTCCTCTACCAGCGCTTCGAGCTTGGCGCGGGAGATTTTCACGTTCAAGTGCTTAGGACCGGTGGCGTCTGCGGTGATGTACGGCAGGTTCACGTCGGTCTGCAGGCTCGAAGACAGCTCGATCTTGGCTTTTTCAGCGGCTTCTTTCAGGCGCTGCATGGCCAGCGGATCACCCTTAAGGTTCATGCCGCTGTCTTTCTTGAACTCGTCAACCAGGTAGTCGATCAGACGTATATCGAAGTCTTCACCGCCCAGGAAAGTATCGCCGTTGGTGGCCAACACTTCGAACTGGTGCTCGCCATCGACTTCAGCGATTTCGATCACGGAAACGTCGAAAGTACCGCCGCCCAGGTCATAAACGATCACGGTGTGATCGCCCTTGGCCTTGTCCATACCGTACGCCAGAGCTGCTGCGGTTGGTTCGTTGATGATCCGCTTTACGTCCAGACCAGCGATCCGGCCGGCGTCCTTGGTCGCTTGACGCTGACTGTCGTTGAAGTAGGCCGGAACAGTGATCACTGCTTCGGTCACAGCTTCGCCGAGGTAGTCTTCGGCGGTCTTCTTCATTTTCTTCAGAATTTCAGCCGAGATTTGTGGCGGCGACATTTTCTGGCCGTTCACTTCAACCCAAGCATCACCGTTGTCAGCCTTGGCAATCTTGTAAGGCACCATCTTAATGTCTTTCTGAACCACTTCTTCTTCGAAGCGACGACCGATCAAACGCTTCACCGCGTACAGGGTGTTGTGCGGATTGGTCACCGCCTGACGCTTGGCCGACTGACCGACCAGAATCTCGCCATCCGCCGCGTAGGCAATGATCGACGGCGTGGTACGGGTGCCTTCGGCGTTTTCGATAACTTTAACGACACCGTTTTCCATGACCGAAACGCAGGAGTTAGTAGTCCCCAAGTCGATACCGATAATTCTGCCCATCTTCACTCTCCAAAATTCTGTAGTAATTTTTTTTGACTGTTTCGTGGCCGCCCAGCTGCCACAAAAGCGCCTTGGTATACATTCAGGCCTTAGCCAATAGATGGGGCCTGAGGACTAAATTTCAAGCCTGCTCGTCGATAGACGGCGGCGCTTCACTCGGCGCCTTACTGACCACTACCATCGCCGGGCGCAACAGACGACCATTGAGCAAATAGCCCTTCTGGAACACCTTGAGCACGCTGTTGGGCTCTGCATGGGTGCTTTCCTGCATGGCCATGGCTTGGTGATGCTCGGCGTTAAACGGCGCGCCGTGCGGGTCCAGTGTTTCCAACTGATAGCGCTTGAGAGTGTCCTGGAACAACTTCAGGGTCAGTTCCAGACCTTCACGGACTGGCTTGATCGCCTCATCGTCCGGGCTCGACAGCTCAAGGCCACGCTCGAGGCTATCGACCACCGGCAGCAAGTCGCTGGCAAACCGCTCCAAGGCAAACTTGTGGGCCTTTTCAACATCT
>MHZN01000273.1:304-10787 GCA_001830395.1 Pseudomonadales bacterium RIFCSPLOWO2_12_59_9 | reverse complement strand
CAGGCAAGGCGGTGACGCATGCGTGCCTGCACACTCAGATAACTGTCGCCTTCATCTTTGAGGCGCCGCTGCAGGGTGCGAGGGTGCAAGTTCAAGCGCTCGGCCATGTCCTCGACGCCCAGCGCAAGCAACTCGGGCTCCCGGGCGAGCAGGTTTTCGATTTCCGCAGCCACGCCCTGCCGACGTGCTTCGCGCCCAAGCCGCTGCTCGGCCAGAAACTGCGCCTGTTCGTGCAGTGCGGGAAAGGCGCCTTCCAGGGGATGATCGAGCAGGTGACGTTCGAACCGCAGGGCATCCACCGGCGCATGGAAGTGGACGGGCACACCGAAAAAGGCCTCCAGCTTGTCAGCCTGAGGAATCGGGGGGCCCTTGAGTTCGATCCCGATGAAGCCTGACTCGGTCCCCTGCAAGGTGCGCCCAAACTTGCGGATACACGCCAAGGTGGCATGGATGACCAGGTGCAGCGGCAAAGCGTGGGCGACCAGCTTTTGCATCGGCAGGTCAAAGGCAATACAGACGCGCGCTTCGTCGCCTTCTTCCTTGACCTCGATCGTCAGCCACGGCAAGACCATCAGGCGGGCCAGATCGGCCGCACGCAAAGCATCGCGCAGGCTGGCGCTGGTGGTCAGCAGGGTTTCAAACTCGGGCAGGGACTCAAACGCGAAGGTGTCACCCAGGACCAGCGGGAAGTACTGATCGGGTGACAGGGCGACGCACTGCTCGAGCAGCGAGATGAGCTGCAACGGAGAGACGCGTGCATCCTCCAGCCGGATCAGGTCAATCTTGATGCCGGCTTCTTTGAAGAGGGGCTGAACGTTGAAGCCGCACTTGGTGGCAGCCTTGATCCATGCGGAGAGCATGAACAAGGGAATGGGCTTGATGCCCATGGCTTCCAGGACGGCAGGAGGAGGCAGAGGGATACGCATGGACGAAATCGGCACACCCACATCAAGGTGTGCCGAAGTCTAACCACAATGACAGGCCTTGCCTGCGAGGGTTCACCGCAGCATGGCCGCGCGCATCAGCTCACTGGCCTCCACCGGATTGCGGTGCAGATTGAAGCCGGCCAGCCACTCGGCGTAGCCAGGCTGATCGGTTTCCTGCCAGGGGTGATAGCCCGGCTTGTAATACTGGACGTAGTGCTTGTGGGTGGGCCACAGGAAACCACCGGGCTTGAGCAGCCAGTGAAGTCCCTTGACGTTGAGCTTGATCCGGTCCCAGAAGCTGAACCCGTCTTCCTTCAACATGCGGTTGGCGAACTTGAAGATCACGCGCGGGAACATGACGGTGGCGTGGACCAGGGCCGTGACACGGCGCAGGTAGCCCACCTTGGCGTAGTCGATCATGACGTCGTAAGCCACGCCCTTGTGCTCCACCTCTTCGATGGCGTGCCAGGCGTACAAGGCGCGCACATTGGGGTGGGCCTCACCCAGGATGTCGCGCTCATCGAACATGGCATGCGCGCCCAGGGCGGTCAGGTGCTCCAAGGCTCCAGTGATGGCCAGGGTGTACTGGCGGCTGAAGCGGCTGCGGTACTTCGTGAACAGCAGGTTGTCGAGCCAGCCGATCATCTCGTCCACCGGCATGCCTTGCTTGCGCAGCAACTCGTTGTACTGGTTGTGCACCATGCTGTGCTGGGCTTCCTGCCGGTTGAAGTCCTTGATGTCTTGCAGCAGCTTGGGGTCGTGCACCTGATCGCGGTAGTCACGCACGGTCACCATGAAGAACTTCTCGCCGGGCGGGAAGATCAGGGACATGGCGTCGAAGAAGCGGGTGCGGAACGGGTCGCCGCCGAACCAGTACTTCGGGATGCTATCGTCAAGCCCGAAGTCCAGCTTCTCACGGGGCACGATCGGGTGTTGCTTGTCGGTCTGGTGGGCCATCTGTCGTCCTCGTCGGTGTATCCAGAATAGACCCATGGTACGAACTCCCCTGCCCGCACAACAGGATGCGGGGTGACAGGAGGGTTTCGTGCGCGACATCTTCACATGGGTGTTTCCACCCAAGACAGCAAAAAGGGCTCCCGAAGGAGCCCCATGCCGTGCTTGCCCAATCACAGACGGGGTCAGAGACGCTCGGTCACCCAGGCCTGGACGCTGGCCAGCGCGCTTGGCAAAGCCGCCGGCTCGGTGCCACCGGCCATGGCCATGTCGGGCTTGCCGCCGCCCTTGCCGCCCACTTGCTGGGCGACAAAGTTGACCAGCTCGCCAGCCTTGACCTTGCCGGTGCTGTCGGCCGTCACGCCCGCAGCGATCTGGACCTTGCCACCGTCCACCGCGGCGAGCACGATGACCGCGGTCTTGAGCTTGTCCTTGAGCTTGTCCATGGTCTCGCGCAAGGTCTTGGCGTCGGCGCCCTCCAGGGTCGCGGCCAGCACCTTGACGCCCTTGATGTCGGCGGCCTGGGTCATCAGCTCGTCGCCCTGGCTGGAGGCCAGCTTGCCCTTGAGGGCGGCGATTTCCTTTTCCAGGGCGCGGATCTGCTCCTGCGCGGCGGCCACGCGAGCCGGTACCTCGTGTGGGGTGGACTTGAGCAAGGCAGCCACGCCGTCCAGGGTGGTTTCCAGGTTCTGCGTGTAGGCCAGGGCGTTGGCGCCCGTGATGGCTTCGACACGGCGCACGCCAGCGGCCACGCCGCCTTCGGCCACGATCTTGAACAGACCGATGTCACCAGTGCGCTGCACGTGGGTGCCGCCACACAGTTCCTTGGACGAGCCGATGCTCAGGACGCGCACGGTTTCACCGTACTTCTCACCGAACAGCATCATGGCGCCCGACTTCTGTGCGTCGTCCAGTGCCATCACCTGAGCCTGGGCTTCGGCGTTGAGCAGGACCTCGGCGTTCACCAGCTCTTCCACTTCGCGAATTTGCTCGGCGGTCAGCGGTGCGTTGTGGGCGAAGTCGAAGCGGGTGCGGTCGGCCGTGACCTGAGAGCCCTTTTGCTGCACGTGGTCGCCCAGCACTTCGCGCAAGGCCTTGTGCATCAGGTGGGTGGCGCTGTGGTTGCGCACGGTCTTGGCGCGCACGTCGGCATCGACCTTGGCGTTGAGCTTGTCGCCCACCTTGATGCTGCCTTCGACCACGCGGCCGTGGTGGCCGAACACGTCGGCCTGGATCTTTTGCGTATCTTCGACGACGACGCGGCTGGTGGCGTTGCGCAGGTCACCGCTGTCGCCACACTGGCCGCCGGATTCGGCGTAGAACGGTGTGTGGTCCAGCACGATGACGGCGTCGTCACCAGCCTGGGCTTCTTGCACCGAGGCGCCGTCCACATAGATGGCAGTCACGTTGGCGGCGTCCACCGTCAGGTGTTCGTAGCCGTGGAAGCCGGTGGGCACACCCGAGTATTCGAGGCCTGTGGCCATCTTGAACTTGCCGGCCGCACGGGCCTGCTCGCGCTGGTGGGCCATGGCGGCGTCGAAGCCGGCCTGGTCCACGGTCACATCGCGCTCACGGCACACGTCGGCGGTCAGGTCGACCGGGAAGCCGTAGGTGTCGTGCAGCTTGAAGGCGGTTTCGCCGTCAATTTGCTTGGAACCCGAGGCCAGCGCGCCTTCCAGGATTTCCATGCCGTGGGCAATGGTCTGGAAGAAGCGCTCTTCTTCGGTCTTGAGGACCTCGGTGATGCGCTTTTCGTTCTGGCGCAGCTCGGGGTAGGCCTCGCCCATTTGCGCGACCAGGGCCGACACCAGCTTGTGGAAGAACGGGGTGCGGGCGCCCAGCTTGTAGCCGTGACGGATGGCGCGGCGGGTGATGCGGCGCAGCACGTAGCCACGGCCTTCGTTGCTGGGGATGACGCCATCGGCGACCGTGAACGAGCAGGCGCGGATGTGGTCGGCAATGACCTTCAGGCTGGGGCTGGCGGCGTCGCAGCCGACACCTTCGACGCCCGTGGCCGCCGAAGCACCACCGGCTGCATCCACGGCGGTCTTGGCCGCGGCCAGCAGGGCCTGGAACAGGTCGATTTCGTAGTTGCTGTGCTTGCCTTGCAGCACGGTGGCAATGCGCTCCAGGCCCATGCCGGTGTCCACCGAGGGCTTGGGCAGCGGGTGCATCACGCCGTCTTCGGTGCGGTTGAACTGCATGAAGACGTTGTTCCAGATCTCGATATAACGGTCGCCGTCTTCTTCTGGCGAACCCGGCGGGCCGCCCCAGATATGTTCGCCGTGGTCGAAGAAAATTTCGGTGCAGGGCCCGCACGGGCCGGTGTCACCCATGGCCCAGAAGTTATCCGAGGCGTAAGGCGCGCCTTTGTTGTCGCCAATGCGCACCATGCGCTCAGCCGGCACGCCAATCTCTTGGGTCCAGATGTCGTAGGCCTCGTTATCGCTGGCGTAAACCGTAACCCAGAGTTTTTCTTTGGGCAGATTCAACCACTTATCCGAGGTCAGAAAGGTCCAGGCGTAGTTGATCGCATCGCGCTTGAAATAATCGCCAAAGCTGAAGTTGCCGAGCATTTCAAAAAAGGTGTGGTGGCGCGCGGTGTAGCCGACGTTTTCCAGGTCGTTGTGCTTGCCGCCGGCACGCACGCATTTCTGGCTGGAAGTGGCGCGGGTGTAGGCGCGTTTTTCCAGGCCAAGAAAGCAATCTTTGAACTGATTCATCCCGGCATTGGTAAACAACAAGGTCGGGTCATTGGCTGGGATCAGCGAGCTGGAAGCAACACGGGTGTGCCCCTGCTCCTCGAAGAAGCGAAGGAAGGCTTCACGGATTTCTGCGCTTTTCATAGGTTCGTCCACGGAAACTGCGGCCACAAATTGCCGGCAAAGGCCCGCATTATATAGACCGAGCGCCCTGGGGATAACCTGTTTATGCAGAGAATCGCGCGATTGAGCTGCTGTGGATCAATCGACGCTGACGGGAACCACTAAAAGTCCGGCGCGCAGGCCGTTTTTGACCTTGGGATTGGGGAAGATAATCCGCGCGCCTGGCTCTTCGATGATCCAGCGGGTGCCGGCAATATCCTCGGCCAACAGGTAGCCGAGTGGCAGCTCACTGAAGTTTTCGACATCGGCGGGCAGGTGCAAGCGAAACGCGTCGCTGTGCTTGATCACCTCGCGCGCCACCTGAAACAGCTGCAGAACATCCAGCACCTGTCCATCCAACGAGGCTTCGGTGCCTTCAATCAAACTTTGCAGGTGATCTTCGAGCTGCTGCAGATTGACCCCTTTATTTTGCCCAAAGGGCCGTGCCTTACCCAGCTCAAGGGTGAAGGCCTCTGCATCGAGACAGGCATAGGTGTAGGAACTGAAGGTGATGCCGACCTTGCTTTGCAGCAACACCGCCGTGATGCCGGCCGCTTGTAAGCGCGCCAGTTCCAGGCGCGAATGCAGCCGTTCAGGGCTGTAGGGGTAAAGCGCAAACTGTTCAATTTGCGAACCGCGAATGGCCGTGTGCATGTCGTAATGCAAACGGGTACGTCCCGGCTGACTGAAAAAATTCGCCGCCAGGCGTTCTAACTCGCAGGCACGCAGCGCCTCATAACCACTGGCATCGGCGTGCCGGCCATTGAACAGACGATTGATGTCTTGATCGATAAAACGCTCGCCGCGGCGCATGGCCGGTGGATTACCGAGCAAAAATAACAAGCGCACCCGCGGCTTGAAGTGCCCGCCGGCAATGCTTTGCAGCAGGCTGTCGAGCAGCTCAATGGGCGCCGTTTCGTTGCCGTGGATACCCGCCGACAGCAACAGATCAAAACCGTCGTCATCGCTGGCCGGCGGCGTCACTTCCAGCGCGCCCTCGGCCAGCCAGTGCAGGCGTACACCGGCTTGGGTCAGCTGGATTTTTTCAGCCGGCTCGCGACCAGCCAGAGTCAGTTCAAGCAACCTACCGAGAGCGAGCATGGGCGTTCCTTGTGCTTAAACAGCGACTCAGTGATCGTGATTGCAATCCGGGCCGTGCACATGACCCTCGTCATCCGCCTCGACCGGTTCCATCTCCAACTGCAGGCTGACCAAGTTGGTCGCCAGCGGTCGCATTAACAGATTAGCGTATTCGGTGTCGCCTTCCTCAACATCGACGCCGATCAGCAACTGACCATTGCCAGCTTGCTGAATCCAGATTTCCTTGCCTTGCCAGATCACCGCAAAACGCGTGCAGGAGGTTTCCAGCTGGGTGCCATCGGTGTCTTCGAGAATCAGTTGCAGGGCATCGCTCATAAAAACTCCAGTTGCTAAATCACAGGTGCCAAGCTCACGGAACAAGCTCGAGACTGAGACTTGCCGACCGCCGCTTAAGCCAGTTGAAAAGGGTAAACCGAGCCTAGTTTAAGGATCTGAGTCAATTGATCCAAGGCCGTGCGACATTCATTCAGTAATAGCGGGTCGGCCAGATCGGCATCTACCAAGCGATCACGGTAATGCTGATCGACCCAAGCGTTGAGTGTGGCATACAGCTCAGCCGTCATAACAACCCCCGGATTGACCGCCGCCAACTCGCGTTGGTTCAACGCCACGCGCAAGCGCAAACAGGCTGGGCCGCCGCCGTTTTGCATGCTTTGCTTGAGGTCAAACACCTGCACCTCGGCAATCGCACCTTTGCTCGCGGTGAGCTGCTGCAGATAGCTCCAGACCCGCGGGTTATTGCGACACTCCTCCGGCACTATCAGCAACATGCTGCCGTCGGTGCGAGTCAGCAACTGGCTGTTAAACAGATAGGACTTCACCGCATCTTCGACAGTGACCTGCTCACGCGGCACGCAGATGGCATTGAACTGACCACCCCGGGCGGCCAGCTTTGCCTGCAACTCGGCCATCACCTGTTCGCTGTGCAAGAAGGCGTCTTGGTGATGGAACATCACCTCGCCATTGCCGACGGCAATCACATCGTTGTGAAACACGCCCTGATCGATCACCGCCGGATTCTGCTGGGCGTACACCACACCCGCCTCGCTCAAGCCATGCAAGCGCGCCACGGCCTGGCTGGCTTCCAGGGTTTGCCGCGCCGGGTAGCGTTGCGGCGCCGGGAAGCGACTGTCGAAAGCGCTGCGCCCGAACACGAAAAACTCCACGCCGGCTTCGCCATAACTTTGGCAAAAACGCGTGTGGTTGGCCGCGCCTTCGTCACCAAACTGGCTGACTGCCGGCAACGCGGCGTGATGGGCAAAGTGTTCGGTGTTATTGAACATCGCCGCCAGCACCCGGCTGGTGGTTGGGTGTTCGATGGAGCGATGAAACTTGCAATTGAGGTTGGCGGCGGTGAAATGCACCCGGCCATCCTCAGTGTCGGCACTCGGGCTGACGGTGCAGGCATTGGCCGTCCACATGCTCGAAGCCGAGCTGCACGCAGCCAACAAAGGCATAGCCTCTTTCGCCGCTTTGGCGATCACCTGCGCATCGCTGCCGCCAAAACCCAAGCTGCGCAGCGAGGCTACATCCGGGCGCTCCTGCGGGGCCAGCACGCCCTGCTGGAAACCCATGTCCATCAGCGCTTTCATCTTCGCCAGGCCTTGCTTGGCGGCCTCCTTGGGATTGGAGCCCTGCTGACTGTTGCTCTGCGAAGCCACGTTGCCGTAGGACAGCCCACCGTAGTTGTGTGTCGGCCCGACCAAGCCGTCAAAATTCATCTCAAAAGAGTTGCTCACATTGACACTCCCGGCGTCAGGGTTGCAGGCAGGCTTAGGGTTGCGCATTCCAACGAAGCGACTGGGTAGGCGCAGTAATCGGCCGCGTAGTAGGCGCTGGCACGATGATTACCCGAGGCGCCAACACCGCCGAAGGGCGCACTGCTGGCGGCGCCGGTGAGCTGCTTGTTCCAGTTGACGATACCGGCGCGGCTCTGCAGCCAGAACTGCTGATAACGCTCGGCCGAGTCCGACAGCAGCCCGGCGGCCAAGCCAAATTGGGTGGCATTGGCCTCGGCGATGGCGGCGTCGAAGTCGCTGTAGCGGATCACCTGTAGCAATGGCCCGAAGAACTCTTCATCCGGGCGATTGCTCACGGCGGTGACATCGATAATCCCCGGTGTGAGCAAGGCCGCCGTGGCTTGCGGCTGAGTCATGGTCAGCAATGCGGTCGCGCCCTTGGCCAGCAACTGCTGTTGCGCCGTAAGCAGATGCTCGGCGGCGCCCAGGGAAATCACCGAGCCCATAAATGGCGCCGGAGTCGCATCGAAGGCACCGACTTGAATATTCGACGCCACCGCAACCAAGCGTGCCAGCAAAGCATCGCCCCACTCGCCCTGCGGCACCAGTAAGCGGCGTGCGCAGGTGCAACGCTGGCCGGCGCTGATAAAGGCCGATTGAATAATGGTGTAAACCGCCGCATCCAGATCCGCGACCTGATCGACCACCAGCGGATTATTGCCGCCCATTTCCAGCGCCAGGATTTTATCTGGGCGGCCGGCAAACTGCTTATGCAGCAAATTGCCGGTGCCGCTGGAGCCGGTGAAAAACAAACCATCGATGCCGCTATCGGCAGCCAGCGCCACACCGGTTTCCCGCGCGCCCTGTAACAGGTTGAGCACGCCCGCCGGCAAGCCGGCTTCGATCCAGCACTTGACTGTCAGCTCGGCGACTTTGGGAGTCAGCTCGCTCGGCTTGAAAATCACCGCATTGCCAGCCAGCAACGCCGGCACTATATGACCGTTAGGCAAATGGCCGGGAAAGTTGTAGGGGCCGAATACCGCCACCACGCCATGCGGCTTGTGCCGCAGCACAGCGGTGGCATCGGCCAGCGGGCCGCTCTTCTCGCCGGTGCGCTCGCGATAGCTTTGGATCGAAATAGCAACCTTATTAACCATGCTGGTGACTTCGGTGGCCGACTCCCAGAGTGGCTTGCCGGTCTCTTCACCAATGCACTGCGCCAGTTCATCGGCATGGGCTTTCAGGCTGGCGGCGAACGCCTCCAGCACTGCAATCCGCTCATCCAGCGAACGCTGCGCCCAGGCCGGAAATGCTTCCCGCGCGGCAGCCACGGCCGCCGCTACCTGGGCCGGGGTTGCCGCCCGCCCCGTCCAGAGCACGGCCTGGCTGACCGGATTCAAGGACTCAAAGCTGGCAGCCAAACCGTCCTGCCAGGCACCGGCAATAAAATGCGTGCTCATCAATGCTGCTCCTGCTGCAACGGCGCCCGGGCCGACAGTGGTACGGCGCGCACTTGCGCACCGGCGGTTAACTGCAAACGCTTAGCCGTCAAGGCATCCACCACCAAGGTGCCGGCGGCCATGCGCGCTTGGGCTGCGGTGATGCGGCAATCGGCCAGTTTGCGGTTATGGATAAGGAAACTAGTGGCCCCATCCCCCGGCGTACCAATCGCCAGAATCAGCGGCTGACTGTCGCGCACCGCGCGGATTTTTGCCGTTTCGCACTCGATCGCCGGGCCTGCGTCGAAAATATCCACATAGCCCTGGTAGCTGAAACCTTCACCTTTGAGCATCGCCAGCGCCGGTTCGGTGTCGGGGTGCACACGACCGATGGTGGCCCTGGCCTCTTCCGAGAGAAAGCAGGTGTAGAGCGGGAACTTGGGCATCAACTCGGCGATAAAAGCCTTGTTGCCGACGCCGGTGAGGTAGTCCGCGCGAGAGAATTCCATCTTGAAAAAGTGCCGGCCCAGGCTCTCCCAAAACGGCGAGCGGCCATTAGCATCGGACATGCCGCGCATCTCGGCAATCACCTTCTCGCCGAACAACTGCGGGAACTCGGCGATAAACAAAAACCGCGCCTTGGACAGCAAACGGCCATTGGTGCCGGTGCGCTGGCCGGCCTGCAAAAACAACGAGCAGAGCTCGGAGTTGCCGGTCAGGTCGTTGGCCAGAAACAGGGTGGGAATTTCCCGGTGAATATTCAGCTCCTGCGAGGAACTCACCGACAGCCCCAGCCGGTAGTTGTACCAAGGCTCACGCTTGCCGACCGCGCCGGCGATGGCGGAGATGCCGACCACCTTGCCGTCGTCATCTTCGAGCACAAACAGGTAGTCGGCATCGGCGCGCTCGGCCGTGCCGGCAAAGGCTTTTTCGGCCCAGCCAACCCGGTGCGCCAGGCGTTCCTCGTTAGCCGGCAAGGTGGTGAGACCGGCGCCGGTACTCAGGGCCAATTGCATCAAGGCCGGTAAATCGGCACTGCGTACGGGACGAACGATCATGTTTCCTCCGAAGGGCGGCGCGCCGACAACACGCGAGCGCAGCTTGCGACCAGCTGAATTTGCCTGACGCGCAACGCGCGTCTTGTGTACTTAACAGGCCGTTGAAAACCACCTGCGTTGCCCTGCTTTTAAAAAACCAAGGGGCGTTAACAACGACCGGTTACACCGCGACCAAACGGACGCTGGCGCCTTCGCCAACGCCCAGGGCTTCGGCCACTTGTGCGCTCAGGGTCAGCGGCTTGCCCGGCACCCAATCCAGCTCGGCGACCACGGCGCGGTAATCTTGCAATTGCCCGTTGGCCAGCAGATAGCTGCGCCCGCCCTGCTCAGGCTCACCGATGCGGATCGGCACCACCCGGCTCTGGGCGATCGAGCGGATGCCCGAGGTGCGCGCATGCAGGG
>MHZN01000273.1:0-274 GCA_001830395.1 Pseudomonadales bacterium RIFCSPLOWO2_12_59_9 | reverse complement strand
CAGGATGCACAAAGTCAACGAAAGCGCGCCCGACAAGCATGTCCGCCGGCCAGACGCCGACCATGGCGGCGCCCGCCTGGTTCATCATAACGATCACGCCTTTACGGCATATGCAGATAAGGTCGGGAGCCAGTTCGATAATATGGCGGTAGTCTTTTCCCGCCTTACTGACGATCTCGAATCGCTTGCGATCCAGCATATCATTAAGATTGGCGAGCATGCCTTGGCCCGATTTGCAAATATGTTCGGCGTATTCCTTATACTTGGGGTTGGA
>MHZN01000272.1 GCA_001830395.1 Pseudomonadales bacterium RIFCSPLOWO2_12_59_9 | reverse complement strand
CGTCGCGTGTAATCAGGAGACAGATAAATGGCACGTTACATTGGTCCAAAATGCAAACTGTCTCGTCGTGAAGGCACAGATCTTTTCCTGAAAAGCGGTGTACGCGCTCTGGAAACGAAGTGCAACATCGAAGCAGCCCCGGGTATTCACGGCCAGCGCCGTGGCCGTCAGTCTGACTACGGCACCCAGCTGCGTGAGAAGCAAAAAGTTCGTCGTATCTACGGTGTGCTTGAGCGTCAATTCAGCGGTTATTACAAAGAAGCTGCCGGTCGTAAAGGCGCTACTGGTGAAAACCTGCTGCAGATTCTTGAGTGCCGTCTGGACAACGTCGTTTACCGTATGGGTTATGGCGCTACTCGCGCTGAATCCCGTCAGCTGGTTTCGCATAAAGCGATCAGCATCAACGGTAAAACCGTAAACGTCCCGTCTTACCAGGTTAGTGCTGGTGACGTGGTAGCGGTTCGTGAGAAGTCGAAGAATCAGCTGCGCATCGTTCAAGCTCTTGAACTGTGTGCCCAGCGTGGCCGCGTTGAGTGGGTAGAAGTTGACGTTGAGAAGAAGTCGGGCGTGTTTAAAAGCGTTCCTGCTCGCAGCGATCTGTCTGCCGACATCAACGAAAGCCTGATTGTCGAGCTCTACTCCAAGTAAGGGCTAGTAATAGGTGCATCCATGCAGATTTCGGTAAATGAGTTCCTGACCCCCCGTCACATTGATGTGCAGGTGGTGAGTCCTACCCGCGCTAAAATCACTCTCGAGCCTCTCGAGCGTGGTTTTGGCCACACGTTGGGCAATGCGTTGCGTCGCATCTTGTTGTCCTCTATGCCAGGCTGCGCGGTAGTCGAGGTCGAGATTGACGGTGTACTCCATGAGTACAGCGCCATCGAAGGTGTGCAGGAGGATGTAATTGAAATCCTGCTCAACCTTAAAGGTTTGGCTATCAAGCTGCACGGCCGTGACGAAGTTACGCTGAACCTAGTTAAGAAAGGTTCGGGTGTGGTTACCGCTGCCGATATTCAGCTGGATCACGATGTCGAGATCGTTAACCCCGATCACGTCATTGCTAACCTAGCTTCCAACGGCGCGTTGAGCATGAAGCTCACCGTTGCCCGCGGACGTGGCTATGAGCCGGCTGACTCACGTCAGAGCGATGAAGATGAAAGCCGCAGCATTGGTCGCTTGCAGCTGGACGCTTCGTTTAGCCCGGTTCGTCGCCTCGCGTACGTTGTAGAAAACGCCCGCGTTGAGCAGCGCACTAACCTGGACAAGCTGGTTATTGACCTGGAAACCAACGGTACTCTCGATCCTGAAGAGGCTATTCGTCGTGCTGCAACCATTCTGCAACAGCAGTTGGCTGCGTTCGTCGACCTCAAAGGTGACAGTGAGCCTGTGGTGATCGAGCAGGAAGACGAGATCGATCCGATCCTGTTGCGTCCGGTTGATGACCTTGAGCTGACCGTTCGTTCGGCCAACTGCCTTAAGGCGGAAAACATCTACTACATCGGCGACCTGATTCAGCGCACCGAAGTAGAGTTGTTGAAGACTCCGAACCTGGGCAAGAAGTCCCTGACCGAGATCAAGGACGTTCTGGCCTCACGCGGTCTGTCCCTCGGTATGCGCCTCGACAACTGGCCGCCGGCAAGCCTTAAGAAAGACGAGAAGGCCACGGCCTGATCGTCGTAATCACTGAACGAGAGTTCGGTAAGGAATTTAACCATGCGTCATCGTAAGAGTGGTCGTCACCTCAACCGCACCAGCGCGCACCGTAAGGCCATGTTTCAAAACATGGCAGTGTCGCTGTTTGAGCACGAGTTGATCAAAACTACCCTGCCTAAGGCCAAGGAACTGCGTCGCGTCGCTGAGCCGCTGATCACCTTGGCTAAAATTGATAGCGTTGCTAACCGTCGTCTGGCTTTCGATCGTACTCGTTCGAAAGCTATGGTTGGTAAGTTGTTCAATGACCTGGGCAAGCACTACGCCACCCGTCAGGGCGGCTACCTGCGTATCCTCAAGTGCGGTTTCCGCGCTGGCGACAACGCGCCTATGGCGTATGTCGAGTTGGTTGATCGTTCTGCCGGTGCTGTAGCTGTAACTGCCGAGTAAGACGTCAAACTTCACAAAAAACCGGACCTAGTGTCCGGTTTTTTGTTGGCCGAATATTTTGTAAAAATCGATATAGACCAAAGGCTTGCAGTGATGCAGGCCTTTGTCGTTTCTGGTCGGGGTTACTCCGGGGTTACGGCCGCGAGTCCCATCTGTCAGGGCGCGATTCCCTCAGTTCTGGGCGCCCTACACTGGCTCTATCGGATGGTGAAGAGCATTGGAGGAAGCCATGAATATCGTCAGGTTGGAGTTCGTACACCCTGGTATCGCAGAATTTAAAGTCACCTACGGCGGGAAAACAGCGAAGATCAAGCTTGAAGGATTGGAAACAACAGGAAACCCCGAAGAGGATTACGTAGCGTGGCGGCCCTTCTACCAAAAGTGTTTGGAAGAAGTCTTCGACGCAATCCTTGCCAGTGACACGCAGTGGACAGATCGCAGTAGCAAATGAAAGCGCCCGTCAGTCGTCCCGCCCACCACGTATTAGCCCAAGGGCTAGAATTAAATGGCGCCGAGTTAATCGACAAATTGCAGGGCGCCTTACAAATGCTGCTAAACGGTCGCCAGCACCCAACCCCTTGTGCGCGGCTCCGCCGTGGTCTGTAGGGGTATGGGAGCGTCACATGGACATCATCGTCATCCGCGAAAAAGACCTTCAGTCTTTTCGCCGTCCGGGGCTGGACTTACAGAGTGGGCGACTGGTTGAGCTTGCACAGCCGGAAGAGCACGAACCGGTGCAATTGGAGTTGCCGCTAGAGATTATTAGCCGGCGCTCGCGACCTAGCGGGGTAATGGTAGAAAGCTAGAGCCTTCATCGGCTGTCAGCACGAGGCCGCCCAGCACTGGGTGGCGCAGCTAGGTGCAGACTATGCTGCTAGCGTATTGGCAGCGTTGTCTGATTTGCCGCCTAGACTGATCTAGGGCATGACCTTGCCGTCACCCATATTGCATTCTTCATGGCCATTTGCGCCCGCTGCGGGCCAGACAAGGGCTTACAGGGCTTTATACGACACAGCTGCCGCGCAATAGTGGTTAGGGCGCACTCAATAATCGAATAAATCTAAAATAATTGAAAATGAGGCGGATAAAAAATGAAATCATATGTTCAAGACGCCCATGCAAATAAGCAAATAAATATAATTTCCTCCTTTGTAGAGAACGGCCTTTCTGACGTCGAGATAGCCAGAAAACTAACAGATATGGAGTTAAAAAATCTTGCAAAAGAAGGAGGCGGCTGGGCGGGAAGCGACATTGAAAAAATAAGAAATACATTTAACTTAAATGTTTCCGAAGGCTTCGAAATCGCTAAATCCGCAGAGCCGGTGAAAATTCAAAAAGAGCTTGAAGTAACTATCATAAACATCAAAATGCCATTTGATTCAATGGTTATATTTATGGTCAAGTGGGTGCTCGCATCGATACCAGCATTTATCATACTTTTCTTCCTTGGTGTATTTGTATTTGCAGTGTTAGGCTCATTTTTTTCGAGATATTAATAATTTTGCCAAGCCCTAACAAGTCGCTCAGATCGTTCGCTTAGCTCTCTGGGACCGCGTACCGCCGTCCCTTAGATTAATCTTTAGCTACCCTAGGAGAATCCATGCAATCTAATAAACTTCGAAAAGCAAAAAAGCAAAAAAAACATCTGCAAGAGGAGGTCAGCAGTGTAATTAGAGGAAAAATAATAACAGCACTTCTGAATGAGAATTATAAAGCGCGCACTATTTTAGGTGTTAGCCAGGAAGCGCACCTATCAAAAGCTACAGTTATAAATGCAATCAAGCGCGACAGCACGCTCGTAACAAATCTAAAGGTATACCCATACCGTTCAAAAGACGGCCAAATCCTAATAACCACAAAGGAAAGATTCTTCAAGGAGTCTACCTTTAAGGATAAATTCATAGATTTTTTCTCCACTAAAAGAGAAGACCTACAAGGCCTGCAGGACATCGAAGACAAAGAGGCTGCCATATAATATGTTTAATCTCGAAAGTTTTTATGCTGTTATAAGCTTCAATATTAATCTTGTTATAATTTCTGCTTTTGGTGGAATTGTACTATTTGGATTTAAAGTATCCGAGCACTTCAATCGCGCACCTCATGACAAAATGCCTCTCTTAAAATATTTCGGCTTTTTTATATCGTTATTAATTGCGCTGCCAGTCCTTGGCTTGGGTATGACACTAATATATTTGATGAACGGCGACAAAATAAGCTCTATTCTTGCATTTCAAATTGGCATAACCTCACCAGCAATTGCGCAGGCTCTTATGAGCGCAGCTGCAAATAATTTATCAAACAACTCAGCCCCCCAGATCTCACCCGGCCAGTAGCTAACAAGTCGCTGAAGTCGCTAATTTAATTCGCCGGAATGGCGTGTCGCCGCCCCTTAGCTTAATCGTTAACTGGAGAGCTAAATGCGAAAAAATAAACTTCTCCTGCTGATTTTTGTCATATTGTCAGGATGTACACTTTTCCCAATTGACGTACCAGTTAAGATTTATAACGTTGATAATGGAGACGTTTTTAGCGCCGTATTCAAATGGACAGGTCGGCAAGGTACTGTAAGCACTACAACACCCAATGGGACCCAATGTTCTGGAGAGTACTTCACTCAAAGCAGCGCTGTATCTGGCTCATCTCAGGCTTGGGGCAATATTTACGGATGGGGTTATAACGATTTCTCCTCTGTGACAGGCACCTATTACGCTCAGAGAGGTTCAGAGCAAGGAACAGCTATATTGCGTTGTGAAGATAGAAACGTTCTCCAGTGCGAATACGTCGTGAACAGTAACACGCAGGGGAATGGATACTGCCGAGACAATCAAAATAACAAATACAGGTTTATGTTCTAGTTTGAGTTCGGTCAATTGGCTAACAAATCAAGCCGTTCGGGCTATAGAAGCTTGCGCTTGCGGCCCTGCTCGGCGCTGCTGCCGCCGTAGGTTTCCAGGGTGACCTGTTGCCACTCTTTCGCCTCCTGCGCCTTCACCAGCGCTGCCAGTTCCTCAGAGGAAAGGCTGGGGCCGGTCGGCATGTCGTCCGGGGGCTGCCAGCGGGGTTCAGGCCTGCATGCTTCCTGCGGCGTCAGCACACGCTCGGCCTCGATAGCGGGCTCGGCCTTTTGGCTGTGAAGCCCTTTGGCAAGAGCAAACGCAATTTTACGAGCGGCCTCAAAGTCGCTCAAATTGCCAACGTTGATCTGCTGGTTGAGTTGCACGTCGGGGTCTTCTTTCGCGGGCGCAGGAAAAAGACGCGAGAGCCCTAACCGCAGGAACTCGATGGGATTTTCACGGGCGAAAGCTAGCAGCCACTCTCGATTGCCCAATTGTTCGTAGGCCCACAGGAGATCACCGGCAAGTTTTTCGGTCAGCTCCTGACGGGCTTGCCGATTGAGGCTGCCGACTTGTTTTCCGCCCGTTTTCGGCTGCCCTGGTGGCCTTCCTCTCGTGGTCATTTTGTCTTCAGGTCCACCAGATGGAAATTGAACCCCTGAAGGTAATCGTCGAGATATTTGAATTTCACCTCGGCACTGCAGGGGACGATCTCTGGTTCACCCTCATCTGCGAGCCACGCGGTAAGCACTTCGATAATCACACGCGCTTCGACCTGGGGGATGCCGGTAGAGTCAAAAATTACGGTGGCCATGATTAACTCTCCTCAATTAAGCGGCGTCGGTGGTACAGGAACAAGGCGGACGACCCGGCCGTCAACACCCCTCTGAACGCAAAACCTCATGGTGTCTGCGCTGAGCATGCTTGGGCGCCCAAGCTCGTCGCGTATTACCCGGAATTGCAGGGCGCCCGCTTTAATGCTGATCACTCTACCGAGCTCGTTGCGCTGGAAAAAAATATCGCGAGCAATGGGTGCCGGAGTCTTCACTGAAGGGCTGGAAACACCTCCTGGCGCCGTGTCGGCTCTGGGGAAGGCCTGTGGCAGCTCTTGCAGCAGTGCGCGCGTCCTGAAGGCCTGCCGGGGCCGTTCGCGGTGGCGAGCCAGGGCACTTTCAACCTCTCGCTCGACCAGCATCTGAATGGCGGCGGCCAGGCTGTCGGTGGTGGTCGTTTCCTCGGTCTGGATTTTCAGTTGCCGCTGAATTACCAGTAGCTTTGGACTAGTCATGACGACGCTACCGAGAGGGAGGCGTGAACCGGACTATGCCAACCTGTTGAGGTGCTGATCGATACACATCTGTGCCAGGTCACAGCCGACGTCTGGGACGACACGTGCGCATGCACCAGCAGATCACCGGGGGTTAAGCCGATAGATGCAGATGAAGGTGAGCCGAAACCACAGCCTTGGAAAAAATTAAGCGCTTCAATTTCACCGTGGCTATGGGTGGACTGGTAGGCAAAAATGCTGCCACCTAAGGTTGAAGCAAATCCAAGGTCAAGGATTTTGCGCGCTGGGGCGCTTGATTGATATGCCATAGTTCAACCCCTTTAATTAGCCGTCGCGGAGTCTGAGTAGCTCTCGATAACGCATTTGGAGAGCTTCGTCGCGGTTATATGCTTTGCGATTTGTTTTTATCAAATTTTCAATTTGTACTATTTCAGTTTGAAGGGCACTACCTTGAGGCAACGAGTGGCCGCCTATCGCTTGAAAATATAATTGCTCGACCACATCAGACGAGTTCAATGCAGCTACATCACCAGGAAGTAGAGCATTTTCGAAGTGGTCGCGGTCTCGCTCTGGCAAGTTCTGGAAATAAGTGCTGACCACCCGAAAGCGAGTTGCGAATTCATTGCCCCAGCGGCGCTGAAGTTCATCTATGCCGCGCTGTTTATCAACTTCGCTTTTAGCGACCAGTCGATCCCATTCGTCATCGAAGGCTTCACTGTTATTAGTGCTATTCACGGCCGTGGCATCATGGCTTTCAACGCGCTTATTTAACTCATTCAAAAACCACAGCGCCGACGTGACAAATTCCTGGGTTGCACCCACCCTCGTCATGGCATTGCCGAAACTATTTGCCGTCGAGTCGGTTTCACCAAAAAATTATACTTGTGCCGTTTTTGTTCATGCCGTGGTGGGGTAATGGCAGCCTGCCTGTACCATTCGATTGCCGCGTTAATAACCTTTGCCGGGTGGCCAAGTCTCGACATGTCACTCATAAAGAGGCCGGCTATTTCACCTATTGCCTGCTCTATTTGCTGGATTGTCGTGCCAGGTGGCATAAGCTCGCCAAACACCTGTAGCGAGCCACCACCACTGTGTGGAGTGATGTGGTCTACATCTGGCGCTAGGCCCCAATTGTCGGGCGATGGCGCCAGGGACTGGCTCGGTGAATACGGGGCGAGGGCACCGCCTTGTACGGCGGGCAGATCGTCATATTCGGTCATAACATGCGCCCTCTTGATTCTTCACGTTCGACCAGAGCGCGCATTAAATTCCAGGGGCGAGCGCATTGGCGATGCAGATATAAACCTGCTATCACATTCCCATAAACATCTTTTTCGGGAATCAGTTGTGTCGTGAATCCTTTTTCATCCTGCCAACAATAAGCGCAGCAATCGGAACTTGGTGGGCGCTTATTTAATCGACGCTTGGCTACTTCCACATCCGGTTTGAACGCGAGTGAAATAAGGCGCCACGACTTGTTGCGGTCGCTGCTGCACCACAGTGCGGTTTCATATTCCAGTTCGAGTGTCCGCTGGGTACTTTCTTTAAGCAAAAAGTTGCGTATCTGGTCAGCCTCCGGTGCAGTCTCACCAATGGAGTAGCGGATCAACTCGATCAGTTTATCCAGCGTCCCACGATAGGCGAGGTAAAATCGCGCTACGTATTGAATGTGCGACAGTAAAACGAGTTGCTGTTCGGTAGTCATGGCGGCGTTACCGGAGGGTGGCGCTGTCTAACAATTCAGCCAATGCTTCATCCCTAGATGATTTCCCTTTCACCATAAGAATGCCGTCAGCTAATCTTTTGACACAATAACCTCCTGTGTCATTATCAATCGGGCCTGCGTAAAAGATGTCGAATCCTGGGGGCAAGCCAGCTTCCGAAACCAGTAGTGCGGGCAGTGGGTGATAACTAAGCAAGATTAGATTGCAGTAGCCTCTACCGGCATCTAAAACAAGTAACTCCGCATACGCCGAGCGGTCAGCCCATATCACGTTGATGCGGTCGAAGGCGTGGAATTGGTCGGAAGCGACACTCCACAAACTGGACAGCACAACCATCTCCTTCGTCGTGCCGCGCTCTACGACTGCGCTCCAATTGTTATTGCGAGATTCGTGGAATTGCACGGCGCTTCGTACCAGAGGCTTGATCTTCAAGGCTGGTAGTTCGTTATCTACTTGATCTGAAAGGTCTTTCGACATGATGCACTCCAAATACCGTTGTATTTAGAGTTAGTAAACACCCTGCGAATTAGTCGGGCAGTCTGCTCTTGTAAGAAAGTCCGTTTATTTCTTCCCATTCATGCAGCACCTCGCGAATCAGCCGGATGTCTTTTTCGCGTGCGATATCCGCATAGTTGGCGGGTAGCCCATACCCAACTGGAGACGACGCCAGTTGCCCCTTGATGAAACTGGCGCGATCCTTCCAGCCCTTCTGCGTGATAGTTTTGCGCTTGAGTTCCAGCACCATGCGGATAGCCGTTCGCAGGGCCGCGTCCTTGGCTTGCGCCGTGTCTATCTTCACCTGCCGCATGGTTTGAGTATGCAAGGCGGGCTGGGCCTTCAACCGCTGAAGTTCGCCATCCCGAGCGTAGATAAAAGCCTGCGCACTAGGTGACAGTAACTCAATCTCGGCCACGAATGGCAGGCTGGACCCAATGGTGGTTTTCATACCGGAATCCTCTAACATTTTTCAGTCGATCAGGGCCTGTTTTCACCCTTCACCACCCGTTGTACCACCCGCTCGATTAATTCGAGGTCCATAACGTCCCCCTTGAAACACGTCTGCAAATAGGGGCCCCAAAATTGCGGGTGCATCGTCCAGAGAACGTCCGAGTGCATTTTTATGGCCTTTTCCACCATCAGCTCCAGGCTGTTGTCGCGGAAGGCATCGGATTCGGCGCTGCTCATAGGTTTTGGTGTATGGCGGAGACGTTTCCTTTCGGCGGCCAAGTCGTAAATAATGGTGGGTTCAGGTGTTTTTTTCATGGATTTCACCTCTTTGCGTAGCCCCGATGTAACCCGAAAACCTACAGTCACAGCAAAAGCCAGCATCTACAGAGCTATTTGGCCGTAAATCTTCTGACTAGTGATCAGCACTGGTCTATTTTTCATACCAGAAAATGCCTCGACTTTTCATGCCGGCCTGGCACGGCTGAATTTCTATATTGTGTATCCCTACCTAGGGTTTTCATCGCAACTCCGCAGTAATTCAATAATCCTTATTAATAAATCTGCGGTAGTCTCACCATCCTGCTTCAATGCCATTAACTCATTAAAAATCTGCAACGGTATATATGCGGTTATTCGCTTTAATCCCAACTCCCTGCAGTGCTTTCGATATTGCCGCTGCCAGGCAGCGCTTTCGCTAACCGGGTGTGCGTCCGACAACTCCAGCCAGCCACTGCGGCGGAGGTTCGCAGCATCCTGCTCGCTCAGCACCTCACGCGCGTGTGAAGGATGAATTAGCTTTCTCGGTTTCATTCACCGGCCCCCTAAGTGGCGTTCCGGTTTGCCCCGTTCCGCCCCCTAAGGGGGGCGGGAAACGGAACGGGGGGCCGCCCCGCCGGTGTTCTGTTTTCACGGAACGGCTGGAGGCCGCGTCGTTATTGGTCTTGCGCATTATTTCCCCCTGGGCGTTCCGCTGGTGTTCCGTTTGCGCGGAACGGGGGGACGTTCCGCCTTGCCGGAACGGCTATTTCTGCCACTATTCAGCTGAAACGCCACACTCTCACCTTGCCCTTCGGGGCGCTCGGAAATGGTTTTCCCAAAGACTTTGAACGCGATGTCGGCGCGCGTCCCCGCCAGGGTGGCAGCCGCTCTCAGACCAGCATCGGTCAGCCGAACACCGGCTTTTTCGATCAGTTTGTACGTGCGCAGCTCCCTCACGAGCTCGTTAATACGACCGCTAGAAACGTGGAGCCGGTCGGCTATTGCCCTCTGACTGATCTCTGGGCTGTTATAAATCGCCTCGAACAATTCCGGCAAATACTGCTTGCGATTGCCGACTGCCAGGCGGGGATGCTCCCTGTAGAAAGCAGCAACACGAATCGCCCGCTGGTCTTCGCCACATTCCAGCACGACGCTCGTGGCGTGCTGGCCTTCCTCGTCAGGAATTGGCAACTCGACAACGCGCGGGGTCAGGTACAGGGTTGCTGGTAGTTGGGCGTCCTTCATCTTCAGCGCGGTGAGGTGGACGACGTGCAGGTTGTCGTCGACGTCGACTTTGTAGTTCGCGTCAATAGCACCGCGCAGCGCCGATGACCCGCGTTCACGCTCCTGGTTGGTGTGCCCGCTGTGATGGACTACCAGCACGGTGGCCTCGCGGCGCAGCGCGTCGAGGTTGGCGATAAAGGCATTCATATCGATGGTGGAATTCTCATCGGCCGCACCGAAGTTGCGTGCCAGGGTATCGACGACGATCAGCACTGGCGGCTGGGCAAGCGCATCGATGGTCACCTTCAAGCGTTCCGCATTGTCCGCGTCGGACAACCCCACGGCTGCGCTGGAAAAGACCAACGGCAGGGTATCTGGACCGATACCGCGTACCTGACACAGGGCCATCAGGCGCCGGGCCAGCCCGTTATGCCCCTCACCGCAGATATACACCACAGGGCCCTGCCGCGACACCGCATGACCATGCCAGTGCAGGCCGCTGGCCACGGATACAGCGACACCAAGGGCGATGAAGCTTTTGAAGCTGCCAGGTGGGCCAAATATCTGCGCGACGGTATCTGCCTCGAAATACCCCTTAACCAGCCAGGAAATGGGCCCAGCCTTACACATCAACTCGGCTGCGGACACCAGCCCGAACGTTTGCGGCTTCGCTTTGGTGGTATGGGTATTTACAACTGAAGGTCTGAGTGCCGCCGCAGCACCCGGCTGTGCCCAAGTCTTATTGAAGCTGCTGAGCCCTGCCAGCAGGCCCGAATTGGACCGTGCCAAGGCGCTGGCCAGCTCTTCTTTGGCGAATGCCAGCGCCTTGGCGGTATCACCCCGCTTGCTGGTGAAGTAGTCCCACAGATGGGGTTCGTTCACCAGGGTGGCCAGCACATCCGCCTGCGCGTACCCATCATCAAGCAATCGAAGGAGCAAGCTGTGCATCACTTCAGAACGGCTTCCAGGCTGTAGACGGCCAGCCACCAGATCGTCCTGGCTCGGTGACAGGCCGTAATCATCCAGTCCCAGCGGTGTACCCTCACCGCCAATCGCAGGCAGCTCCAGGCATGCAACAGCGACCCGTGCCGGCTTCAGTAAGGCCGCCAAGGCACCCAGGCTCGCTTCGTCCAGGCGGGCGATGGCAGTGCCTTGGTCGATCTGATTGCCAGTCACTGTCAGGTGCCGGGCGCCGCTGCCGAGGTATATCTCCGCATGGTGACAGTTCGGCAGCATGACTTTGGCATTGTCCTGATGCTGCGCAGCCCAGCCATCCGGCACCCAGCCCCAGACATGCAGACCCTTCCCTGAAGGCGAGACTTCTGCATAAGTGCGCAGTTGCTCAATCAGGGTTATGGGGCCGGTCACCTTGTCGAAATCAATCCCAGCCAGGCGCCACCCATCGACGACAATACCCTGGCCCGTGGGGCCGGTCAGTACCAAGCTGACACCCAGCAACGTGTTTTCATCGATCCCCAGGTGCGGCCCTTTCAACGCGCAGTGACTCACCAGCTTTTGCGCCTCGGCCAGCGTCATCCAATGCTCGGGCTGTTTGATCGAAAGATTCCCCATCCCATTATGGATACGCTTAGCTGCGTTGAAGGGTGCCCATATAGAAAGTTCGGCAACTTCAGCAAAAGTTTCGGCGATGTTATTATTCGTGTGCTGTATATCCTCTGCCCCCTGCACTGCACCATCAGCCAGAGGCTTTTCTAATTCTGCCATGGCTTTATTCTCCCGCAGCAACAGTCCTACTCTCCAGCCAGGCATCCAAGTCTTTTTTCCAATAAAAAACTCGCGCTCCAACCTTTATAAAGGGGATTGGATAGCGCTTGGTGCAGCGCCAAACGTTCAGCGTGTTTTCAGTAATGCCGAGATACTCGGCCGCTGTCTTATGGGAGAATCGTTCGTCCATCGTCTTGCCCTCATAGAAGTTGCTGAAAGCGCCAGCAACAGCGGTGAGTTCAAGTTAAATGAAGTAAAGAGCGCTATCAGGGTAGTGATTTCTAATTATTACCCTGACAACAAAATGGAGGTTACTTATTGAAGGTGTCTAATAGTTGCGCGAAGGCGATTTGCATATCAACTTCAAGCTGGCGGCGCACTTCTTCTGGTACTTCTAACTTTTTGGCTTCACCAGGCTCTAACGTCATCTCCAGAACTTCGGTTTCGACCAGCCAGTGCATTTCTTTGTAGATTTTTTCGACACTATCAGCGCCCAAGCTATATTTCTTGGCAACAAGGCCGTAAACGCCGTCCGTGGTTATATTCGCCCGGAGCGGCGACTTACCTTCACGGTGGTTAAGCTTCCAGACTTCCCGGGCAATCTCGCAATTACGCTTGAACTTGGCGCGGGTGCTCTTGGTGCCAAGGTACAACTCGCTGTCCGCCGAGCGCCCGCCCGCAATCGCCTTGAAGGCTGGCGCGAAGTATTTGCCCACGTCCGAGGGGATGCCCCCTCTCTCCAGGCATACCGCCAGGTAACCCACGAGTGCCCGCGCCGCAACATCGTCGCCACGGCGCGCGGCTGCGATAAGAGTATCAAGCCAGGGGTTCACGTCGCACCGCCTCGGAGCTGAACCACGTTGTCGGCTCTCGCCGATGCGGCCTGCGCTTCGATGTAGTCAGCCACCGACTGCCAGCCAGCGCGCAGTTGAACTTCGAGCTTTTTGATGTAATTGGTATCGGTCACGTCGCCAGCTTGTTTGTGATTCATCATTCGTTTCAATGTGGAAGCGCTCACCAATTCCTCGGCCGCGCTGGCGAAGACTGCCCGCAGGGTTTTTGGGGTGAACTTGATGCCTGTTGCCGTGACCAGTTCCAGGGCGATGGCCCTGGCATCGCTGGTGACAAATAAGTAATCAGTCGGCCCCTTACCCATGGCCTGGTGCTCGACGATATCAAGGGCCTGCCTGGAGAGGCGTAGCGTGTGGTTCGTCCTGTTTTTGGTATCACGCAACGTGACCCTGCCGCCCGCCAGGTCAATGTCGGCGACCAACACCTGAAGCGGCTCAGAAGGTCGGCAGCCGGTCAGGGCCAGGAAGGCGATGTAGTCCGTCGCAGGTGACTGGGGCATGGCCTTCAGCGCCTGCCACCAGGGGCCGATGTGTTCTAGGAGATTTTTGATCGCCGCGTCATCGCCTTCGCGGGTCTTGGGTATCACGATGCGTTCCTTGCCGTGAGTCTCCTTGCTGAAAGGACTGTTGGGGATGATCACCCCGTGCCAGCTCAGTACCGCACGAAGCACTTGCATGGCGTAGGCAGCGCAGCGCTCACCTCGCTCAAGGTTTGCTCTGTGTACCGTCCAGACATCGCCGGCGGTGATGCTGTGTATCTGCTTGCCGGCCAGTTTCCACAGGAGCCCGCCAGCGCATCGTTTGCCCTTCGCGGTCACCCTGCCGGGTGTGACCATGGCCAGATAGTCAGCCTTGGTACGCGGCTTCAACGCCAGACCGTCGCTACGCCGCTTGTCTTTGATGTATTCGGCCACGGCCCCAGTCAGGGTGATGGATTTCACCCTGCTCGCTCGTTTTTCAGCGTTCACGCTTTCGCCTTGGGCAAGCTGGGCAACGACCTCTTTCGCTTTCTTGCGGGCTGTTTCAGGACTGATAGCCGGAAAGCGACCGAGTGTGATCCTTTCAGGTTTTCCACCAGCTACACGGGCAAAAACAGAAAAGGTTTTGGAACCACTTGAGGTAACTCGAAGCTGCAAACCAGGCTGCTTGGTGTCGTGATAGACGCTCCGCTTTTCGGATTCAGGCAGCGGCAAATTGTCCAGTGCGGTCTTGGTGAAATTGATCTTGGAGTCCATCGTCTTGTCTCCCGGGGTTACGCCGGGGTGACGCAACAGGTGTAACCCCGGTAATTTCAGTGTAACCCCGTTAACAAGGAGGTGCGCGCAAGTGCTTATTACATATAGCTTTATTAAGCGCTGTTAATCCGAGTAAAGCAGTATTTTTGCCGACCTAGTGTCCGGTTTTTTGTTGGCCGAATAAAAGACAAAAGCTATGCAGTTGGGCGTGGCCCGTTGACTCTGGTTGAGTCGCGCGCTGCAATAAAAAAGGCCGGGCATTGCTGCTCGGCCTTTTTGTTGTGGCTGGGGGGCGTCAGGCGCGATCGCGTTCCAGTAGTGGCTTGAGGAAAAAGCCCGTATGGGACTGCGGCATCTCGGCGACTTCTTCCGGGGTGCCGACGGCAATGATCTGCCCGCCTTTGGAGCCGCCTTCGGGGCCGAGGTCGATCAGCCAGTCAGCGGTCTTGATCACGTCGAGGTTATGCTCGATCACCACCACGGTGTTGCCGTGATCGCGCAGCCGATGCAGTACGTCGAGCAGCTGCTGGATATCGGCAAAGTGCAGGCCTGTGGTGGGCTCGTCGAGGATATACAGGGTCTTGCCGGTGTCGCGCTTGGACAGTTCGCGTGACAGCTTGACCCGCTGCGCTTCGCCACCCGACAGGGTGGTCGCCGACTGGCCGAGCTTGATATAGGACAGGCCGACATCCATCAGCGTCTGCAGCTTGCGCGCCAGTGCCGGCACGGCATCGAAGAACGGCCGCGCCTCTTCGATGGTCATCTCCAGCACTTCGTGGATGTTTTTGCCTTTGTACTTAACTTCCAGGGTTTCGCGGTTGTAGCGCTTGCTCTTGCACACATCGCAGGCCACATAGATGTCCGGCAGAAAGTGCATCTCGACCTTGATCAGGCCATCGCCTTGGCAGGCTTCGCAACGTCCACCCTTGACGTTAAAGGAGAAGCGTCCCGGGCCATAACCCCGTGAGCGCGACTCCGGCACGCCGGCAAATAGCTCGCGGATCGGCGTAAACAACCCGGTATAGGTCGCCGGGTTCGAGCGAGGTGTGCGACCGATCGGACTCTGGTCGATATCCACCACTTTATCCAGGTGCTGCAGCCCGTCGCAGCTGTCATGGGCGGCGGCTTCCAGGGTGGTGGCGCCGTTCAGGGCGCAGGCGCTGAGTGGGTAGAGGGTGTTGTTGATCAGTGTCGACTTGCCCGAGCCGGAGACGCCGGTCACGCAGGTCAGCAGGCCGATCGGAATCTCTAGGTCGACGTTGCGCAGGTTATTGCCGCGGGCGCCCTTGATCTTCAGGGCGAGCTTCTTGTTGCGTGGCGTGCGTTGCGTCGGCACC
>MHZN01000271.1:5958-6044 GCA_001830395.1 Pseudomonadales bacterium RIFCSPLOWO2_12_59_9 | reverse complement strand
ATCGAGCGCCTGAGCTTCGACGGCGTCCAGCCACCGGTGATTGTCTGCAACATCGAACACCGCTTTATCGTTGAGGAACAACTTAG
>MHZN01000271.1:0-5908 GCA_001830395.1 Pseudomonadales bacterium RIFCSPLOWO2_12_59_9 | reverse complement strand
ACACCGCGCCAGCGGTGGCCATTGCGGCGATGAAGCTGCTCAACGAAGACCGCGACGAACTGCTGCTGGTGCTGCCGGCCGACCATGTGCTGGAAGACCACAAAGCCTTCCAGCGCGCCCTGGCCCTGGCCACCATCGCCGCCGAAAATGGCGAGCTGGTGCTGTTCGGCGTGCCGGCCAACAAGCCGGAAACCGGTTATGGCTATATCAAGTCCGCCCCCGATGCGCTGCTGCCGGAGGGCGTCAGCCGGGTCGCCAAATTCGTCGAAAAACCCGATGCGCAAAAGGCCGCCGAGTTTGTTAAGTCCGGCGATTACTTCTGGAACAGCGGCATGTTCTTGTTCCGCGCCAGCCGCTTTCTCGATGAGCTGAAGAAACACGAGCCGGACATCTACGACACCTGCCTGCTGGCGCTGGAACGCAGCAAGTACGATGGCGAACAGATCAGCATCGACGCGGCCACCTTCGAGTGCTGCCCAAATGATTCGATCGACTGCGCGGTGATGGAAAAAACCCAACGCGCCTGCGTGGTCCCCCTCGACGCCGGCTGGAGCGATGTCGGCTGCTGGTCATCGCTGTGGGATGTCAATGAGAAAGACAGCAACGGCAACGTCACCAAGGGCGACGTGGTGGTGCGCGACAGTTTCAACTGCCTGGTGCACGGCAACGGCAAACTGGTCTCGGTGATCGGTCTGCAGGACATAGTGGTGGTGGAAACCAAAGACGCCATGATGATTGCCCACAAAGACCGCGTGCAGGAGGTCAAACAGCTGGTCAACACCCTCAACGAGCAAGGCCGCACTGAAACCCAGACCCATTGCGAGGTCTATCGTCCTTGGGGCTCCTATGACTCGGTGGACATGGGCGGGCGCTTCCAGGTCAAACACATCACGGTCAAACCCGGCGCCCAGCTGTCGCTGCAAATGCACCACCACCGCGCCGAACACTGGATTGTGGTGTCGGGTACCGCCCAGGTGACCTGCAACGACAAAACCTTCCTGCTCACGGAAAACCAGTCCACCTACATCCCGATTACCGCGGTGCATCGCCTGGCCAACCCGGGCAAGATCCCACTGGAGATCATCGAGGTGCAATCGGGTAGTTACCTGGGCGAAGACGACATCGAGCGGCTGGAAGACGTCTACGGCCGCAGCGTCGAACCGCTGCAAACCAGCCTCAGCCTGGTCAGTTAAAGCCTGGCAATGACTAACGCCCGCCCCTGCCAAGGGCCGGGCGTTTTTTGCGTTGGGCCCGTTTTATCTGTTGAAGACCGACGGCGTAGGGTGGGCTTCAGCCCACCACCCCTGAACGCAGCAATATTGGTGGGCTAAAGCCCACCCTACGAGGTGTGTGGCGCTCACAGAGAACAACCCTAGGATGGGTTGAGCGCAGCGATACCCATCACGCCAACGTCTGCGCAGCCCATTTTATGCAGGCATTGCGCTACTGACCGGGGGTTTCTGCAACAATCGGCACCGACCTCTGCACAATCACCCCCACAAGCATCCCCACAGGACTTCTTATGACCCAGCCCACCGCCCTGATTACCGGTTGTTCCAGCGGCATCGGCCGCGCCCTTGCCGATGCCTTCAAGACGGCCGGTTATCAGGTCTGGGCCACCGCGCGCAAAGCCGAGGACATTGCCGCGCTGAACGCCGCCGGTTTTATCGGCGTGGCCCTGGACGTCAACGACAGCCTGGCCGTCAGCCAATTGGCCATGTGCCTTCAGCTCGAAGCCGGGCGCCTCGATGTGCTGATCAACAACGCCGGCTACGGCGCCATGGGGCCGCTACTGGATGGCGGCGTCGAAGCCCTGCGCCGGCAGTTCGAGACCAACGTGTTCGCCGTAGTCGACGTCACCCGCGCACTGTTTCCGCTGCTGCGCAGCAGCCGTGGTTTGGTGATCAATATCGGCAGCGTCTCCGGCGTGCTGGTCACCCCGTTCGCCGGCGCCTACTGCGCCTCCAAGGCCGCCGTGCATGCGCTGTCCGATGCCTTGCGCATGGAGTTGGCGCCCTTCGCCATCGAGGTCATGGAAGTCCAACCCGGCGCGATTGCCTCAAGCTTTGGCGCCAACGCCAGCCAGCAAGCCGAGCAACTGATCGACCAGGCCTCGCCCTGGTGGCCGATCCGCGACGGCATCCGCGCCCGCGCCAACGCCTCCCAAGACCACCCGACTCCCGCCGAGCACTTTGCCCGTCAGGTACTGGCCGCAGTACAAAGCAAAAAACGCCCCGGCCTGCTGCGCATCGGCAACGGCAGCCGCGCCCTGCCGCTGATGGCCGCCCTGATCCCCAAGCGCCTGCTGCAAGCCGGCTTGAAAAAACGCTTCGGCCTCAATCGCAGCCTGTAGAACGAACGTAGGGACGTAGGGTGGACTCAGGAGCGCAGCGAACAGTCCACCGATGTGCTCTATAAGGTTGTGGCTTGCGCCAATGCGCAAAGCACCTTAAGCCAGAGAACCCACACCAGGAGAGCCGAGTGAATCCTCCATCGACACCGACCAACCACGTCCCCGTTAGCCGCCTGGCCCTAAGCGGTGTCGCCGCCGTCATAGTGCTCAACCTGCTGCTGCGCACCTTCAGCAAACTCGGCGGCGTGCTGACCACCCTGCTGATCGCCGCCACAGTTGCCGGCGGCATGGCCCTGTGGTTTTTCATCCAGCAACGCCGCGCACCGCTGCCGGGCGAACGGCTGCGCCTGCTCGGCGTCTACGGCGGCGTGCTGGCCTTGCTGTACCTGGGTTTGCTGGCACTGATGGCGCTTAAAGACGACCCCAGCCCCATGGGCCTGGTGATCTTCGGCCTGCATTATTTTTGCTATCCGCTGCTGGCCTGGCTGGCACTGGCGGGACGCTTTGGCGGGCGCAGATCGTAGGGCGAGGGCAACCCGCGAGGCCTTGGTCGGCTGCGTGCAGGCGGCATAAATAATTACGCCAGATGCTGCGGGGTCACCTGCCCTAAGCAGGCGCTATAAACGCTGTTCAGAATGGATCTATACACGCCGCAACATTCGACTACCGTCATCTGTATGGCTTGATCGTGCAGGTCTTGCGCCTGTGCTTGGCAGCTATATTTGCCTCTGTTGCACTACCAGGCCGTTGAAAAACTACTGCGCTCGGCTATGCGGCGTTGAAATCAGCCTCAAAATGCTCATGTACCGCTCGTACACTGCGCTTTTTCGGCTGATTTCGCCTTGCCTAGCCGTCGCTCGCTACATTTTTCAACGGCCTGCCCCCCAAAAAAACATGAGGAAACCATGATGAACGCCCATAAAGCTGTGGCTGTTTCGCTGGCCTTACTCAGCGCAGCCTTCCTCGCCTCGACCGTCCAGGCCGAGGACGCGGGTTTGATTGTCGCCACGCCATCCGCACTCAAGTGGAGCGCCGCGCCATCGGTCGGGCCCGGTGCGATGATGGCCGTGATTGAAGGTGATCTGAAAGCCGCCGCGCCTTTTACCCTGCGTTTGAAACTGCCGGCAAATACCAAAATCGGCGTGCATACCCATCCCGTCACCGAACGCGTCACCGTGATCTCGGGCACCTTCTACTTCGCCACCGGAGACACCTTTGATCCGGCCCAGGCCAAAGCCTATCAACCGGGCGACACCCTGATCATTCCCGCCGGCGTGTCGATGTACGCCGCCAGTCGCGATCAGGAAACCGTGCTCCAGCTCCACGGCACGGGCCCCTGGGGGATCAATTACCACAACCCGGCAGACGACCCCAGGAACAAAAAAATGTAGCCACGCTGGAAAACCCTTCGAGGCTTTCACCCTGCCCCGCTTCAGGATCGATGCAGGCCAAGAGCTGTGCAGGGCGAACCCAGGAGGCGCGAACAGTCCGTCGCTTGGTGCAGCTGAGTGGTCGCAATACTGCCTGTGGCGAGCACAAGCTACGCCACTGACGGTAACAACCCCTAGGCCGCTGGACCCTAAGTTTGTTCAGCGGGCGGGGGGCGGGCCACATACAGGGCCTCACCCGCTGTGTTTGCCAGGCAAATGCTCTTTTATATAACCACCGACCGTCTTGATACCGCGACGAGCATCCACGTACAAAGCACCTATGTGGAAATCAAACATAACCCAAGGCACTAAATCAGGAGGAATCCCTTCAGTTGCCGCATCTTCTATCAAGCGCAACATCAGCCGATGTGTTTCATGGTCGTATTTCGGATGACTGGCACTACCGAGTTCATCTAACGCGTATTGACGGGCTTTTTGCCACAGCGTTGTGACCTCATCATCATCCAGACCAGCACTCGCTCCTAAAATATGTAATTCGTCAGGTGCATACATGACCTTTCCCCTCATTTACCATGACTCCAGCGCGTCTCGCCCCCTCAGGCCGGACCGCCTGGTCTCCAGAAACCCAGGGCACCCGTGCAACTGCACAGCATGATGCCCCGCCGATGAACAGCCTGCACGACGGCCTTGGCTTGGACTGCAAGCCATACAACAGCGCCGATGCCACGCATTTTCAACCATATATTTATCCGCTATATAAGTAACAGCACATAAGCTATACGGCTCACCGTTTACCGATCATTAATTAAATACAACAACAGTGCCGGCACGTCACATATTTAAAAAGCATAAACAAATAACTACCCCGCACAATAGTCAAGCATCGCCAACAACACCGTCCACATCACCCGTATAACCAGTTCATTGCGACATTAATAAAACCCAGCACTTATATAAAAGTTATAAAACACCACCATGAGCGACTACCGAGTGAGGCCCACCGCAACCGCTTCCGAGCAGCCCGGTAGCTGCCGTCCCGCCCAGACGCCCAATGCCACGTACAATCGTCCCCTTGAAGCAAAGCCTTGGGGTTGCAGTGGTGGAATTACAGCAGGGTTTTGTCCTGACCCGGCATTGGCGGGATACGCCGGCGGGGACGCAGATCGAGTTTTGGCTGGCGACCGATAATGGGCCGCGGCATATCCGCCTGCCCGCACAACCTTCGGTGGCTTTTATTCCGGCGGCGCAGCGGGACCAGGCCGAGGCGCTGCTGGTCGCTGAGCCGGGCGTGGAACTGCGCCCACTGGGGCTGCGCGACTTTCATCAGCGGCCGGTGCTGGGCCTGTATTGCCAGCAACACCGGCAGTTGATTGACCTCGACAAACGCCTGCGCCGCGCCGGCGTCGATGTCTATGAAGCCGATATTCGCCCGCCCGAGCGCTACCTGATGGAGCGGTTCATTACCGCGCCGGTGAGTTTTACCGGCACGCCGGATGCCAGTGGCCTGCTGCTGGAAGCGCAGATCAAACCGGCGCCGGACTATCGGCCGCAGCTCAAGCTGGCCTCCCTGGACATAGAAACCAACGCCTTCGGCGAGCTGTATTCCATCGCCATCGAAGGCTGCGGTCAGCGCCAGGTGTATATGCTCGGGCGCAGCAACGGCCAGGAGGCGGCCGAGAATTTCCAGCTGGAGTACTGCGACAGCCGCGGCCAGTTGCTGGTCAAACTCAACCAGTGGCTGGCCGAACATGACCCGGATGCCATCATTGGCTGGAACCTGGTGCAGTTCGACCTGCGCGTGCTGCATGAACATGCGCGGCGACTGGCCATCCCCTTACGCCTGGGCCGCGATGGCGAGGAGATGCAGTGGCGCGAGCACGGTACCCGCAAGCAGCATTACTTCGCGTCTGCCGCCGGGCGCTTGCTGATCGATGGCATCGAAGCGCTGCGCGAGGCGACCTGGAGCTTCCCCTCCTTCAGCCTGGAAAACGTCGCCCAGACCCTGCTCGGTGAAGGCAAGGACATCGCCACGCCCTATCAGCGCATGGACGAAATCGACCGCATGTTCGTCCAGGACAAACCGGCCCTGGCCCGTTACAACCTCAAGGACTGCGAGCTGGTCACGCGGATTTTCGCCAAGACCCAGATCCTCACCTTTTTGCTC
>MHZN01000270.1 GCA_001830395.1 Pseudomonadales bacterium RIFCSPLOWO2_12_59_9 | reverse complement strand
GATGGCGATCGCCGACACCCTGAGCCTGCGTTATCCCGAGTTGCCGCTGTATTTCGACCTTGGCGAGCTGCGTGGCTATCACTATCACACGGGTGTGGTATTCGCCGCATTCGTACCGGGTGTTGGTCAGTCGATTGCCCAGGGTGGTCGTTATGACGATATAGGTGCGGACTTTGGTCGTGCCCGTCCAGCCACTGGTTTCTCTACCGATTTAAAAAACCTCGTCAGTCTCGGTCGCCTGCCGGCCATTGAACAGCCGCTCGGGGTTTGGGCTGTCGATAGCCATGATGTCTATCTGTGGCAGGCCGTGCAGCGGTTGCGCGCCGAAGGTGTGCGCGTGGTGCAGGCGCTGCCTGGGCAGGCGTTGTCAGCAGCGCGAGAGGCCGGTTGTGATCGCCAGTTGCAGTTGCTCGACGGACGTTGGCAGGTAGCGCCGTTGGCGCTCTAGCGCTGGTGCAATGAATTGTTTCCGCCGGCCTGCGCCGGCATCTAGCTTTCGCAAAGAGGACAAGTGTTATGGGTAAGAATGTCGTAGTCCTGGGCACTCAATGGGGTGACGAGGGTAAAGGCAAGATCGTTGATCTGCTGACCGAACAGGCTGCTGCTGTGGTGCGCTATCAAGGTGGCCATAACGCTGGTCATACCCTGGTGATCAATGGCGAGAAGACCGTTCTGCATTTGATCCCGTCGGGCATTCTGCGCGAAGGCGTGCAGTGCCTGATCGGTAACGGCGTGGTGGTTGCGCCGGATGCCTTGATGCGCGAAATCATCAAGCTCGAAGAGAAAGGCGTGCCGGTGCGCGAGCGTTTGCGCATCAGCCCGTCTTGCCCGCTGATTTTGTCTTATCACGTGGCGCTCGATCAGGCGCGCGAGAAAGCCCGCGGTGATGCCAAGATCGGCACCACCGGGCGCGGCATTGGGCCGGCCTATGAAGATAAGGTTGCCCGTCGCGGGCTGCGCGTCGGTGATCTGTTCCATCCGGAGCGCTTTGCTACCAAGCTTGCCGAGCTGCTCAAGTACCACAACTTTGTCCTGGTTAATTATCACCAGGAGCCGGCTATCGACTTCCAGCAGACCTTTGATGAGTGCATGGAATACGCCGAGCTGCTCAAGCCGTTGATGGTTGACGTCACGGCAGTGCTGCACGACATGCGCCGTGCTGGCAAAGACATTATGTTCGAGGGCGCGCAAGGCTCGCTGCTGGACATCGATCACGGTACCTATCCGTACGTGACCAGCTCCAATACCACGGCTGGCGGCATTGCCACGGGTTCGGGCTTCGGTCCTATGTACCTGGACTACATTCTCGGGATCACCAAGGCTTACACCACGCGTGTTGGGGCAGGGCCGTTTCCGACCGAGTTGTTTGATGAGGTGGGTGCCTTCCTGGCCAAGCGTGGCCACGAGTTCGGTTCGACCACTGGGCGTGCACGCCGTTGCGGTTGGTTTGATGCGGTCATCCTGCGTCGCGCCATCGAGATCAACAGCATCTCGGGGCTGTGTCTGACCAAGCTCGACGTGTTGGATGGTCTGGAGACTATCCGCATCTGTGTCGGCTATCAGGATGCCAATGGCGCGGTCATCGATGCGCCGACCGATGCTGACAGCTATATCGGTTTGCAGCCGGTCTACGAGGAGATGCTGGGCTGGACTGAGTCGACCTTGGGTGCCAAGACGCTGGAGGAGTTGCCGGTCAATGCTCGCGCTTACATCGCGCGTATTGAAGATCTGGTCGGTGCGCCGATCGATATCGTCTCGACGGGGCCGGACCGCAACGAAACCATCGTGTTGCGTCATCCCTTTGCCTGAGTCGTAAAGGCTGCGGGAAAAAGGGTCGCCATTGGCGGCCCTTTTTTTGTTCGGCTGAGTGGCTTGTTCGGGTGATAAAGGCGCAGGAAGGGGCGGGTGAATGCTGGTGATGGCTGAATCGCAGGCAGAAAAAAACCGGCCTAAGCCGGTTTTTTTGTCGCTAAGCAATGGTAGTTGCTTGGCTTGTAATTGGTGCCCAGAAGAAGACTCGAACTTCCACGATGTTGCCACCGCATGGACCTGAACCATGTGCGTCTACCAATTCCGCCATCTGGGCGCTGAGTTTGATGATCGCTCATCTAGTCTCAACTACAACGGCGTTTACCGCTGTTGTGGGGCCGCACTATACGGATCAGGTTTTTACTTGTAAACACTTCAGGTAAAATAAATTTTATTGAGTCGGTTAAGCTAACCTAAGCCGACGATTCGCGTTTCAATAGGCGCAAGGTAAATACTATTTATGCAAAATAAGGTGAATTCTTTCTAATGGCCGATTGGCAATCCCTCGATCCAGAGGCCGCGCGTGAAGCGGAAAAATACGACAACCCGATCCCTAGCCGTGAGCTGATCTTAAAACAGCTCGATGATCGCGGCTCGGCGGCCAATCGTGAGCAGTTGGTGGAAGAGTTCGGTCTGACCACCGAAGAGCAGGTTGAGGCGCTGCGACGTCGACTGCGCGCCATGGAGCGCGACGGCCAGCTGATCTATACCCGGCGCGGCACTTATGCGCCGGTGGACAAGCTGGATCTGATCCTGGGTCGGGTGAGCGGTCATCGCGATGGCTTTGGTTTTCTGGTCCCCGATGATGGCAGTGATGATCTGTTTTTGAGCCCGGCGCAGATGCGCCTGGTGTTTGATGGTGACCGTGGTCTGGCGCGGGTTTCCGGGCTGGATCGTCGCGGTCGTCGCGAGGGTGCGATTGTTGAGGTGCTGACGCGCGCCCACGAAAGCATCGTTGGTCGCTACTACGAGGAAGGCGGTATCGGCTTTGTGATCGCCGATAATCCGAAAATTCAGCAAGAAGTACTGGTAACGCCGGGGCGTGCGGCCAATTCCAAGATTGGCCAGTTTGTTGAGGTGAAAATCACCCATTGGCCAACTGCGCGCTTCCAGCCGCAGGGCGATATCGTTGAGGTGGTTGGCAACTACATGGCGCCGGGCATGGAGATTGACGTCGCTCTGCGCAGCTATGACATTCCCCACGTTTGGCCGGAGGCCGTGCTCAAAGAAGCCGCCAAGCTCAAGCCGGAAGTCGAAGAGAAAGACAAAGAAAAGCGCGTTGATTTGCGCCATCTACCGTTCGTGACCATCGACGGTGAGGATGCGCGCGACTTCGACGACGCCGTGCTCTGCGAGAAAGCGGGTGGCAAGTGGAACCTGTTCTCCGGTGGCTGGAAACTCTATGTGGCCATCGCCGACGTGTCCCATTACGTCAAAGTCGATTCGGCGCTGGACATCGAGGCGACCGTGCGCGGCAACTCGGTGTACTTCCCGGAACGCGTGATTCCGATGCTGCCGGAGGAATTATCCAATGGCCTGTGCTCGCTGAATCCGCATGTTGATCGGCTGGCAATGGTTTGCGAGATGAGTATCTCGAAAACCGGCAAGATGACCGACTACCAGTTTTACGAAGCGGTGATTCATTCCCATGCGCGGCTGACCTACAACAAGGTCAGTTCCATGCTTGAGCATCCGAAAACTGCTGAGGCGAAAAAATTAAGCGGCGAATACGCCAATGTGGTGCCGCACCTCAAGCAGCTTTACTCGCTGTATCAGGTGTTGCTGGCGGCGCGCCAAGAGCGTGGCGCGATCGATTTCGAAACCCAGGAAACCCGGATCATCTTCGGTGCCGATCGCAAGATCGCCGAAATCCGTCCGACCACCCGTAACGATGCGCATAAATTGATTGAGGAATGCATGCTGGCGGCCAACGTGGCCACTGCCGAGTTCCTCAAAAAGCACGAAATCCCAGCGCTCTACCGTGTGCATGACGGTCCGCCGCCGGAGCGCCTGGAGAAGCTCAAAGCCTTTTTGGCTGAGCTGGGTTTGTCGCTGCATCGCGGTAAGGCCAAAGACGGCCCGTCGCCGAAAGACTACCAAGCCTTGCTGGCGAGCATTCGCAATCGTCCGGATTTTCACTTGATCCAGACGGTGATGCTGCGCTCGCTGAGCCAGGCGGTGTACAGCGCCGATAATCAGGGCCACTTTGGCTTGAATTACGAGGCCTACACTCACTTCACTTCGCCGATTCGCCGTTACCCGGATTTGCTCACCCATCGAGCCATTCGCAGTGTGATTCGCTCCAAAATCGATACGCCGCACGTTAAACGTGCTGGCGCCATGACGATTCCCAAGGCGCGCATCTATCCGTACGACGAGCCGGCGTTGAGCCATTTGGGTGAGCAGTGCTCGCTGTCTGAGCGGCGTGCCGATGAGGCCACCCGTGATGTGGTGAACTGGCTCAAGTGCGAGTTCATGAAGGATCGCGTTGGCGAGACCTTCAATGGTGTGATCACCGCGGTAACCGGCTTTGGTCTGTTTGTAGAGCTGAAAGATATTTACGTCGAAGGTCTGGTGCATGTCACTGCATTGCCGGGCGATTACTATCACTTCGATCCAGTTCATCACCGCTTGGCGGGTGAGCGCACCGGTCGCAGCTTCCGTCTGGGCGACAGTGTCGATGTGCGGGTGATGCGGGTTGACTTGGACGAGCGCAAGATCGATTTCGAGATGGCGCAAAGCGTGCTGGATGCACCTATTGGTCGCAAAGGCCGCGACTCGGCCGCCGCTCCGCGTGCGCGTGCGGCGAAGGGCGCGCCAGCCAAGGCTGATCTGTCGTTTGGCAATACCGATGTAAAGCGCAGTCGCGAAGTAAAACAGTCGTTACAGACTGATGCCAAGGGCGCTGGGCGCTCCAAGGCAGGCAGCTCGGCGCCGGCTAAACCGGCAGATAAAGCGGCTAAATCAGGCAGTCACCGTAAAGGCCCAGCCAAGTCTGGCGCGGCACGTAAACCTAAGGCTAAGCCATGAGTGCTCTGGAGAAAATCTACGGCGTACACGCCGTAGAAGCGCTGCTGCGTCATCACCCGAAACGGGTTAAGCAAGTCTGGCTGGCGGAAAATCGCAACGATCCGCGCGTTAAGGTGCTGGTTGAGCTGGCCGCGCAATCGCGGGTGCCGGTGGGCCAGGCCGAGCGTCGCGAGCTGGATGCTTGGGTGGAGGGTGTGCATCAGGGCGTGGTGGCTGAGGTTAGCCCGAGCCAGGTGTGGGGCGAGGCGATGCTTGAGGAGTTGCTCGATCGCGCCGAAGGCCCGCCCTTGCTGTTGGTGCTGGACGGTGTAACCGACCCGCATAACCTCGGTGCCTGCTTGCGTTCCGCCGATGCAGCAGGTGCGCTGGCGGTGATTGTGCCCAAAGACAAGTCGGCCACCCTGACGCCTGCGGTGCGTAAGGTCGCCTGTGGCGCTGCCGAGGTGATTCCCTTGGTGGCAGTCACCAACTTGGCGCGCACCCTGGAGAAGCTCCAGCAGCGGGGTCTGTGGATCGTCGGCACGGCTGGCGAGGCCGAGGTGGAGATTTATCAGCAGGACATGACCGGGCCAACCGTGCTGGTGATGGGCGCCGAAGGCAAGGGCATGCGTCGCCTGACTCGTGAACACTGCGATTATCTGGTGCACCTGCCAATGGCGGGTAGCGTCAGCAGTCTCAACGTCTCGGTGGCCACCGGCGTCTGCCTATTTGAAGTGCTGCGCCAGCGCCGCGCCAAAGCGCCGAAGTAACTCCCGCAAGTGGCCGGGTCGACGCCTTGGGGTGTTTCGGCCCGGCTTGTCTCGATTGATCAAATAATCACCAATTACCTTGCGCATGGCTGGCGGCTTCTCTAGAATTGCCGGCCTTGTCGTCGGCCGAGGTGCTTTTGCATCTTACTGATGGGCAAGACACACAGTGTTATTCACTCCTTGTCTGACCGCTCTGGTGGCAGGCTAAACCCGTAAGGAGCATTTATGCGTCATTACGAAATCATCTTTTTGGTTCACCCGGACCAAAGCGAACAAGTCGGCGGCATGGTTGAGCGTTATACCAAGCTGATCGAAGAAGACGGCGGCAAAATTCACCGCCTGGAAGATTGGGGCCGTCGTCAACTGGCCTATGCAATCAACAATGTTCACAAGGCTCACTACGTGATGCTGAACGTTGAATGCACCGGCAAAGCCTTGGCTGAGCTGGAAGACAACTTCCGTTACAACGATGCCGTGATCCGTAACCTGGTCATCCGTCGCGACGAGGCCGTTATCGACCAGTCCGAGATGCTCAAGGCTGAGGAAAATCGTAGCGAGCGCCGCGAACGTCGTGACCGTCCTGAAGGCTCTGAATCCGCCCATGGCGATGACAGTGATGACAGCGACAGCGACCACGCTGACGAGTAATCCACGGATCTATTGAGGAGCCACTCTCATGGCACGTTTCTTCCGTCGTCGTAAGTTCTGCCGTTTCACTGCTGAAGAAGTGAAAGAGATCGATTACAAAGATCTCAACACTCTGAAAGCTTATGTATCTGAAACCGGCAAAATCGTTCCTAGCCGTATCACCGGTACTAAGGCTCGTTATCAGCGTCAGCTGGCTACCGCTATCAAGCGCGCCCGCTTCCTGGCCCTGTTGCCTTACACCGACAGCCACGGCCGCTAAGACCAGGCAGTTGACAAGCAGTAAAGGATAGATCGCATGCGTGCCCTGGCAGAATTCATTATGCGCGGCCGCATGCAGGCCACCTTAGCGGTGGTGGGTTCGGCGGCATTGCCGCTGTTGTTCTGGTTAAGTGCCGCAGCGGGCAGTCTCGTACTGCTCAGGCGTGGCATGAATGACGCTTTCCCGATTGTTATCTGGGCGTTGTTGCCGGCGGTGTTTTGGTGGTTTCTCGGTGATCCGAGCATTCTGCTGATCATGCTGGGCACACTGTTACTGGCGCAGGTGTTACGCGCCAGTGATTCCTGGACTTGGGTGTTGTTGGCCAGTGTTGTACTGGGCGTGCTGTTTGCGCTGGTGCTCTGGGCTACTTCTGCAGAACTGATTGCGGCACTGGCGGACGCTGTTCGCCAAGTGCTGCAACAGTTTGCAGCGGAGAGCAAGGTGCCAGCTGAGCAAATGGCCAGCTTGCAAGAATCGTTGAATGCAACCGTGACTGGTTTGCTCGCCTCCTCATTGCAGGTGACGTGCGTACTTTGTCTGGTGCTGGCGCGGTACTGGCAAGCAGCGCTGTACAACCCTGGCGGCTTCGGTCAAGAGTTTCGGGCGGTGCGTTTACCGTCGACAGTGGCCTTACCCCTGCTGGCAGGTGTCCTGGTGACACCGCAGCTGGGAGTGCCGGCCGCAGTATTGGCACCGATCTGCATGGTGCCGCTGTTTTTCGCCGGACTGGCCTTAGGGCACGGTCTGATCGAAATGAAGCGGCTTTCCAGTTTCTGGAAAATCGGCCTGTATGTCGCTGTGTTGCTACTCGGGAACTTGATCTGTCTTTTGGCTGTGGTTGACAGTCTGTTTGATTTTCGTGGTCGTCTGGCGCGCAAAAATGGCGCCGGGCCTGCGAACGGTGAAGGTTAAAAGTTAAAGAGGTTTGAACCAAATGGAAATTATCCTGCTGGAAAAAATCGCCAACCTGGGCAACCTGGGCGATAAAGTGAATGTTAAGGCCGGTTACGGTCGTAACTACTTGCTGCCGCAACGCAAGGCTACCGCTGCAACCGCCGCCAACGTGGCTGCGTTTGAAGTGCGCCGCGCCGAGTTGGAAAAAGCTGCTGCTGAGAAGAAGGCTTGCGCCGAATCTCGCGCCGCTCAACTGGCTGAGTTGGAAGTCACCATCACCGCTACCGCTGGTGATGAAGGCAAGCTGTTCGGTTCCATCGGTACTCACGACATTGCTGACGCCCTGACCGCCTCTGGCGTTGAAGTGGCTAAGAGTGAAGTGCGTCTGCCGAATGGCACTATTCGCGCTACTGGCGAATACGACGTTGCTGTGCACTTGCACACCGACGTTGAAGCTACAGTCCGTGTGATCGTAGTAGCCGGCTAAGCGTCGCCGTGAGCTTGCGCGCAAGCGCCGGCTCGCTAACATTGGGCACGTCATTGTGAAAACGATGACGTGCCTTTTGTCTTTGTGCAGCACCAGAATTTGCGGGAACCCATGAACACTATCGCCGCCCCAGAGCAGTACGATCTGCAAACAGCCGCACTCAAGGTGCCGCCGCACTCCATCGAGGCCGAACAGGCCGTGCTGGGTGGCTTGATGCTGGATAACGATGCCTGGGAGCGGGTGCTGGATCAGGTTTCCGATGGCGATTTTTATCGCCACGACCATCGGCTGATTTTCCGCGCGATCGCCAAGTTGGCCGACCACAACCAGCCGTTCGACGTAGTGACCCTGTCGGAGATGCTCGACAAGGAAGGCCAGACCGCGCAGACCGGCGGCCTGGCCTATCTCGGTGAGCTGGCCAAGAACACCCCCTCGGTGGCCAACATCAAGGCGTATGCGCAGATCGTCCGCGAGCGCGCCACCTTGCGCCAGTTGATCGGCATCAGCAGTGAAGTGGCCGACAGCGCCTTCAACCCGCAAGGCCGCAATGCCGCCGAGATTCTCGACGAGGCCGAGCGCAAGATCTTCCAGATCGCCGAGGCCCGGCCAAAAACCGGCGGCCCGGTATCGGTGAATGCCTTGCTGACCAAGGCCATCGATCGCATCGATACCCTGTTCAACACCGGCGGCGGCATTACCGGGCTGTCCACCGGTTATACCGATCTGGATGAGATGACCAGCGGCCTGCAACCGGCCGACTTGATCATCGTTGCCGGCCGTCCGTCGATGGGTAAAACCACCTTCGCCATGAACCTGGTGGAAAACGCGGTGCTGCGCAGCGACAAGGCGGTGCTGGTCTACTCGCTGGAAATGCCCGGTGACTCGCTGATCATGCGGATGCTCTCGTCCCTAGGCCGTATCGACCAAACCAAGGTGCGGGCCGGCCGTTTGGATGACGACGATTGGCCGCGGCTGACCTCGGCGGTCAATCTGCTCAATGACCGCAAGCTGTTTATCGACGATACCGCCGGCATCAGCCCCTCGGAAATGCGCGCCCGCACCCGCCGCCTGGTGCGTGAGCACGGCGAGCTGGCGTTGATCATGATCGACTACCTGCAGCTGATGCAGATCGCCGGCTCCAGTGGCGATAACCGCACCAACGAGATTTCGGAAATCTCCCGCTCCTTGAAGGCCCTGGCCAAAGAGTTCAACTGCCCGGTGGTGGCGCTGTCCCAGCTCAACCGCTCGCTGGAGCAACGACCGAACAAGCGCCCGATCAACTCCGACTTGCGTGAATCCGGCGCCATCGAGCAGGACGCCGACGTGATCATGTTCGTCTACCGCGACGAGGTGTATCACCCGGAGACCGAGTACAAGGGCATCGCCGAAATCATCATCGGCAAGCAGCGGAACGGCCCGATCGGCACCACGCGGCTGGCCTTTCTGGGTAAGTACACTCGCTTCGAAAATCTGGCGCCGGGGAGCTATCAGTTCGACGACGAATAGGTCGTTACCCCGCAAACCTACTGCGCGCTGCGCTGGCTGCGTCACGCGGTGCGCGCAATCCTCATGAACAAATGTTCACTGCGGTTGCTGTGCTCCGGGCTTATTGCCAGCGCAGCGCTCGCTACGGTTTGCCAGGCAACGACGCGCCGATTTAGATCAACAATAAAAACGGGCGCCCAGCGGTTAAGATGGGCGCCCGTTTTGTTTTAGGGCTGTGTCCATGCGTCCTCTTGTTGCCACTGTCGATTTAGCCGCCATTCGCCATAATTATGCTTTCGCCCAGCGCTGTGCGCCGGGCCGCTATGCCTTTGCGGTGGTCAAGGCGAATGCCTACGGCCACGGCGTGCGCGAGGTGGTCGAGGCGCTGGCGGCGCAGGCCGATGGTTTTGCCGTGGCCTGTTTGGAAGAGGCGCTGGTGGTGCGCGAGTCAAATGCCAGCGCGCGGATTCTGCTGCTGGAAGGCTGCTTTGAAGCCAGCGAATACCAGCTTGCGGCGCAGCTGGGGCTGGACGTGGTGGTGCAGGGCGCCGAGCAGGCCGAAGCCTTGCTGACTGGTACGCTGGTGGCGCCGTTGCGGGTCTGGCTCAAGCTCGACAGCGGCATGCATCGCCTGGGTTTCAGTCCCGAGCAGTTGCGCGCCTGGCACGGGCGCTTGCAGGGCGCGTCGCAGGTGGTGGAGTTGAACCTGCTCAGCCACTTCGCCTGCGCCGATGAGCGTGGCCACCCGCTGACCGAGCAGCAAGTGGAGGTGTTTCTCGACTTGCTCGACCTGGATTTCGCCCAGCGCTCCCTGGCCAACTCGGCGGCCATCCTGTGCATTCCGGCGGCGCATATGGACTGGTTGCGCCCCGGCATCATGCTCTACGGTGCCACGCCCTTTGCCGACCTGAGCGTTGCCGAGTTGGGGCTGCGTGCGGCCATGAGCCTGACCGCGCAAATCATCGGCCTGCGCGAGGTGCCGGCCGGCGAGTCGGTCGGTTATGGCGCCAGCTGGACGGCGCCGCGTGATTCGCGTATCGCCACCGTCAGCTGTGGTTATGCCGATGGCTATCCACGGCATGCGCCGAGCGGCACGCCGGTGCTGATTGCCGGGCGGCGCGCGCCGTTGGTCGGGCGGGTTTCCATGGACATGTTGAGTGTCGACGTCACCGACCTGCCGCAGGCGCAGCTGGGCGACGCCGTGGAGTTATGGGGCGCGCAGTTGCCGGTCGATGAAGTGGCCCAGGCCT
>MHZN01000269.1 GCA_001830395.1 Pseudomonadales bacterium RIFCSPLOWO2_12_59_9 | reverse complement strand
GACGTAGCCACGCAAATCGCTGAGGAGAACAACTTGGCATGCGTGGCATTTCCCACGGATGCCGGCATGCACCTGCTGTCTAATCGCAAAGAGATTGAGGACGATATCAAGGCGCGCTTCATCAGTCAGGCATCCAAGCGTCGGCTTTTCGATGCGCAAGGGGTGAGCCAATCATGGCCTGATAAGCCCGTTGTTGTAGAGGCGGCGTTCGATGCTTATGAGAAGGGGCAGACGAGGGTGGAAACGCTGTATGTCATCTGGAGTGCCACGCTGCCACAGCAGCAGGCCGAGGATATACAGTAATACGCTATGGCTGCTGAGTCCTAGGGGCGCGTCAAGCTGCGTGCGCTTGGCGCTGTCTGATGACCGCCCTTGTAATGGTCAAGATTTCATCGGGTGGTGATTGATTCCCTGTAGGCCTGCTTAGTGTCGAAAAAAGGATGGCAGCACCTTCGACGTTTACAGGGCTGAGCTGAGCTGTTAAGCGTCGATCACTTATCCTTGGTATTTGCATAAACGTTCTTTTGCCAAAAGCGATTGCCCCGATACCAAGTTGAGCTTGGCCCAAGCGATATGGTGCCCGCTCATCGGGGCAAGTATGGAGAGCACATACTCAATTCGCTCACATCTTGTTACTATCGCGCCCCTTTGCCGATCAATGGACTGAAACGCGTGCTTTTTCTTCGCCATCTCTGTGCTCTTTCGACGCTTTGCGTGCTTCTGTGTGGTGCGGCAAGCGCCGCTTCGCTACCGCCTTCTCCAGGCGATCAAGACTTGATCCGTCAACGCCAGGAACGCTTGCTTGAGCAGCAGCAGCAACGCCTCAATGACCTCCAGCAACTACCGCAAGTAACGCCGACTACGCCAGTTACGCCGAGCGCGCCGGATAGCCGTTGCTTCGACATTCAGCGCATTACGCTCAAGGGTGCAGAGCATCTCAGTGAATCGGTGCGCAACGAGTTGGTGGCACCCTTCCTGGGTAAATGCCTGGGCGCCGGGCAGCTTAATGAGCTGCTGAAGGTCATCACCAATCAATATATTGATCGTGGCGATGTAACCACTCGCGCCTACCTGCCGCAGCAGGATCTATCGGATGGCGAGCTGGAAATCATGGTGGTGGAAGGCAAGCTCGAAGGCTTAGAAAGCTCCGAGGTGGTCAGCCCGCGTGAACTGGGTATGACGTTCCCCGGCCAAGTCGGCGAAGTGCTTAACCTGCGCGATTTGGAGCAGTTGGTCGATCAGGTTAATCGCTTGCCATCGCGCCAGGCGCAGATGGAGTTGTTACCCGGTCAGGAAGTCGGCGGTAGTCGTGTACAGCTCAAGGGCCAGCGCGACAAACCATGGCGGGTAAATTTCAATCGCAACAATGACGGTCAAGACAGCACCGGCGAACAGCAATGGGGTGCGGGCCTAGATTGGGACAGTCCATTGGGGTTGGCTGATCAGCTGAACTTGCGCGCCGGTGGCGACACGGTCAGTGATACCTGGCGCCACTCCAATAACCAGAGCCTTGGCTACAGCCTGCCCTATGGCTGGTGGACGTTTAACTACAACTACAGCCAAAACCTCTATCGCTCATTGGGCCAGGCCTCGAATTTTGATTTCGAGCAAAAAGGCGACAGCAAAACCCAGCAACTGCGTGCCGAGCGCGTGTTGCATCGCGATAGCGTGAGCAAGACCGCCGCCAGCCTTGGTGTCAGCGAAACCAGTACACGTAACTACATCGAAGACAGCCTGGTAGATGTTTCCAGTCAGGATCTTTCCGAAAGCCAAGTGGGCTTTAACCATGGTCGCCGTATCGGCTCGGCATTCGTCAACCTGGATGCCGGTTGGCAGCGTGGCATTGGGCTCTTTGGCGCGGATGCGAACAACCATCCCCAAGGCGCAGAACCAGTTGCCCGCTACAACAAATACAGCCTGACCCTGAGCTACCTGCAGCCCTTTCAGTTGTGGGACGAGTCGTTCAGTGTCGACAGCTTGGCCACCGGCCAACAGAGTGAAGACGTGCTGTTCAGCCCGCAACGCATCAGCATTGGTGGGTTGTCGTCGGTGCGCGGTTTCAAGGAGCAGTCGCTGTCCGGTGACAGTGGTGGCTATTGGCGCAATCAGCTGCGTTGGCGTCGGCCGATAGCCTGGACCAGCCTACAGCCTTGGCTGCAAGAGTACGGCGCGACCCTGGCCTATGACGTCGGGGTTATCGAGCACGGTCCGTTCAATCCAGTGGCTCATGGCCGTATGAGTGGCAATGCCCTGGAACTCAGCGCACGCGGCCAATATCTGGCGGCGTCGGTAACCTTTTCGCAGTCACTTGAACGCCCGTCGTACATCACTGAGCCAGAAAGCCCGATGTATTTCCGGGTTGAAGCGTTCTTCTGAGTCGCCCTAACTTTCCGTTTTAGCTTGTTGTTTGGAGTGTTTTTACATGGATGTTCGCTGCCCGTTTTTTCAAAACGTAGCCACTGTATTGATCGGTGTTTTGTTTCTTAATCCGATTGTTGCAACGGCAGCTGAACTGACCATTGATGCTGCGGCAGGCAGCAATACCCAGCTGGGCCAGGCCGGCAACGGCGTGCCTATCGTCAACATAGCCACCCCCAATGGCAATGGCCTGTCGCACAACAAGTTCAGTGACTACAACGTCGAGACGCAAGGGCTGATCCTCAACAACGTTACCGGCAGAACCCAGGGCACCCAACTGGGCGGCATCATCGTTGGCAACCCCAACCTTGCTAATGGCGCTGCCGGTCTGATTTTGAACGAGGTCACCGGCGGCAATGCCAGTCAGCTGCGAGGCTACACCGAAGTCGCCGGCCAGGCGGCCCACGTCATAATCGCCAACCCGCACGGCGTTACCTGTGATGGCTGTGGTTTTATCAACACCCCACACGCCACGTTGACCACGGGTAAGCCGGTGATCGACAACGGACGCCTGAGCAGCTTCGATGTGAATGGCGGCTCTATTACCATCGAAGGCGCCGGCCTCAACGCCAGCAATATCGAGCAGTTCGACCTGATTACCCGTAGCACCAAGCTCAACGCGGAGATTTACGCCAATCGCCTGAACATAATCACCGGGCGTAACCAGGTGGATGCCACCACCCTGGCCGCCACTGCCAAGGCCGACGATGGATCGGCTAAACCGCAACTGGCTATCGACAGCTCGGCCTTGGGCGGCATGTACGCCGGCGCGATTCGCCTGGTCGGTACCGAAGCCGGTGTGGGTGTAAAACTGGCCGGCGATATGGCTGCCAGTGCGGGCGATATCCAGATCGATAGCAATGGTCACCTCAATCTGACCCAGGTGGCCGCGAGCAATAACATTCAGCTCAAGGCTGCCAGCGCCGAACTCAACGGCAAGGTCTATGCGGGTAACAGTCTCACCGTGCAGAGCGCCGGTGCACTGATCAACAATCAAAGTTTGGCCGCACGTGAACGTATCGACCTGTCCGCCGTGCAATTGGACAACCGCAGCCTGATCGAAGCCGGCGTTGAAGCCAATAACACCCGCAACACCCATGGTGATGTGAGTATTGTCAGCCAGAGCGTGCGCAACAGCGGCAGCGTCCTGGCCAGCCGGGATCTGATGGTTCAGGCCAGCCAGGGCGTCAATAACCAGGTCGGTACCCTCAGCGCCGTAAACACCACTATCACCACTGGCCAGCTGGACAACCGCTCGGGCCGTGTACTGGCCACATCGACACTGAAGGCCAAGGCCGCCAGCCTGGACAATAGCCAGAACGGTCTGCTGCATAGCCAAGGCAGTACGACGTTAACCGTCGATGGCGCACTGAATAACAACCAGGGCCGAGTGATTGGCCTTGGTTCTTTAGATACGCATGCGGCCTTGGTGGATAACCGCAATGGCCTGCTCGCCAGCCAGCAACAGGTCAGTCTCACCACCACCACCAGCCTGAATAACCAGGCCGGCGAAGTGTCGGCCAAACGTACAGACCTGCGCGTGGGGAGCCTGGACAACCGCAGCGGCAAGGTCATTGGTGAACAGCTGAGCGTGATCGCCAGCGGCCTGATCGATAACCGTCTGGGTCTGTTCTCGGCCGTCAATGCTCTCGACTTACAAGCTGCCGGTTTTGATAACAGTGCCCAAGGCACGGTGCTCAGCGAAAGCACCCTGACGATGAATGTGCAGGGCCTGCTGGATAACCACGATCAAGGCAATCTGATCAGCCATGGCAATCAGCAGCTCAACGCGGGGCAGATCGACAATCATCAGGCCGGGCTGATCTCCAGCAAGGGCACCCTCAATCTGCAGAGCAACACGACAAATAACCAAGGCGGCCAAGTGGTCGCCAATGGTGTTCTCACTATTAAGGGTGGCAGCCTGGATAACAGCCAGCGCGGACTGATCAGCAGCCAGACGTCCTTGCTGCTTGATTTGAGTGGTGCTCTGGATAACCACGGCCTCGGCAACCTGATCAGCGAAGGTGGCCTCAACGTTAAAGCCGCCAGCGTAAACAACAGTCAGGCCGGTGTTCTGTCCAGCGCCGGTGCTCTACAGGTGGTGAGCAGTTCACTGAATAACCAAGGCGGCAAACTGCTCACTGACAGTAGCTTGACCGTCAGCACGGGCCACCTTGATAACAGCCATGCTGGGGTACTCAGCGCCAACGGTGCCATGGTGTTGACCAGCACCGATCTGGATAACAGTCAGGCCGGTCGCATCACCAGTAATGCGGGCTTAAAAATCAGTAGCGGGCAGGTCAATAACAGCGCTAAGGGCCGTATTTCCAGCCTGGGTCAAATAGACGCGACCTTGAGTGGCCTTGATCAGCACGACCAGGGTGAACTGGTCAGCAGTACAGGCATTAATCTGGATCTGGCTAATGGCCAACTAATTAACCGCAACGGCGGCTTGCTTGCCAGCCCTGGCAAACTGCTGCTGACTCACATTGGCTCAGTCGATAACAGCCTAGGCGGCGAAATCTCCAGTACCAGCGCCTTTAGCCTGTTCACTGGCTCCTTGGATAACAGTGGCGGCAAGATCATCAGTGGCGGTGCACTGCAGCTGGGGATTATTGGCTACTTGCTCAATAGCCTAAAAGGCACGATTTCGGGCAGCACAGGGCTGATCGTTAGTGCGGCCAGCCTGGATAACTCCGCCGGCGGCACGCTCAGCAGCCGGGGGGATGTGCAGGTCGATGTCCAGGCCGCGTTAGATAACCACAATGACGGCGCGGTGCTGGCCAGCGGCAACCTCACGGTCAACGTCGGCTCACTGAACAACAGCAATAAAGGCCTGCTCTCCAGTGGCAAGGCTCTGCAACTGCATAGCGGTGCCACCAATAACAGCCAAGGCCAGATCATCAGCCAGGCGACCCTGACGGCGCAGACCGCGGACCTGAACAATCAGGGCGGGACCATCAGCAGCAAACAAGCGCTGTCGCTGACCAGTGGCGACATCAACAACAGCGCCACTGCCGTGGGCCAAGTGGGTGGTCTGATCAGTAGCGAAGGTGATCTGACCATCACCGGCCACAACCTCGACTCTAGCCTCGGTGGTGAGATTTCGGCCAAGGGCGACTTGCGCCTGACCGTGGCGCAGTTGATTCAGCGCCAAGGGCGTTTGATTGGCGAACAGGCGGTGATCCTGGATCTGGGCGGCGGTAATTTTGATAACCGTGGTGGTTTGCTCAGTGCCCATGGCCCGCTGACCATTGCACACCTGGCAGCACTGGATAACCGCGATCTGGGTGAAATCTCCAGTCAGCAGTCCTTCACCCTGCAGGCCAATCTCATCGACAACGGCGAGCAAGGTCGGCTGATCAGCGCCGGCGCTCTGGTACTGAACGCCGCCACTTTGCGCAATGCCAATGGTGGTTTGCTTTCCGGTTGGCAAGGCCTGATCGTGCAAGGTGGCAGCCTGGATAACTCCGCAAGTGGCACCTTGTCGAGCAAGCAAGGCACCCTGACGGTCAACCTGACCGGCGCGTTGGATAACCACGACCAAGGTGCGATGGTCAGCCTCGGCAAGCAACAGATTGGTGCTGTGAGCCTGGATAACCGCAACGGCATTCTTTCGACTGAAGCGGACCTTTCCCTGGATGTTGCCGGGGCACTGAACAACAGCGCCAATGGCCTGATCTCGGCCAAACAAGACCTGGCGCTGTTAGGCGTACACACCGACATCAATAATCAAAGCGGTCAATTGAGCGGTGCCAGCCTGCTGCTCAAGGGCAATAGCCTGGATAACAGCGCCGGTCAGATCACCAGCCAGGGGCTTTTGGATATTACCCTGATCGGCGCCCTGATCAACGCCAACCTGGCTCGCTTGGCCAGCGGTGGCGCACTGACCCTCAAGGCCGCCAGCATCGACAACCGTTCCGGCAAACTGATCAGTCAGGACACGTTAACCATCACCAGCGGGGCGTTGAATAACTCCGCCGGCGGTACTCTGGCCAGCCAGCAGGCCATGACCCTGAACCTCACAGGTGCGTTGAACAATCAGCAAGACGGTTTGATCTTCAGTCAGCTGGGCAAACTATTCGTCACTGCACAAAGCCTTAATAACAACGCCGGTACGCTGCAAAGCGAGGGCGACAACCAGTTGCGTATCAGCGGCGCCCTGAGCAACCAGGCGGGCCAGATCAGCAGCCTGAACGGTAACCTCGATCTGCAAGCAGGCAGTGTCGATAACAGTGCCGGCGGTATCCTCAACAGCGTTAAGGGCTGGATCAAGCTGGTCACGGCGGGCGTGTTTGATAACCACGCGGGCATCATCCAGGCGCAGTCGTTAGATATCAAAGCAGACCTTGGTATCGATAACCACCGCGGCCATCTCTCGGCGCTGACCGGTGAGAACCTTATTGTCACGGCGGACTTCAATAATCAGGGCGGCGGTCTGTTTGCCGGCACCTTGCTCAAAGTCACTGGGCAGAAGTTTTTCAACCAGGGTGCAGCTTTGGGGCAGGGCGGCAAGGTTGGTGCTGAACAGATCAATTTTAGTTTGAGCGGGGCGCTGAACAACCAGTTCGGCCTGATCGAAAGCGACAGCACCCTAGATCTCAGTGCCGCCAGCATCAATAACGTGGTGGGCAGCTTGCGTGCCTTGGGCCAGACCGGCACGGCGAAGATCGTTGCCGGCTCGCTGAGCAATGGCTATGGCGTGCTGGAAAGTGCCAACCAGGATCTGGATTTACAGATCACCAGCCTGAGCAACGGCGGTGGGCGCATCCTGCACACCGGCAGTGGCATCTTTGGGCTGTCAGCCGCCAACGTGATGGAGGCGGGTGGCAGTGTGGTGTCTAACGGCACCTTGACCATGATCGCCAACAGCTGGACCAACAGCAGTGTGTTGCAGGCTGGTCACCTGAACCTGAATATCGCCAACTTCACCCAGACCGCCAACGGCCAATTGCTTGCCGCACAGGGTTTTACCGGCACCGGCACAAACTGGGTTAACGATGGCCTGCTGGCCAGTGACGGTTTTTTTGATCTTGATTTGACCGGCACATATAGCGGTGCGGGCAATTTGAACAGCCTGGGTAATCTGACCCTGGTGGCCGGCGGCATCGACCTGGGCACGGCCGGCAAGATCATGGGCGGCGGTAATACTCAAATCACCAGCCGTGGCACGTTGACCAACCATGGTCGCATGACCTCGATGGCGGACTTGACGGCCAGTGCAGTCAACCTGAACAACTACGGCACCCTCGGCAGTGCCGATGCCCTGCGCGTCAACGCCACTAACCTGCTGAACGAAAATGGGCTGATTTTCAGCGGCGCGGACATGGCGCTGCGGGTGAGCAATTTCACCAACCTCTATGCCGATGTGTACAGCCTGGGCGGGTTGGACATTGCGCTTGATGACTTGGGTAACAAAGCCGCAATGCTCAAAAACTTGTCAGGCACCATCGAAAGCGCCGGCGACATGCGCATAGCGGTGGCTGATTTCGAAAATGCCAAGGCCGTTTTCGAAATGGAAAGCAAGTTGCTGTTTGGCAGCATCAGCATCGTATGTGTGCAGCATTGCGGCAGCAGTTGGGGCGATGCTCGGGGGCAGGTAACCCTGTATAAAAACTACACCTCGACTATCACACAAGACTCTCAGGCCGGCACCATTACGGCAGGGCGTGATTTAAACATTGTCGGCGACACCGTCTTTAACCATTACAGCGTGCTGTCAGCCGCGCGCAACCTGAGCATCACGGCCACCGATGTAAAAAATGAAGGGGCCGTTTCACTTTCTGGTTCGGGAAGTCGCATCGCTACGGCTGCGCCGAAGGAAGACAAAAGCGTTTACTACCAGCACGTATCGGATGTGGACGACTTCAATGCCAATTACGGGACGCAGGCGACGTTCGCTGAGGCGGCCTACCTGGCATTGCTTGCTAGCTTCAATCCTTACGTTTATGCCGGCATTAACGATCCGATACAAATCACCCCCGATGGTCAGCAGTCCGCGCCGGCCATCATTCAGGCGGGTGGCAATGTCTCTATCACCGCCACCAACGACATCAGCAACATCGTCACAGCGCCCAACAGCGCCATTAACAGTGGTTCCAGTCGCGTAGAAAGCACAGGTGTTAATCAGGCTACACAAGCGGTTGTGGTGCTCAATGCGCAGCTGCCACCTGACCTGGCTCAGCAGCAGATCAATCCGACAACCTTGCCAGGCTTTAGCTTACCAACCGGGCAGAACGGCTTATTTAGGCTGAGTGGTCAGGATGCACAAGAAGGCTCGGCCAGTGGCGCCGCTACAGGCTCAGCAGGTTTGGACATCGGTGGTCGCCAGATCGATATCGGCCAGCGTGAGAACACCCTGGGCTCCAGTAGCGCCACCGACACTACGGGCAGTGATGTAACCGACGTTGCTGGGCTGGGGGGCAGTGTGCCCCATGTGCAGGGTCTGCCCAGCAACACCAAAACGAGTAATGGCCACAAGTACCTGATCGAAACCAACCCGGTGATCACCGACCTCAAGCAATTCATGAGCTCGGATTACCTGCTGGGTTTGCTCGGCGTTGATCCAGACAACACCCAGAAGCGCTTGGGGGACGGTCTGTACGAGCAGCGCCTGATTCGTGATGCCATCGTCGCCCGCACCGGCCAGCGCTTTATCGATGGGCTTACCAGCGACGAAGCGATGTTCCGTTACCTGATGGGCAACGCCATCGCCAGCAAGACTGCACTGGACCTGGCATTTGGCGTCACCCTGACCGCAGCCCAAGTCGCGGCCCTGACCCATGACATCGTCTGGATGGAAGAGGTCGTGGTCAACGGTGAGAAGGTTTTGGTGCCGGTGTTGTACCTGGCCCAGGCCAATAATCGTTTGGCGCCTAATGGTGCGTTGATTGCCGGCAGCGATGTCACTTTGATTGCCGGCAATGAGCTGAAAAACTCCGGCACCTTGCATGCCAAAAATAACCTCGCAGCCAGTGCCACCAGCATCAACAACGCCGGATTGATGGAGGCCGGACAACGCCTCGATCTGCTGGCGACCGACAGCATCCGTAACGCTCAGGGTGGAGTTATTACCGGGCGTGATGTCAGCCTGACCGCTCTCACCGGCGATGTGATCAACGAGCGCACCGTCACGGCATACAGGACCGCTGAGGGCAGCGGCCGTGAGCATGAGCGTGACTTTGCTGACAGCGCCGCGCGCATCGAGGCGAGCAATCGCCTGGATATCAGCGCCGGACGTGATGTCAGTAACTTCGGTGGTGTGCTGCAAAGCCGCGGTGATCTAAGTATTGATGCCGGCCGTGATGTCATCTTGGCTTCGGTTGAGGAGCGTAATGCGCATGCCAATGGCACGCGTGTTCAGCGTGAGCAGATCACTCAGTTGGGCAGTGAAGTCAGTGCCGGGCGTGATCTGGAAATTAATGCAGGGCGCGACCTAACGGCTATAGCCAGCAAGATTGAGGCGCAGCGTGATATCGCCTTAAGTGCAGGCCGTGACGTAACCCTCGCGGCCGCCGCCAACGAAGAGCACGACGCCTCCAAGAGTAAGGACATCACCTTCCAGCGGGACAAGGTCGAGCAACAAAGCACCGTACTGAAAGCCGGTGGTGATGTGGCTATCAGTGCTGGAAACGACCTGACCTTGCTGGCCAGTAAAGTTGAGGCCGGTAATGAGGCCTACCTGGTAGCAGGCAACGACCTGTCGTTGATCAGTGCCAATGACAGCGATTACTACCTCTATGACATGAAGAAAAAAGGCTCCTGGGGCAGCAAGGAAACTAAGCGCGACGAAGTGACCAACGTCACGGCAGTGGGCAGCGAAATCAAAACCGGCGGCGACCTGACCTTGATCAGCGGTGGCGACCAGCTGTATCAGGGCGCCAAGCTCGACAGCGGCAAAGATCTGACCCTCGACAGTGGTGGCTCCATCACCTTTGAAGCAGTCAAAGACTCGCATCAAGAAAGCCACGACGAGAGCAGTAATAGCTGGGCGTGGACCAGCATGGACAGTAAAGGCACGGTTGACGAAACCCTGCGTCAAAGCCAATTGACTGCCAAAGGCCAAGTCCTGATTAATGCTGTTAACGGTCTGCATATCGACGTCAATCAAATCAACCAACAAACCGTTAGCCAGTCTATCGACGCCATGGTGCAAGCCGACCCGAGCATGGCCTGGCTGAAAGACGCCGAAGCGCGCGGTGATGTGGACTGGCGCCAGGTCAAAGAGCTACATGACAGTTGGCATGAAAGCCATTCAGGGCTGGGTGGCCCGGCGATGATTGTGATCATTATCATCGTCACGTACTTCACGGCGGGAGCAGCTTCTGGAGCAATTGGGGCCGCTTCAGCAGGAACCACTGCCGGCGCAGCGGGCGGCTCCATGGCAGCCGCAACGGCAACCGCGTCAGCTGGCTGGGCTAACGCCGCCTTATCAGCGGTTGCCGCTTCTGCCGCCAGTACAGCCACCGTTAGCACCATCAACAACAAAGGAGATGTAGGCGCAGCAGTGAAAGAAACCTTCAGCAGCGACAACCTGAAAAACTACATCGTAGGGGGTGCCACGGCAGGCCTGACTGCAGGTCTATTCAACGAGTGGACTGGTACCCAGACCGGCGAAGGCACTGCGCTGACTGACTCAACCAGTGGTGCATTGGCCAACGGTGGGCAAGTCGTAGTGTCTAACCCCGGTGGTTTGAGTAGCTTGCAAGGTGTTGGTCAATTCACCGCTAACCAGGCGCTGCAAAACACCACCTCGGCAGTGCTCAATAAAGCGCTGGGGCGTGATGGCAGTCTCGGTGATGCCCTGCAAACAAGCCTGGTTAATGCTTTTACAGCGTATGGGTTCAACCTTGTGGGCGATGTCGGGGTAGAAAACCATCTGCAGGAAGGTGGCCTTAGCAAAATCGGATTGCATGCCTTAATGGGTGGCTTGGCGGCTGAGGCCGCGGGCGGCGACTTTAAAACAGGTGCACTCGTAGGTGGAGTTAACGAAGCTTTAGTTGGGCACTTGGCCGAGCAATATGCCGATATGCCCAAGGCGGACAGAGACCGCTTACTGGTGATGAACTCGCAGTTGATTGGCGTGCTGACCACGGCGCTCCAAGACCCAGATGCGGACACGGATAAGCTGCAAACTGGGGCGTGGGTCGCGCAGAACAGCACTCAATACAACCGGCAGCTGCACCCGAATGAAAAAGAACTTGCCCGTCAGCTGGCTGAGGCAAGCGGTGGAAAATATAGTGCTGAGGAAATAGAGGCACAGATGCGTCTGTCGTCAATAACTGGGACGGATATCACACCAACTACTGATTTGGTGGTAAAAGCAAATGGAATATACGATCCGGACGGTAACTGGATATCTTTAGGTGGTGATAATTACCTTCAAAACTTTGCGGCGGCGAACAAAGAGATAATTGCCTATATAAACCAAACTACTACGGCCTATTCCTGGACTCCAGAGGCTGAATATGGTTATTCACTGCCGCCTAAGCCTGACTGGTTTGGCGTGTCTGAAGCTGGTCCCGGCAATAGAGATCGTCTTACAGGCTATGCTTTAGATGAGGGTGGTGGTTACAGGGTTCCAGTTGCTATAGAAGGGGTTACTTATAGTCCTCGATTTTATCCGTGTGGTAGTTCTGAGTGTATAGCAAGTGGGGCAAATATTGATTTTAGCGATGTAAATACTTTGCACTGGATGAGAGCTGCAGATGCAAAATCATTAAGTGATATAAGTTGGGTGTTAAGTGCTGGCGCAATAGCGCCTAGTGGGGCGACAGTCGCCTTGGCAAATCTATCAATGGCTAGCAGTCTTCTTTCTGGGTATTTAAAGCAAGATGTACCGGGGGCAATAACTCAAGAGGTTTTAAGTGCGGGATTTGAAGGGTATGCCGTGGGTCGAGGAGTTGGCGCTCAGGTTGCAAAGCAATTGGCTAGTGGCTTGAACGCAGCAGGTGTTTGGGACACTATCGTTGATAATGGGAAGGATTTTTTTAGTGGTGATTGATTTGTTGGTTTTCCTGAATAAACATCGCTATGTTATTTTGGCTTTCATTGTTTTGTGCGCCATTGTTAGCGCGTTACGGTTTTTTGGTGAGTGGGTTGATTTTTATACTGTTGCTATAGGCCACTTTTGGTCGGGGCAGGCATTGTATTCATTTGTTAGGGGGGGGAGAATTGTTTTAGTTGGTGGCGGGGGGGTTGAAAAGGATGATAATTTATCAGTAAGGCTGGCATTTGGAATATTTTCTTTAGTGGCCTTTTCTTTTTTTTTATTTTGGCCTTAGGGGACGTCTGAAAATAAGAGTGTTGTCGATTGGAAGGGCAATAGGGGGGCACGCTTTCCTTGGGGTATCCAGAATTAACCGTGGTCTCTCCCCTATCTCTGTTAACGGTCGGAAAAATAATTCCAGATGGCGAGAAGCTGGCGAGAATTCAGGGCGCCGGAGACACTGGTATCGATGATTTGTATAAGGTCAATCGGCCAGACGTCGATTATGTAGTCATCGAATATAAATTTATCGGCGATTCGAATAAGGGCGGCTCTTCAGGCCTGATTTATACAAACGATGGTAGGCAGGGGAGTGAGAGCTGGACGTTGGGTTCTGGGCGCATAGAAAAGGCGGTTGGCCTTGACGCTACGCGGGATGTTACGACAGCGGTGAAGACGGGTCGTACTGAAACATGGGTTGTAACTACGACTGCGAACGGTTCTACGGAAATACAAGTATTGGACTCTTTAGGTAGGGTAAAATCAGTCGATACATCCAACATATTGGCGTTGAAAACTAACCTTTCAGGTGCTAGGCCATGATTCGCGATTCATTAGGGGATCTAAACTATTGGTGCGAGCGGGTTGCTAAGGATACTGCGTGGATAGAAAATGCAAACATGCTTCTATCTGGGCCGTCAAAGAATCCTGAATATGATCCTCAGTTCACCTTGGATATTTCGCGGGATATTTTGCGTCTTATGCTTCGGCGCTATTCTCTTGGTGATCAGCCTTCTGAGCTGAGTCAGCTGTTCCCTGGTTTACTGGATGCTTGGGAACTTTCTAATCGTCTCTCCGATGAAATATGTGCAAAGCATAATTTAAAAACATGTCGTGATTGGGTGTTCGACTTGTCGGATCTTAATCACTACATTTGGTGCTTTTGGGTGGCTGGTCTCGCCCTATTGCTGAAAATACCGGATGATCTATGGCAGCGCTTGCTAGTGCTTGTTGGCGAAGAGGGACGGGATGTATTGCTGGATAGAGTTATTGCCAGTCGCCAGCCTGAACGAGTGATTGGGGCTGAACTTTTGCATGTCAAGCCCTATGCTCGGCTTCTAAAAGCTATCGACGCACCCGAACAGCAACAAGCAGCGCTACTAAGAGAGTTCGTTGAGTACTGGTATCCAGAGTTAAACCGCCGTGGAAAGCAGCAGCCATGGTGGTACCTGTATGGCGATCCAGAAAAGCATCCGCTGGAAATGGGCAGTTACTTTGGTCGTTGGTGTATTGAAGCTGCAGTATCTGCAAAGGTCTTTGGCCTTGATGATAGTCAGTGTTTAGGTCACGAAAATTATCCGGGCGACTTACTCCGGCCAGACGGTCCAAGTACCCATAAGCCGCGACCTGAAATAAAGAAACGGAAATGGTTTGGGTTGTTCGGGAGTTAGTTATAGAGCCGTAGGGGAAAGTGGGCAGATTTATTCCTGAATTTCCGCTTTCCCCACCAGCGAGGAGAGCTTTTCCGTCCCGCCCGTGGACAGATGTATCGCCATCGCAGAGCAATCCCACGGTGTTAACCCGTCCCAAGCTGAAAACCAAGTCATTGATTTCGGCGCTTGGCGGTAGGGATCGATCCAGCGCCAGGTCGTTCAGGTTTTGGTGCGGGCGCACGACGTTGTACCAGAAGGTGAGCTGGTTCAGGTAAATGACACGGGTTAATTCAACCTGCACGAAATGGAAGGGATGCCATATTGAACTTCAAACCCGTTGTTGGAAAATCCAGCGTGGTAACGATTGCACGCTGCCCACAGCGTGCGGGTGCCGCGCTCTATTGCATAGCGGCTTTCATGCAGGCTGATGACCACGCAGAGCTTGAGCAGCTTAAAAGACTCGGCTATCTAGAAGAATCTGGCGAATTACGCCGGATGGGTAATGTAGACACTTGCGAATGTAAGTCAGCAAACAAAGCTCAACCACCGCCAGTACAGGTTAGGCGCCGCGCGAATTCAGTGCCGTCTAGGCCAACACTGAGCTTGAAATGCGACCAATAGCCGAGCAGACAGCTCGGCTGTGTTACTGGCCGTAGAGACATATATGCCTATGTCGCGCTGAAGAGCCAAAAATCACCCAGGTAACGAGCTGCCAGCGTCTGTATTCTGAGAGCGATATTCGGTTGTTTACCAAGGTCAATTTACTTAGCGAGTGTGCGCCATGAGCAGTACCGAGCCCTTTGGTGTTGGTGATGCTTCGTATCAGGCTGCAGGCGAGATTGACGGTCTGCGTCGCTTGGCCGATGACTTCTACCGAATTGGGTAACGGGTGTGCAATGCACAGCTTCTGGTTACGTCAATGCGGTCTTTAATGGCCTGAGATTGTTGCGCCGATGACATCGAAAAAACGTCGCATTAGGGGCAGGCAATGAAAGGACGTGAAAGCGGGATGCCGGAAGAGGCCTATTGGCAGAGCTTCTTCGATGCCGACGGCGTGCTCGAAACACTGTTCAGCGCCGGCACTATGGCAGGCGATCTGGTCGAGTTCGGTTGTGGCTACGGCACATTCACCCTGCCGGCTGCGCGGCGTACGCACGGTATGGTGACTGCTTTGGACATTGAGCCGCAGATGGTCGATTGCGTACGACGCAAGGCCGAGGCTCAGGGGTTATCCAACGTGCGGGCGCAGGTGCGAGATTTTGTCAGCCAAGGCACGGGACTGGATACTGGTTCGCAAGCTCACGCGATGATTTTCAACCTACTGCACCTAGAGCAACCGCAGGCATTGTTGCGCGAAGCACACCGGGTGCTGCGCGATGCTGGCATCGTGTCGATCATGCACTGGCGTAGCGATATACCGACACCGCGCGGGCCATCCCTCGATATTCGCCCACGGCCAGAAGAATGCCAGTCATGGCTGCAAGCCGCCGGCTTTGTGAACATCGAGTTGGTCAATGTGCAGGCGTTCTGTCCCTATCACTTTGCTCTGATCGCCAGGCGCTGACGCTTGAAGATGAGCGTTCGCTGCATCCAGTAGAAATAGCCGGCTGTCGATAGTCGGCTTTAGCCGCAAGATAGGAGACAGGTCATGGGTTCTACCTTGTTCATCATCAATGATGGCCCCTACGGTAATGAGCGCGCCTACAACGCCCTGCGCCTGGCTGGCGCACTCTGCGCCCGTGAAGGTCAGCAAGTCCGGGTGTTCTTGTTGGCCGACGCTGTTGGCTGTGCCCGCAGCGGGCAGAAGTTGCCCCAAGGCTATTACAACGTGGCGCTGATGCTGGGTAAAGTACTTCGCTCCGGCGAGGTTGGGCTGTGCGGCACCTGCATGGATGCGCGTGGGATGATCGACGCCGACATGGTCGACGGCGCCAAACGGTCAACCCTTGCCCAGTTGGCCGACTGGACGGCCGAAGCTGACAAAGTGCTGGTGTTCTAAGTCAGCCACATCACTCTTAATGATTGTGCCGGTGATGCGCGTCAGGAAAGTGCGGATGGCAATGGGTCAGTGGCTCGTGTTGATGCCGGTGTCGGTGTTTGGTGTTCGGCGCGATGGGTTCATCGTGTGGGTGTTGGTGGTGTTCGTCGTGGGCATGCTCGTGCTCATGTTCCAGCGTCTCGTGTCGGTGTTCATGTTCATGGCGCTCGGTCAGGTGCAGCCAGATGCCAACGGCCATTAGCGATCCAGCAATTAACAGCGGCAGCGTAACGGGGTCGCCCATTGCAACCGCAAGCAGTGTTCCCAGAAACGGAGCCACAGAGAAGTAAGCTCCCGTACGGGCGGTGCCCAAGTGGCGCAGGCCGATGATGAACAACGCCAAGCTCACGCCATAGGCAAGAAAGCCTACTATCATCGCGCCGGCCAAGTTAGGCAGCGGCGGTAACGTCGCCCCCACCACCAAAGCCAAGGCCAGATTGACCGAGCCCGCGCCCAAGCCTTTAATCGAAGCAATCCAGGTCGCGTCTGTCAGCGACACCTTGCGGGTCAGGTTGTTATCGATGCCCCAGGCAAAGCAAGCGCCCAAGATTGCCAGTGCTGGCCATAGACCGGCGAAATGCGCTTCGCCTGGCCAACTCAGGACGAGCGCGCCGGCCACTATGGCGGCCATACCCAAAGCAATATGCCGGTCAAAGTTCTCCCTGAAAGCGAACCATGCGAGCAGCGCGGTAAACACGCCTTCGGCATTCAGCAGCAGTGACGCGCCGGATGCCGGCATGCCGGTTAGCCCAACCATCAACAGCACCGGCCCCACAACGCCGCCAGCTGCAATTGCACCCGCAAACCAGAGTGTTTCCTGGCGCGGAAGCTTTACGCTTGGCGCGCCGCTCAGTACGCGATAGAGCGTTAGCCCCAGCCCTGACCCCAGGTATAACAGCCCCGCCAGTAACCAAGGGCTGACGCTATTCAACAGCAGTTTCGCCAATGGCGTACCAGCCCCGAAGAGTACGGCAGCCCCGAGAGCTGCCAATACGCCGGGTTGCCCAAGCCCTTTCTTCCAGTTCATTCGCTCAATTCCATCGCTAAGTGCGCTTTCTGCGCCTCGGATGTTCCACTCTTTCTTAGACGGCGGGACAAACGCGAAGCACCGTACAGTAGACCCTTCTCAGCTCCAGCTGATTTGTGCTGGTTTTTCAGCATCAATGGTTATCCTGTGCATTGTTGAGCACGACATCGGTGACTAGACTGAGAAGCATGAAACGCTCTCTGCAACTTTGCCTTGTTTTTCTGATCAGCCTAGCTCTTCCCTTGAGCGGGATGGCGGGTGTCCAAGTGCAGGTAAATCCTTGCCCGATGAAAGCTGCAGGCATGGTGACAATGGCAGATACAGCGGCGGACTGTTGCCAGGATATGGGTGGCCCATCCGAGCACGGCAAGCCCTGTAAGTCGGGTCAGGAATGCAAGAGTGCTAGCTTGCTGCAAGTAGCTACGATGAATCCTCCAGTCGCCTTGTCTTGTCCCGTTGTGATTTCCCTCTCCAGCACCTTGCTGCCTATTCAGACCCCTTCCGGGGTATGGCGACCGCCCCGCGTTTGATTCCTGCTAAACATTGATGTCTTTTTCGCCTTGGCGAAAAGGTTGGCATGCGTGCGCGTTTGCGTTGCATGCAGCGAATGATCACAGGAATCCACAACATGAACTGCAATCGCTATTGCACTGGATGGCCCGCTGCGGCTGCCCTGGTGGCAATCGTGTTGGCATTGCCGAGCTTGGCTGCGCCACTGACCCTCGCCGAAGCCTTACGGTTGGCTGAAGACAATGCCCCTTCGTTGAGCGCCCAAACGGCCAAGCTGCAAGCTGCCACCAGTGCCGCCATGCCTGCCGGGGAGTTGCCCGATCCCAAGTTGCTGCTGGGTGTGCAGAACTATCCCATTGGTGGTCCCGACCGTTGGAGTATCGACCAGGACTTCATGACCATGCGCATGGTTGGGGTCATGCAGGAGGTGACCGACCGCGACAAGCGCCGGGCGCGCATTGAGGTGGCCGAGGCCGCCATTGACCGGGCCACCGCAGAGCGCCAGGTGGAGCGCTTCAATGTTCGCCAGGCCACCGCACTGGCGTGGATCAGCAGTTACTCGGTGGAGCGCAAGCAGGCGCTGTTCGAGGACTTCTTCCGTGAGAACCGCTTGCTGGCCGATAGTGTCCGCGCGCAGATCGCTGGTGGACGTGCACAGCCCGTCGATGCCGTGACCACAAAACAGGAGGCCGCACTACTGGAAGAGCAACAAGACGAGTTGGTCCGCTTGCGCAGCCAGGCCCGTGCGGCTCTTAAACGCTGGATTGGACCGGCCGCTAATGAACCGCTGGCAGGCAGTTGGCCGCAATGGTCAATCAATACCGCTGGCTACAGTGATCAGCTACTCCATCACCCTGCACTGGCAGCCTTCGTCCCTATTACCCGCGAGGCTGAGGCCAAGGTGCGTGAAGCGGAGGCTGACAAAGACTCCGACTGGAGTTGGGAGGTCGATTACCAGCAGCGGGGCCGAGAGTTTGGCGACATGGTGAGCGTGCAGTTCAGCGTCGATCTACCGATATTTCCCGGTTCCCGGCAGGACCCCAAGATCTCGGCCCGGCATGCCGAACTGAACCAGTTGGAGGCCGAGCGTGAAGTCATCCGTCGCGAGCATGCGCAGCAACTGGAGGATGACCTGGCCAACTACCTGCGCCTTGAGCGAGCCGTGCGTCGCAGTCAGGACCGCTTGCTACCGTTGGCCAAAGAAAAAGTTGAGCTGAGCATGGCCAGTTACCGCGCTGGTAAAGGTGAGCTGGCGAGCGTTATCGACGCTCGACGCGAGTTGATCGAAGCGCGCCTCAAACAGATTGATTTCGAAGAACAACGGGCGCTGATCAGTGCCCAGTTGCATTTCAGTTATGGGGATACCAGCCAATGAGCCGCCGAATCTACAGCGCAGTGATGTTGGCTGGTGTGTCGATCACCTTGGGCGTCGTCGGCGGCTACTGGTTTGCTCAACAGCACCAGCCAGCAGTACCCAGGGCGCCAATTGAGCCGGTCAGCAGCACGCCAGAGCAGCGCCCGGTGCTGTATTGGTACGACCCGATGTCCCCGCAGCAGAGGTTTGATAAACCAGGGAAGTCACCCTTCATGGACATGCAGCTGGTGCCGCGCTATGCCGAAGAAGATAGCGCCGATGCCGCTGGGGACCGCGCGACCATCAGCATTGACCCCAGTCTGACCCAAAATCTCGGCCTGCGTCTGGCCAAGGTGACTCGCGGGGCCGTCGCCAGCAGCCAGGAGGTGGTTGGCGTGTTGACGTTCAACGAGCGGGATATCGCCGTGGTGCAGGCGCGAACCGCAGGTTTTGTCGAGCACGTGTATGCCCGTGCTCCAGGCGATTTGCTTAAAGCCAATGCACCATTGGCTGACCTTTTGGTACCGGAATGGGCCGCCGCCCAGGAAGAATTCCTCGCCCTGAAGCGTAATGGCGATACTGACTTGTTGGTAGCAGCACGCCATCGGCTGCGCCTCTTGGGGATACCAGCGGCACTGATTGCCCAGGTAGAACGTAGCGGAAAGGCCCAGCCCATCCTGACCATCAGCAGTCCGATTGACGGTGTGTTGCAGGAACTCAATGTGCGTGCGGGGATGAGTGTGGCGGCTGGCGACACTTTGGCCCGCGTCAATGGCATGGACAGCGTCTGGCTCGCGGTGGCCGTTCCAGAGGCACAAGCGGGCACTCTTGCGATTGGTCAGACGGTCGAGGCACGTCTACCAGCCTTTCCTGGCGAAGTGCTCAGTGGCAAGGTCGGTGCCATCTTGCCCGAGGCAAATGCCGACAGTCGTACGCTTCGGGTGCGGGTCGAACTGCCCAACCCGGACGGTCGCTTGCGGCCGGGCTTGACGGCGCAGGTGCGCCTGAATCGTCCTGGCGAGCAAGACCTGTTGTGGCTGCCGAGCGAAGCCGTGATCCGCACCGGCCGCCGTGCTTTGGTAATGCTCGCCGAAGCTGGCGGGCGCTATCGCCCAGTCGACGTGCAGCTCGGACGGGAAAGCGACGGCAAAACGGTGGTGCTGCAAGGGCTTGAGGAGGGGCAGCAGGTGGTTGCTTCCGGACAGTTTTTGCTCGACTCCGAAGCCAGCCTCAAAGGTTTAGTCTCAATTGCTGCGCCGATGCCGGCCGCAGCCAGTCCCGTCTTGCATGAGGCCGAGGGGCAGATTGTTGAGATCAAACACGAGGGCGTGACCATCGCCCATGGTCCGTTCAAGACCCTGGGTATGCCCGGAATGACCATGACCTTTCAGCTGGCGGCTCCCATGCTGGCGGAGGGCTTCAAGGCTGGTGACAAGGTGCGGGTGGCAGTGAGCCAAACTGACGCTGGATTGCAGGTTGAGCGCTTGGAGAAGCTCGGAGAGCAGCCATGATCGCCGCTCTTATTCGCTGGTCGGTGGCCAACCGTTTCCTGGTGCTACTGGTCACCCTGTTCGTCACCGCCTGGGGTGTCTGGTCGGTGCAGAATACGCCGATTGATGCGTTGCCCGACCTCTCTGACGTGCAGGTGATCATCCGCACCCCTTATCCGGGCCAGGCACCGCAGATCGTCGAAAACCAAGTTACCTATCCACTTACCACTACCATGCTCTCGGTACCGGGAGCTAAGACGGTCCGCGGTTACTCGTTCTTCGGCGACAGCTTCGTCTATGTCATCTTTGAGAACGGCACCGACCTGTACTGGGCACGCTCACGGGTGCTGGAGTACCTCAGTCAGATCCAGAGTCGCCTGCCGGCCAGCGCAAAACCGGCCCTGGGGCCGGATGCCACCGGCGTGGGCTGGATTTACCAGTACGCCCTAGTGGATCGCAGCGGTGGACACGACCTGGCGCAACTGCGCGCGCTGCAAGACTGGTTCCTAAAGTTCGAGCTGAAGACTCTAGCCAATGTCGCTGAAGTGGCGACCATCGGCGGCATGGTCAAGCAGTATCAGGTGGTGCTTGACCCGCTCAAGCTGGCCAGCCTGAGTATCACCCAGGCCGAGGTGATCGAGGCCATTGGTAAAGCCAACCAAGAAACCGGTGGTGCCGTACTGGAGATGGCCGAGGCTGAGTACATGGTGCGCGCCTCCGGCTACTTGAAGACGCTGAATGACTTTCGCGCGATCCCTCTCAGGCTCGGGGCCGGGGGAGTGCCGGTGACACTCGGCAACGTGGCCACTGTTCAACAAGGACCGGAAATGCGCCGTGGCATCAGCGAGCTGGACGGTGAGGGTGAAACGGTCGGCGGTGTGGTGATTCTGCGCAGTGGCAAGAACGCCCGCGAGACCATCGCAGCGGTCAAGGCTAAGCTCGAGGACCTTAAGCGCAGCTTGCCGGTCGGAGTGGAAATCGTCACCACCTACGATCGCAGTAAGCTGATCGATCGCGCCGTGGACAACCTCAGCCACAAACTGCTTGAGGAGTTCATTGTCGTTGCCCTGGTCTGCGTAGCTTTTCTCTGGCACTTACGCTCTTCGCTCGTCGCGATTATCTCGCTGCCGATTGGCGTATTGATCGCCTTTATCGTCATGCGCTATCAGGGCATCAACGCCAACATCATGTCCCTCGGCGGGATCGCCATTGCTATCGGTGCCATGGTCGATGCTGCGGTGGTGATGATCGAGAACGCCCACAAGAAGATCGAGGCCTGGCATGTGGCCCACCCTGGCGAAGAGCTGAAAGGCGGGCAGCACTGGCAGGTGATGACCGAAGCTGCGGTGGAAGTCGGTCCGGCGCTGTTCTTCTGCCTGTTGATCATCACTCTGTCATTCATCCCGGTGTTCACCCTGGAAGCCCAGGAAGGTCGTTTGTTTGGCCCGCTAGCCTTCACCAAGACTTATGCCATGGCGGCAGCGGCCGGGTTGTCGGTGACCCTGGTGCCGGTGCTGATGGGCTACTGGATTCGCGGAAGGATTCCCACGGAACAACAGAACCCGTTGAACCGCTGGCTAATCGCGGTCTATCAACCGGTCCTCGACGCGGTGCTGCGCTGGCCGAAAGTCACTCTGCTAGTAGCGCTGTTGGTGTTTCTCAGTGCGCTGTGGCCGATCTCGCGTCTCGGCGGTGAGTTCCTACCACTGCTGGATGAGGGCGATCTGCTTTATATGCCGTCGGCTCTGCCGGGGCTGTCGACGCAGAAAGCGTTCCACTTGCTCCAGCAGACTGACCGCCTGATCAAGACGGTGCCGGAGGTCGAACACGTGTTTGGCAAAGCCGGACGCGCTGAAACTGCCACCGACCCGGCGCCGCTGGAGATGTTCGAGACCACCATCCAGTTCAAACCGCGCGAGCAGTGGCGGCCAGGGATGACCCAGGAAATGCTGGTGGATGAGTTGGATCGGGTGGTTAGGGTGCCGGGGCTGACTAATATCTGGATTCCACCGATCCGTAACCGCATCGACATGCTCGCCACCGGGATCAAAAGCCCGATCGGGGTCAAAGTCGCAGGCACTAATCTGCTGGAGATTGACCAGGTCACCCAGGCCGTCGAGCGTGCCGCCAAAAGTGTTGTTGGGGTTAGTTCGGCGCTGGCCGAGCGCCTGACTGGCGGACGTTATATCGACGTGGACATCGACCGCCAGGCAGCCGCCCGCTATGGGCTGAATATTGCCGATGTGCAGTCGATCGTGGCCAGCGCCATTGGCGGTGAAAACGTCGGTGAGACCATCGAAGGGCTGGCACGCTTCCCGATTAACGTGCGCTACCCCCGTGAGTGGCGCGACTCCCTCGATGCTCTGGAGCAACTGCCGATATATACCGCGCAGGGCGCTCAGGTCACGCTTGGCAGTGTGGCGAAGATCAAGATTAGTGATGGTCCCCCCATGTTGAAGAGCGAAAACGCCAGACCTTCCGGCTGGGTCTATATCGACGTACGGGGCCGCGATATAGCGTCGGTGGTCGCCGACCTACGCCGAGCAGTGGGTGAGCAGGTCAAGTTGCAGCCGGGCATGAGCCTGAGCTACTCGGGGCAATTCGAGTTTCTCGAACGGGCCAATGCCCGGCTCAAACTGGTGGTGCCGGCGACCCTGCTGATCATTTTTGTGATGCTTTACTTGACGTTCAGCCGTTTCGACGAGGCCCTGTTGATCATGGCCTCGTTACCGTTCGCCCTTACGGGCGGGGTGTGGTTTCTCTATTGGCTGAACTTCAATCTGTCGGTGGCCACCGGTGTCGGCTTTATCGCCCTGGCCGGGGTAGCCGCCGAGTTTGGCGTGATTATGCTTCTGTACCTAAAGAGCGCCTGGACTGAGCGAGAGGACTCCGGTGACAGCAGCGAAGCTGGACTGCTCGCCGCGATTCGCGAAGGCGCCGTGCAGCGCGTGCGGCCCAAGGCCATGACGGTGGCGGTGATCATCGCTGGGCTGCTGCCGATCCTGTTGGGCAGTGGCACCGGCAGCGAAGTGATGAGCCGCATCGCTGCACCAATGGTCGGCGGCATGCTCACCGCGCCCTTGTTGTCATTGTTTGTCATTCCCGCGGCCTACCGCTTGATGCGTCGGCGGCAGCTCAGCGCGGAATCCAGCATTCCTTGAAGAAAAACCGTATGAAGAAAGCCTTGTTCTTAGGCGCTGCGTCTTGGCTAGAACTCGCCTGGCGAGTGTGGATGCCATGCTTGTGTAGTGGTGACGATCATTCGAATAGCGGGGCATATGGCTAGGGTGCTCAGAATGGGACCAGTTGTTGCTCTGCAGTACCACTAACAACACTAGGTAGTGTCAGTAACGGTCTGAAGGTTGAGTCGGAGACTATTACCTCTGTGCGGGTACTGCGCTCTATTGCATCGCGGCTTTCAGATCGCGCAGCGCTTGAGCACCTTAAAGGGCTCGGTTACCTGGGGGAATTTGGCGAATTACGCCGGATGGGTAATGTAGATACATTGCGAATGTAAGCCAGCAAACAAAGCTCAACCACCGCAAGTACACATTAGGCAACGCGCGAGCTCAGCGCCGCCGAGTGGCGGGTCAACGCTGAGCTTGAAATACGACCAATAGAAGGGGGCAGCACCGCTCGACTGTGCTGCTGGCCGAGCGCTGGTGAGTTAGGGTCACAGATGCCTCTGCCCCGCTGAAGAAAGGGCTGGCAAGCATCGACCTCCTAGAATGGGTTGGTTGCTCAATGCAGTCCATGCCGAGGCGTAGCCGTCATGGTGGGTGGCATTCACCTCGACTATCTCCAGGCACTGCGCTTGTACGCTATGACTTGCGGCCATCACTTGCAGCACGGCAAGCGCAGTCGGGCTGGAGCGGCTATTTCCGTCGCGTGGCTTAGGAGTTGTGCATAACGGCATTGCTTGGCTTTAAGCTTCCCAGAGAGCGCTACGACAATGCTAAATGCATATAGCTGCTCAATTTTCTCATCGTTTTATCGCCAAACCTGAACCCCATCGCTACAGTGCGTCACCTCCCTTACCCACTGCAGGATTCAGAACATGGATCGTTCTTATCGCGAACTCAGTCTCGCTTTCGTTTTTTCAGCCGGTGCCATTGTTTGCCAATCCGCCTCTGCGGCAGTGAACTGTACGACCGGCGGCGTCAGCTACTTCGGCACCGAGGTCTATGCGGCCCCGCAAGCCCCGAACGGCTCCGGGCAGTACCTGTACAAGATTGCGGGCCTGCAATGTTCCAGCGGCAAGGTTATCAAGTGGACAGAGACCAGCAATTGGTACACCCCCGATGAGATGCTGGCGACGCTCAAACAATCCAGCGCCAATATGCGCCGCGTGTTCCCCAACACTTGTAAGACCCACGCAGTGGTGCTTCACGACAATTTTACGGGCTCAGTCGATGGGGTCGCAGCCACGAGTTATACAGGAGCCAATCAGACCCACTTTGATGTCTTTGCCGGCCCTGTTTTCTATGATCGTTCCGCAGAGTTGCTCTGCCCGGAGGTCAGCGGTATAGGCAATCCTGATCTTCCCGGTGCTTGCCCCGTTCAAGCCGCTGCGCCAGGCGCCCCCAGCCAAGCGCAGGGCGACCCAATCAATGTCTCCAACGGCAATAGCTATCAGGTCGAGGTCGACTACAAAGGGCTTCCAGGTACACAGCTGAGCTTTGCACGCTTCTACAACAGCAAAACAGCCAACTGGACCCATACCTACTCGGCCAAGCTGAAGGTATCTCCGACCAAGGTCTTACTGATCAGCGAAGATGGGCACGAAAGCTTGTTCACCGTCTCCGGCACGACGGTCACAGCGTCTCCAAAAGAGTTGGGGCGTCTAGCGATAATTGCATCCGGGTGGCGCTACGACAGTGCTCAAAATGAGCATCAATATTTCAATACTCTGGGGCAGTTGACTCGTATTGAGCGTGCCAACGGCACTTACGAAACCCTGGTCTACGGCACTAACCAGATTGTGGTCTCCGACTCGCTCGGTAGGTCGATGACCCTCACACTCAATACCAGCAAGCGCCTGACAGGGCTGACTGCGGGCTCGCTACAAGTGGCCTACATCTACAACGCATCTGGCCGCGTGACCAAGGCAGCTCGTACTCAGAATGGAGAGACTTTGTCACGTACTTACCACTATGAGGACGCTCGCGAGGGCGGCTGGCTGACCGGCATCACCGATGAACGCAACATCCGTTACGTCACCTGGGCCTATGATGCGCAAGGCCGCGCCACTAAAAGTGAACTCAACGGCGGGGCCGAAAAATACCTGTTCGCCTACAACGGTAATGGCTCCACTACCCTGACCAATCCTCTACTGAAGACAGCCACCTACACGTTCCAAACTATTCAGGGGGCAGCACGCGTCACTTCGCTGTCAGGCGCCGCATCGGCCAATTGTCCTAATAGCAACTCCACCTTCACCTACGACGCCCGTGGCCTGCTCAAGACCAAGACCGATAACAAGGGTTTCGTCACCAGTTACGACTACAACGACCGAGGCCTAGAAACCACTCGCACCGAAGCATCTGGCACGCCGCAAGCGCGCACCACGACGACCACTTGGCACACGGATTTCTTTTTACCACTGACGGTAACTGAACCCGGCCGCGTCACCACTTACACCTATGACACGCAAGGTCGCCAGTTAAGCCAGATCAGCACCAGCACAGCTCTTTAAGCCAAGGACGGACTAACTATGAACAAACACCTCTACCGCGCGAGCCTGTTATCGCTCGCGTTGAGCAGCGCCATTGGCGTTTCGCTGGCCCACGCTGACGAGCGCAGCTGGGCCTACACCTATACAGCCCTTGGCCTGATCGAAACCGCCGACGGCCCGCGTACTGACGTCTCGGACATTACCCGCTACGCCTATGACGCCCAAGGTCACCTGACCACCGTCACCAATGCGCTGGGTCACGTCACCACCCTGAGCAACTTCGACACCCTCGGCCATCCGCAAACCATGGTCGATGCTAACAACGTCAGCAGCAGCCTGGCTTACGCGCCGCAAGGTTGGCTGGCCTCTATCAGCACCGCCGGCAGCGCCACCAGCTTTGAGCACAACGCGGTGGGTGACATAACCAAGGTCACCCGTGGCGACGGTAGTTCACTGACCTATACGTGGGACGATGCGCGCCGCTTGACGGCTATCACCAATAACCTCGGCGAGACGGTTGAATACAGTCTCGATGCCATGGGTAACCGCACCGCCCAGCGCCTCAAAGACGCCAGTAACAACCTGACCAAACAGAACACCTGGGTCTATGACGAACTCGGTCGCTTTATGAAGAGCGTGGGTGCCGGCAACCAAACCCACAAACAGGCCTACGACCTCAACGACAACCCGACGCTGAGCACTGACCCGCTCAATCACAACAACAGCCAAGCCTATGACGCCCTCAATCGCCTGGTGCAAAACACCGACCCACTGAGCGGCATCACCAGTTACCAATACGATGGCCAAGATAACCTCACCCAGGTCAAAGACCCGCGCAACGTCACCACCGACTATCAATACGACGGCCTCGGTAACCTGACCCAGTTGAGCAGCCCCGACAGCGGCATCAACACCTACGTGCACGATGCGGCCGGCAACGTCACGCAAAAAAACGACGCCCGTGGCGTGATCACCCTGTACCAGTACGACGCCCTCAATCGCCTGACCAAGCGTACCTATCCGGCCAAGCCTGCGCTGAACGTCACCTACGCCTATGACATGACCTCCGGCGGCAACTACGGCATCGGCCGACTGACCGCGCTGCAAGACTCCGGTGGCTTGATGGGCTACAGCTACGACGCGCGTGGTAACTTGCAGCAGCAGGCCCGCTCGCTGACGGTGGCCACACTGCCCAAGGATGAGCTGCTCAATTACGTCTACGACAACGCCAACCAACTGACCGGCATCGGCTACCCCGGCGGTTTTAGCGTGACTTATCCGCGCAACAGCGCCGGCCAAGTGATTGGCGTTAACCTGACCATTGGCAGCGCGCCTGCCAGCAGCATCGCCAGCAACCTCAGCTACCTGCCATTCGGTCCACTGAAAAGTCTGACCTGGGGCAACGGCATCCAGCTCGACCGTCAGTACGACCAGGACTATCAACTGGCCGAGCAGATCATCGGTTCCTGGCAGAGCACTTACAGCTTTGACGCCAACGGCAATATCAAGGGCCGCAATCACAGCCTGTTTGGCAACCTCAACTACAGCTACGACGCCCTTGATCGTCTTACTGAAGAAAAGGACACCGCCCAGCGCAAAACCTACAGCTACGACGCCACCGGCAACCGCAAGCAGCGCGTCAGCTACACCACCACTGCCGGCGTTGAAAGCAAACTCACCAGCCAAACTCTGACCACCGCGCCCGACAGCAACCGCCTGCTGAAAAATGGCAGTTTCGTGGTACTGCGCGACGCCGCCGGTAACACCCTGCAGCAGGCCACCAGCCGAACCTATGTGTACAACGAACAAGGCCGCCTACACGAGGTGCGTAACCCCACCAACCTGTACGCCAACTACAGCTACAACGCTCTCGGCCAGCGCACCCTGAAGCGGGTGTACAGCAGCACCAACGCCACAACCCCAAGCGCCACCTACAGCTACCTGTACGGTGCCGATGGCCAGCTGCTCGGCCAGGTGAAGTACGGTTCAACCGGCAAAAAGACCTTCGCGCAATACTGGATCTGGCTCGACGGCTTGCCACTAGCGGGGATTGAGCAGAAGTTCGCCAGCAACGGCACCACAGTCGCCAGCACCAAGCAGTACTACCTGCACAGCGATCACCTCAACACCCCACGCCAAGCCACCGGCGCCAGCCAGCAACTGCTGTGGAGCTGGAACAGCGACGCCTTTGGCGTAGGTACAGTGAATGGTGATGTGGATGGCGACGGCATCGTCCTCGACATGCCACTGCGCTTCCCCGGCCAGCAATACGACGGCCACAGCGGCCTGAGCTACAACTACTTCAGGGACTATGATCCGGCGACTGGACGCTACGTCGAAAGTGATCCGATTGGGCTGGATGGTGGGCTGAATACTTACGGATATGTGGACGGTAATCCACTTGGGTTTAGTGATCCTTACGGCCTGGCACCAAGCATTAGCAAAATTAAAGAGGCATTGAGAAAAGTACATGAGGCCCTTGGCGGGCGATTGCCAAAGGGAGAACCCGGGAAATTTGGCAGTCCTCAGGCAGGCGACGGCAAGAAAGGCTACAGACTCGATCCAGGACATCCAAACCGTCCAGCTGGCGATCCTGAGTCAGGTCCACATATTAACTGGTGGGATTTTACGAAGGGGAAAAGAGGAAGCGGTGGAAAGTCAGGAGCCGAGAAGATATTAGAGGCAATACCTCCACTATTTTTACCTCCAGGCCTTGAAGAAGCGTGTGAAGAAAATCCAAATATGTTTGGCTGTCCAGCAGTTCCATCACCATTTCAGTGCTAGGAGCCAGAATAATGGAAGATTATAAAATTGAAAATTTCAAGCGGGAAAATAGCAAGATAGATTTTCCTTTGCATGTGCGCGTGAATGGAATTGAGCTTCGCTCTTTGCAAGATAAAATATTTGAACTGTTCTACAGGGTCTTTGGCGTTCGACTTCCTGAGTCAATGGATCGTTTCCAGCTGATCGAGGAGGAAGGTTGTAAAATTAGGGCCGACTCTCCCAACTTTAACTTGACTAGCGTTTTTGAATATTTCAACTTAAACCCTGCTGGTGAAATATATGTAAACTGGTATAGGTTTGATAAAATTGACAGATTTAAACTGAAGGACCTTTGTGAGTATTTTTCTTACATATGGTATCCAGGCAGCGATGATATTGAGTTATTTTGTGAGGATATTAGCTGGATGTTGTCAATCTCGCATGATGGTTATATATCACTGAAGTTTAGCCAGGTAGGGCTGGTGAGCCCCGCGCCACTTAATAGCCGGACAGATTGACTTTCCACCTGTTCAAGTTGTCCTAAGCCCAGCCATGCGCTGGGCTTTTTTCAGCCGCGATTTAGCCGATTACCTTGCGCCTAGCAGCTCTCGATTGCGGTTTTTTGCAGGCCTTTTCTAGCCTCGCCAAGCCCTGCAGGGCGGCACAGGGCAAACGCAGGGCAAGCACCGGGCAAAGTCAGGGCAAATGCAGGGCGCGCGGCCTCGGGACAGGAAAGATTTCTTCTGGCGGAGTCGACGCTTAGCTTTTATGTCTGGGTATCTGAGGGGTGTGAACCGCTTTAATACAGTCTGCGCTTGATGGTTTGTCGAGCACGAGTGAGTGTGCAGAACCGATCTGCTGCGCCTTGGGTTCGAGCTTCGCTGTGATTCAGCTTGAGCTCGGCACGTTGCTCAATCTGGGTGTAGGGGTTTATGTGAAGGTAAGCCGAGCGTCCTGAACTCCCAGTGAAGCCTCTGGAAGTGCTTGTGCCTTTGGTTTTGCAGAAACTTAGAGTCCAAGTAAGCGCCGGCTATTGCAATGTGCGGTTGCGATAAGATTTTGATCGTATCAAAAAAAGAAAAAATAGACAGAGGGCCGAAGCCCTCTGTCATTTATGTTGCCAGTCTAATTGGGATTCCAACTTGCAAGTGTAATAATCAACTCAGGTGTGAATGCAATGGCATGTAGCACTTCAAGGCATGGTCGCTGTATTTAGTGGCAATGATAGTTCGATATTTCCTTTTCGTTAGTCTGCACGGATACCTACCGGGTTGTTAGCGGAGTTATAGCAGATTGGGTATTCGCAGAATCCACCAGCGGACTGTACATCAGCTTCATTAACCGCTGGCAGGTACTTGCCCAGATCTGCTTTAGCGACCGGCTTGTGGTTGATGGTACATGCATCGTCCATCAGGGGTTCACAACTGGCTTCACTTACGGTTACTTTGCCGTCTGCACTAGGGACTGCATCACTCCTTGCCACGGCACCACCGGCCAGTGGACCTGTACCACGGAGATATTCGGTAGCGTTACCAGCAGCATCGACATCAATGTAGTGGTCATAATCCAAACGATAGTCGCCGGGAGGGCTATTACCTACTACTGCACCTTTTTTAATAGTGTCCGAAAACACCACTCCACAGCGATGGTTGTTATTGCAGCGCACAATGTACGCACTGTTCACTTTGATCAGCTTAGTGCCGCCATCTTCTAGGTCGGGCACTTCCGCTTCCATGTTCCAGGGCTGGTTTTTATTAAATACGCAGTCAAGCACCGGCATGGTGTTAATAGTGGATTTCTGTTTGTTACACACGTTATAAGTTGGTGCTGCAAATGCAAAACTGGTAAACAGCAGTGTAGCCAACATCAGTAGGGGGGACTTAATCGATTTCATGTTATTTATCTCTGAGGTATTGATTTTTTAGTTGCAAGATTTCGTGTGCGATGATGTCGTATTTTTATTGCTTTGTGATCTGGCTTCAGGGTTGCATACAGGTCGCGTTGTTTGACTGCCGCGCATTGGCCAAACCAAGTGCAGCTCATGCGGTATTGAGTATTTCTGGCGCGCCGCTCGTGATCGTCGTACTCAAATTTATGTCATCAGCGTTCATCTACAGTAATGCGAACGGCGGCCTTTTTAAGCAGCCACCTGAACAGCATGCATGCCAATACCACACAGATCAGAACCGGCAAGAAGCGCAGCATGACGAGCCCTAAAAGCACGGCTACAGCACAGGCAGCTAGTACGCCAATGAAGGCGAACAGCATAAAAATAAAGCGTATTAGACTCATGTGACTCTCCTAGCCATTGAAGAAATCGAACATGTATTTTTAAAATCGAGATATTGGTGTCTACTTTTTGTATTGAATGATTAGTCTTCTATTTGTGTAGTCTTTGATGATTTCGTAATCTGGATCGTATGTTGCTATCCTGTGTGCGGCAATGGTTGTACCAGTTATAATTGCGGCAACTCCAGATATAGCTACAGATAATCCTGCGATAACCCCCAAGCTTCCGGCTTGCGCCAAAATAATTTGGGTGTCGCTAATAACTCGGCACTTTAATCCTAGTGACTCTATTCTTATTTCTATGTTTTTTATGCTGGACATAAAGTTTCCTCGGAGCCCTATGATTTCGAAAGATGACTTTGTTTTTAGATAAGAGTCTATTTGTGTAACGTCTAAGCCAGTTATTTTTGGAATGCTCATGGGGTCACTCTCCGTGTAGATGAGGCGGAATTTATGCAAAGCGAGCATGAGCTGCTTATAGGGCCGCTCATGCGGGTAGGGTTGTGTGAAAAAGGAGGGAAAACCTCTTTTTATGGGTCGTAAATACCGTGGCCGTATACGCATCATAGCGTGACGATTCTTGCCATGACAAGAATCTCTGCGAACCTGGATAAAGACCGTAATCTCGTGAAGCTTGGGGCTGCTGTACGGATGCGCCGAATGGCGCTAGGCATGTCTCAGGAGGCCTTGGCTGATGCTGCGGGGGTAGATCGGTCTCACATGGGGAAGATTGAGCGTGGAGAGCGAAATGTCACGTTCTTGAATATTCTCCGCATCGCAGTAGCGATTCAATGTAAGCCGTCTGACTTGCTCATTGATGCAGCGCTTTGAGTTCGTCATCGCTTGTCGTCATGTTGGCTACTCCTGTTCAAGCATGTCGAAAGAAGCAAGAGCGCCTCAGTGAGCGCTCATTGCAGTGGGTGATTGATGCAAGCGAAGCAGTGTTATGGAGGCTGCTGCGGATCAGTCACCCTGAGCCCATTTCTGGCGATTCAAGGCGTGAGGGCGGGTCGTTAATGGGACGGCTGCTCAGTCGCCAGCGATTCCAGCTTTTCAGCCAGTGAAGGTGGCGTTCTGGTTACAGCCACGGATAGCAGCTGTTCGGTAGCAGGAAAGAACTCTTCGGCGATAGCGCTGCTGTCCTCCTCGTTGTCCTCGAACGCGCCGTTGCTGAAGCCCTGTCGGGCGGCAGTGTCCAGCGCGGCCTGGTCGAAACCAGCGACTTGCCGTTCTTGATCGAGTTGTCTGGTAGCCAGCAATGCCTCCTCCATGCTCATGCCACTGCGTACTGTGATGTCGGCATAGAAGATTGGCGTGCCATGACTTTGCCGGGTGGATTTACCCCGCAGACGCAGCTCCAGCGGCAGACAGGCCAGTCGATTGCCTGAAATGGCTTGTAGGTAGTGCAGGCGCGCCGTCAGGGTGCGGATGCTGTTGAAGCCGGTGGTGCGAAACACAAAACTGCCCAACGAATCCTCATCACCGATCACCACGTTAAGCCGCCCGTAGGGTTTGCAGGCACCACCCTGCGCCAGTGAACAACCATCCGGTGAAGGGCAGGGCAGCGACTGAATCCCATCCGCGCATTGCCGTTTGCAGGTCTCGCCATTGCCCACGCAAACCGGTCGCCCGGTGGCGCGGTCGAACAGGCTGTACTCGGCACGAAAGTTCAGATCAGGCTCGTTGAACAGCAGCCGGATTGGGATGCTGCGCAGCTTGCCTTCTTGATTTTTACGCAGCGCCTCATCGAGCGGATGCAGTAGCCAGCCGTCCCTACTCTGCAGTTGCGAGGTAATGGTGAATTGATCGTCTTTCTCGGGTAGGCGTTTGCCGTTTTTCTCGACGACCTTGCCGATGGAAATCCGCCCGAGAATAGGCGGGGTGATAGCGAGACCTTTAAGCATGCTGGCTTTCCTTCATCTGAAAATAGAAAAGCCACCGAGACAGCGCTAACTGTCAGGGTGGCTGGGTTGGGTGGCTGGGCATGTCAGGCGATCAGGAAACGGCGGCTGCCTTCCTTGACCATGGCGTAGCGGACTTGCAGGTAAGGTTTCTCTTTCAGCATCGTAGCTACATCCAGCGCGGTGCTGTCTTTGGCCTTTTTCCAGGTGATATAGCCGCTGGAAAACTTCGCGCGGGTAGCTTCACCCATGGCCTGCTGCAGGGTTTGCTTGAGCTGAGATTCGCGCTTTTCCTGCTGGGCGATGCTTTGGCGAACAGACTTGAGCTCAACATACGCAATGGCCAGCGCCGGGTTAGCGCTGAAGTCCACGACCTGGCCGCTGTCTTCTGGGTAAAGGCAGCGCAGCGCCTGATCAGCCGAGTCCGAGCCATCGGCCTGCGGCGGGGTGTCGGTCACCACGTAGTCCCAGAACTTGCGTTCCAGCGCTATCAGGCGAGCGATCATTCCTTCGTCGCGCTCAATACGGTGGATCTCCAAATGCTGACCACCCAGCAGCACCGCTACATCAGCTGACTGTTTGCCAGTGACGGCCAACTGGTGCATCACCTGTAACTGCACATACTCGGGCACGCCCTCTTTCCAGAGGCGCGCGCCGTTTATGCCGGCTGTTTTGCACTCGAGGATTTGCACGTCATCCGCACCGATGACCTCACGGTCGATGTTGGCCAGCATCCAGGGCAACTCAGGGTCGGGATGCTGCAGCACGGCATTGATGCGGCGTACGCGGTTGCCGGTGCGCTTGCTGTAGTGCGAGGCCACTATGGGTTCGAGAATGTTGCCCCAGTACGCTGGTGACTCTTCATCGTGTGGGTTGATTTTCGGGAGGGCTGCGTCACGTCCGGTTTTCTCCAGCCAAAGCTCTAACTGCGATTTGTACGGGTTGAGGCCAACGGCAGCGGCCGCATCCGAACTGCCGATGCCACCCTTGCGCACGGCCAGCCATTCATCTCGGGGCATGGCCTTGGTGGTGACCAGGCGCAGGGCGGGGCGGGGCTTGCTGCTGGTATTCGGTTGAGTCTTCATGATGAATTCCTTGCAGACATAAAAACGTCCGACCAGCACAAGGCCGACCTGGCGTCATTGAGTGGCGTGGAAGTTAAGCTGCAAGCGTGAGTGCAGCATCCAGTGCGCGTTGCTTGATCTGCGCGCCCTGACCGAACCAGGCTGAATCCATCCGGTATTCGGTGCTGCGAGCACGGCGTTCGTGATCGACGTACTCGGTTACGGCGTTGAGCAAACCCCAGGCAGTGCCATTGGCTGACGCCAGCGTGGCACCTCGGCCTTGGCCTTCATACAGCGCCTGCACTTTGCGCAGTGCGCGCTCGTTGGGCAGTACTTCAGGCAATTTGCTGTTGGGGCTCACGTCGCACAGCACGTTCATAAAGAAGCCCATCGCCTCATGCCACTGCACCTTCCGCTCGGCCAGATTACGCATGCGGTACATGAATTCGTCCCATTGCGAGACGGCGATGCCGAGCTGTTTCTTCACCGCTTGCGGATCGAAGCGGGTGTTGTGCGGCACTTTGATCGACCGGCAAGCACCATCCAGAGCAATGCTCAGGGTGTTGTTGCACACCACCCGTACCGTGGTGGGCGTGGCGGTGGTGGCCAGCGTGCCATCGCAGGACGTGGCCAGCAGTAAGTAACCACTTACCTCGTCATTGCCTTTGAGTACCGCTGATTGGCCTGTGCGAGCCAGTGCCCAAAACTTACGGCCACCTTTCAGCACGCCGGCGGTTTCCAGCTCGTAGCCAGAGACCTCGGAAAGATCCCGGTAAAATTCCAGCACCTCGCGGGGTTGAACGATTTGGTAGCGGTTAGAGACCACCGACAACGGCGCTTTGGTGTCGGAGCGAAACAGCACCTTCTGTTCCGGGAACGAGTGAATGGTGCCCAGCGGGCCGATGCTGTCGGCTTTGAAATGGACGGGGCTGTCTTGAATCTGCCAGTCCATGCCGGCTTCGCGCTGCCAGATTTCGATGGGCTGTTTCTGCGTGAGTTGATTACCGAGGCCATGCCACGGGGTTTGGCCAACGTAAGCCATTTGTTCGATTAGATGTGCCATGAATGAGATTCCTTTTCGAGCAGGCAGGCATAAGCGCTGCGCACTGCGCAGCTGGCCTGATGGTTAAAGAGAAGAGGGGTGGCGGTATTAGGTCGGGGCGTAGCGCAGGTTGAAGCGGTGGCCGCAGTCGAGGCAGAGGTTATTGGCCAGTACGTGGCGATCCAGTTGGTCACCTAGCTGAGCGCCGAGGGCACAGCCGCCGACACCACCGGCCAGCGCGCCTAGGATTGCCCCAGAAAGGGCTCCGAGGGTAGAACCGACTGGTCCGATAAATGAGCCAGCGACTGCGCCGATCTGGCCACCTGCTAAGGCGCCACTAATGCCTCTGGCAGCGCCACCAACCGTGCCGACGGTAGCGCCGATCTTCATGGCTGTTCTGAGTGAGGCAATTCGTTTGGAGTAACAGCAAGGACACTGCGATGACATGGTTTGAGCTCCGGGGTGGGGATGTCATTGCGGTGATGTATGGCTGAAATATTTTTGAGTTGAATCGACAATTCTGGAATCGGTTTGGATAAGGAAATTGACAGGCTCTACCGGTTGAATCCACAGCCAGAAGCGGATGTTCAAATCAACGTTTTAACCAGCCCCCTCGGCCTCACATGGTTGCTTTCAGCTTTGCCGTTAGTACAGGCGTGGTGTACCGTCCGCAGTGAGTCACAATGGAGAGTGCATGTGCCAAGAGCAGCCGACGAGAACCTTTTCGACTGGGAGCGAGCGTTAATGTTGTCGAGAGTGAACTTGACCAACTCCGCTATCTTGATGCTGATGAGAATGGGGGGGCAGGGCTCTTCGACTTGCATGCGGCATTGTGCTTTCACGAGCAGACATTGGCCAAACGCTGTCGAAGGAGTTAGTGGTGGTGGCAGCTTTGGGTCGGAAACGTAGAGTTGGCAGCAGTGTTCACTTGTTTGCCAACAATGGATGATCGAGAGGGAAGATACAGATGTCAGCGTCCAATATTGAAAGATTTGACGAAATTGCAGGTGAGGTTTTCGCAAAACTCTATAGCTACTTTCCTGTGCCTTGCCTGCTGAAAGCAGGAGACTATGTAGCAACTCCGTCGGTAGCAAACGAACACCTCGGTTGCGACGTCCCGAGCGAAGAAGCTGAGTTCTTTTTTGCCTGCATACGCTGGCTCGAAAGCGCTGGTTACATCACAACCAAAGCTGAAAATGAGCTGTATGTCGCTGATGTCCTTTTGACAAGCAAAGGTCTAGAAGTCTTGCGAGCAGTGCCTGCCAGCCTACAAGGGAAGGCATCAATCGGTGAGAGACTTAATGAAGTCGCGACCAAGGGTGGCAAAGAACTTGCCCGCTCGCTGGTTGCCGAGGCACTTGGGCTAGGCACCCGCCTCTTTAGCCTGCATATCGGCTTGAACTAATTGATGGCACTCCGCTCGGAAGCTGGTCGATTCCACAAAGCACTGACCATGGCTCAACTTGAATGGGGCTCCAATATCTGCCTTCGGCCGATTCTGCTGAAAAGGTTGCTTTGCCCGAACGACCCCAATAGTGATCAATGAAAACGCCTTTTCTGCGCGTCGTTATGTGAGATCCGAGTCCGCAAACCTCTGCCGAGTTTTAGGGGTTTAAATCTCAGGCGCCAACTGTTCAGTCGCCTGATAACCAAGGCCGACTTTTTCAATAGAGTCGGCCAGAAGTAGTCATTCAAATGTGTTAACGAAACCTCGGCCGATTCAGTTCGATACAGACGCTTGCGCACCACTGCTGACAGGCCAATGTATCCTAATGTGAGCTAGCGTAACTGCGTTAGTTCAGTTCCGAGTCCGGGAACGAACTGCCGCTTCCAGCCAACTACTTCTTCACTTTAGCTGCTTGGTCAACCATCCAGTCGCGCATGTGCCCGGGCACAATGAGTTTGTAGCGCGCCCGCGAGCCGCCGGTATAGAGCCCAGCAAACGTCTTCGCCGCCTCGTCGATATCGCCTGTCCGAATGGGGGAGAGCAGATCTCGCCCCAGCATAACTTTATCCATTTCTAGGCTGCGAGCGTCACTAACCCGCCCCAGGAGGATCTTGGCGTGCCCTGTACGATCCATTTTCTCCATTGAACGCTCGAAGTCGTTTGAGCTGTAACCCCGCTCCAGCATTGTCTCAATGGTCTTGAACGAGTAGTCGTTGGCGTAAGTTGCCGCCAAGCCGTCCCAGGTGCTGTGTCGGAACAGAACGGCGTGCTTGGGCGGCGAACCGTGGTGATAAAGCTCGATGCAGTCGTTAACAAAGCGCCGAAACTGCTTCTCGCATTCAGGCATCATACAAAAGCTAGCGTCAGCACCGGCAAGACGCTGGAACCACTCGAATACCCCCCACTCACTCTTCACTAGAATGGTTGTGCCGTCGTCAGGAATGTCCGATCGGTCGTAGTACTCGATGATCGTTTTCTTATCTCGAGCACCGACCAGCGGCGCTAGTTCTGCACGCGGATGTGCTGCGATGAGGGGATTCAAAATCACTTCCATTTGCCGCCCGGAACGCACCGACTGCGAGATTTCCCGCTGCCGGACATGCATTCCACGCCGCGCAGGCAGACCGTCCAGACGCTGGCAGATATCGCCGAGGGTGCAGGTTGCCTGGGGACAACGATCAAGAAACTGCAGCAGCGGAGCAGATAGGTCGTGAGCCTCGTCGATCAAGATGTGGCGATAGGCCGCAAGGCTGAGAGAAATGCTGGTATCGAGCGATAGCAACTTCAAAAGATGATAAACACGAATCGGGAGGTGAGTTTTCTTACCTTCGAATAGAAGACGAGGCTGAGTGATTTCCTGCCACATCAAATTGGAATAGCCGAGCAACGCCGCTCTGTCAGCACCGCTCAGACCTCCGTCTACTAACGGTATGTTGTCTGCAGAAATTTCTCTGTTGCTTGAGTAGCAGAAGCTTTGCACGATGCGACGGCAGATATCGGCTACTCGCGTAATCGAAAAGCTACCAACCGGCTGGAAACTCAGAATTTTGGCAACATCCGCGTCCGCCATCTGATAAGTCGGTTGGTAGCGTTGCCTATCCGGTCTGCTGTAAACCGTGGGCGGCGTGAATAGCAGTTGACTCGCAAGCTGGCCAAAAGTCATGCCGACGAACTTTTTACTGCCTAGGCGAGCAGTTAGTGCATGTAGCTGTTGAGAAGTAGAAGCCAAAAGCAACGTTTCTTCTGGCTTTAAGTACTCCAGTAGAGTGCTAATCATTGACGTTTTACCGACGCCGGCCAACCCCTGCAGGTGGAGATGCTCGTCCAGCTCGCTGCGCAGTGTCTTGAAAATACGAAACTGCGGTGTCGACAAGAAAATCGTCTCACCCGACGCGGTTGCGATAGCTTCCTTTAGGGGGTTGAGCTGGGCGGCGTGCTCAATGCGGAAGTTGAAGTTCCAACTGCCGTCGGACTCCAGATACTTACGCTCTGCAACCTCATTCACTTCCAGTAGGTTAAACATCAGGCCATCAAGCAGACCGAGCCCTTCCTTGAAAGCTGCCGGCGAGAAGCGCTCCGCAACTGCCTGAACAAAGGTATCGGCGCCATATTCAGCATCTGAATCCAACCCGGTGCTCAGTGCTTTAGCCAGGGCCGCCTCGATCCTGGGTGCCGTCTGTCCCGCGCGCACTAGGGCCGGCAAATTTTGAATCAGTAGTACAGCTGCAAGTTCTGGCAGCTGAAGGCTGGGCAGATCGTGGTGGCTCTGCACCAACTGCTGTGCCGTTTCAGGGCTGAGAGGGAGAAAGTAATGGTCGTCGCTGATGATGGAGGCTGGCATTGGGATGCGTCTACGTGAGCGCTTAAGGAAAGTAGATAATACATAACTTGTATGAACGCCGATCCTATACTAGATAGAAGCCGCCATGCAGAAGGCTGATCGTCGCTCAAGTTGACTCGCTGCACCCTAAGCGAAGCGCGAAGTTGATTAGGTTGAAGGATTGTAGCCAATTTTTGACTAGGGCCGCCGGGTAACGTTAAGTTCCTTGATGCGGATGATCATCGCGGTAACAGGCAGCGCTCAATGCTCCACGCTTTTCCCCCGAATTGCAGGTGCCACTCAGGAAAAACGACATGCTAGCATGCCCAACGCATAGCCTATACCGCTCAGCGTTGGCTCTAAGGGGGGGGCAAATTATTGTATTTTGCTGTTTTCAAGAATATATTCGATAGTCAAAATAATTAAAAAATGAATTGGCTATAACAATTCATGGAGAACTATGTAATGAGCTCTGTTGTTCTTCATCAAGATTATTGGATGCGCTCGTATTCTGAGGCTAGGTGGGCCTTGATGATGGATGCGCTGGAGCTTCGATGGCTATATGAGCATAAGCTATATGAGACAAGGCATGGAATGTACCTTCCTGACTTTTTTCTTTATGGTGCAAGTACTTACCTAGAGGTCAAAGGGCCATGCCCAAGCCAGATTGAAATTGAAAAAGCAATGGATGTGCAAAAACTTTCGGGTTGTCCTGTAGTGTTTGCTTGGGGGACTATGGCGTCCGATACTCACGGTGTTAATGGTGCCAAGCTATCATTCATTAAGGGTAATAAAGTGGTGCACATTGACAGCAATGAATTCGCTCCACTAATTGAGCACGGGCTTGGCGTACAACATTTTTATGATCACCTGCATGTCGGGGCTAAACAAAAATACAATGGCATGAGATCAATGAGCGATATTTTACTTAAACTGTTTTTCGGATTAATTGGTCGCGACGAGATGGAGCGTGATCGAGCGGTACACCATGCGAAGATGAACAGTCGAAAAGTCAAGCAGCATACGGCACGAACCAAGTCGGAGATCGCTGTGTCAACCTTCCTTACAGCCCGAATAGGGGCTACCAATATGGAGTAAACAAATTTTTAGCCATAAAATTCCAACTTCGGCGAGAGGCGAACCGAGCTCTGCCACCCATCGGCTAGCTCTTAAGTTTCATATTTTAATAAAGTGAATCACCCCTGGTTTTGTAGGCACCTCCAAGCCTTAAACTAGGGCACAATTCAGTTGTGCTAACGAAAAATTCAAATCAGACCTACTTGACGAGAGCGATCTCTTTCCCCGCAGGCGTTGATGTAACAAAAGCGGCCCAGTCATTCATCAGGGTTCGCCGCTTTTCGAGTAGGTCGCTGCGCCAATAGGCAGCCTCGGCGCCGGTTGCGACAACATGGGCTAAGGCCATCTCGCAGACTTCCCTCGTGTGATGAGTGCACTCAGCCGCCCAGTCTCGAAATGTACTGCGGAATCCGTGTGCGGTAATGACGCGCCCGTCCTTGCCGCGCCAGCCTTTACCACCGTCGTCGGTGCTTTTTACGTCCATTCGACGCAAGGTCATCAGCATGGCCATGTTGCTGATGGGCCGTCCTTGCCGTGCTCCGGGGAATACCAGCGTGCTGTCAGTAACCCTGGGAAGGCTTGTGAGCAATGCAATGGTGGCGTCTGAGAGTGGTACGGCGTGAGTTCTTTCAGCTTTCATTCGTATCGCAGGAATAGTCCATAGCTTGGTCTTAAGGTCTATTTCTGCCCATTCTGCCGCTAGGACTTCGCTGGTTCGACAGGCTGTAAGTATCGTCATTTTTAATGCGAGCGCTGATAACCCATCAATAGTCTTAAGCGCTTGAATGAAGGGCTGCAGCTCTAGATAAGGCAGTGCCGAATGGTTAAGCGTGCCTTTGGTTTTTGAGCGGGTCGGAAGCAATTTGTCGAGATGCCCCCGCCAGCGTGCCGGGTTTTCGCCTTCGCGTAGCCCGCGCGCCTTGGCTGCGTCGAGCACCAGTTCAATTCGATTGCGAACACGGCTGGCTGTTTCAGCTTTGCTTGACCAAATAGGGGTCAGGATCTTTAAGAGATGATCAGTCGTGATTTCTGCTGCCGGCAAGTCACCGATAATGGGATCTGCGTAGGTTTTCAGTGTGTTTTGCCATTGCTGGCAGTGCTTTATGTTTTTCCAGCCGACACGATGCGACTTTATGTAATCGGCAGATACCTCGCGAAATGTTACGGACTTACTCTTTTGATTCTGATCAGCCACTTGCCTTGCCGTGCGCTCTGCGTCGCGAGCAGCCAGTGGATCAAGTCCCTCAAGCAGCAATCGACGTCTGTCGCTGGCGTCTAGCCGAGCGGCTTTCAGACCTAGCTTGGGATAACTGCCAAGCCCCATTTCGCGGCGTTTGCCCGAGAGCTGGAAGCGCAGTACCCAGGACTTTTTCCCGGTTGGCTTAATAACTAGACGCAGTCCGTCTCCGTCCTCGTATGTGCCGGGGCTGTTTAGATTGTCGATTTGCTTCTGGGATAGCTTGCCCAAGAGATACTCCGCCTGTTGATTTGTTCCCCCACTTGTTCCCCCACTTAGGGTAGGATTGCTACGGATCGCAGTGGACTCTACGGGATGGATAGTAGGCTGAAAGCTGCGTATTACATAGGGCTAAAGAACTTCTGTGGATTTTTGTGGATGTAAAGATGGCGGACATCGCCTCCGCCATATCTACAACGCAAAGCCCCAGAAATGGGGCTTTGTCGTTTCTGCGCCAGGCTGTTTGGCTCGATTCTTTAATCGTGCTTTTAATTGTGTCTCGGCGGTTAGGCGCGTCAGCCAGCAACCGTGCGGGCGTTGCGTAAATCAGGTGTGCCCCGCCAAGAACGGTCGGTAAATATCCGACCGGTTAACATTTTGGCTAAATATCTGTGGTTGGGGATGGTCGCTGTGCCGGGCGTGCCCGCATGCTTGCGCCGCTTATACTTTGACCATGCCGATATTGCGGCGGCTGCGGACGATTAAATCAATGACCGGCACCGATAATAAAATCCAATATGCCATTCACAGCGTGCCGGGACAGGTGCGTGCGCACAATGAAGACAGCATTCTCAGCTGCCCCGAATTGAGCTTGTGGGTGATTGCCGATGGCATGGGCGGTCATCAGCGCGGTGAGGTGGCCAGCGCCATTGCGGTTGCGGCTATCGCCGACAGTCTTCGCCAGCAGCCCAGCCTGGAAGCGGCGGTGCATGCGGCCAATCAGGCGATTATTCAGGCGGCAAAGCTTGATCCGGCCAGTAAAGGCATGGGCAGCACCGTGGTGGCGGTCAAATTTGATGGCGCTGAATATGAGTTGGCCTGGGTTGGCGACAGCCGCGCCTACTTGCTGACGGGCAATGCGATTGTCCCCCTGAGCAAAGACCACAGCTGGGTGCAGGTGATGATTGATCTTGGCCAATTAAACGTGGCTCAGGCGCGTCTTCATCCGCGTAAAAATGAAATTACCCAGTGTCTGGGTTACCAGTCCCTTGAGCTCGAAGTTGGTGTGCTGCGCGGCGTGCTCCAGAAGGGGCAACGCTTGCTGCTTTGTAGCGATGGCCTGCATGGTGAATTAAGCGATCAACGTATGTTAAGGCTCGCTGCGAGTGGCGAACTTGATGCGGCGGTACTTGGGTTGATCGGCGCAGCCAATGCCGCCGGCGGCAAGGATAATATTTCTTGTGCGCTATTGATGAGTGAATTGGCTGTAGCGCCAGTAGTTGCAGTGCCGAAGCTTGGTTTTATTAAAAAACTGCTAAAGCTCAAAGTTTAATATTAATTAAAATTTTAAATGTGGTCGGCTATGAACGATAAGTTGATTGAGATCGCTGGTTACACCATCCATGGCCAGCTGGGTAAAGGCGGCATGGCTGAGGTGTATTTGGCAACCCAGAATTCATTGCAGCGTAAAGTGGCCATTAAGGTACTGTGCAGTTCGGTGGAGAATGAGTTCAGTCAGCGTTTTATTAATGAGGGACATATCGTCGCCTCGCTTCATCATGCGGCTATTGTGACGATTTACGATATTGATAAGCTGGCCGATGGTCGCCACTATTTGGCCATGGAGTTTATTGCCGGTGGTGATCTGACTCAGTACAAAGGGCAAGTTTTAACTGCGCAACACGCGCTGAGCATTACCCAGCAAATTGCCGAAGGCTTGCAGGTGGTGCATCAGCAGGGCTTGGTGCATCGCGATATAAAACCGGCGAATATTCTCTTTCGTCAAGATGGCTCGGTGGTGATTACCGATTTTGGCGTCGCTAAAGATCTGGCTATCGATAATGAACTCACCCAGTTTGGGGTGGCGGTCGGCAGCCCGGCTTACAGCAGCCCTGAACAGGCGCAGTGCCAGCCGCTGGATCAGCGCACGGATATTTACAGTCTGGGTGTGTTGTTGCTGGAAATGCTGACCGGCACTAACGAGTTTCGCGGCCCCAGCTATACCCAGACCGTGATGAACCATGTGCAAATGCCGATTCCACAATTACCGGCCCATCTGGGTGCTTATCAGGCTGTGCTGGAACGGATGCTGGCCAAAGATGTCACTCAGCGTTTTGCCAACTGCCGCGAGCTGCTGCAGAGTTTGGCGCTTTTGCAAGATGATGATCTCAGTGCGACGCGCTTCAGTGCCGCGCTGAGCCTGCCGCCGCCGGCAGCCAAACGCAGTGCTGGGGTTAAAGCGCTGGCGTTGGTGTTTGGGTTGTTCTTGCTGGCAGGGCTTGGCTACGCGGGCTATCTGTTGAAGGTAAATATGCAGGTGGCCGATTACTTGGCAAAGGCGGAGGTTCGCCTAAGCGAAGATAAATTGCTCATGCCGCCGGAGGATAATGCCGATTATTTTTTCGGCCAGGTATTGTTGCTTGAGCCGGAGAACCTTGCCGCCCAAGCAGGCTTGCAGCGCGTCATAGCGGCGCGGGCGGCAGCCAGTATCAAATTGGCGCAGCTGCGCATTGCCAGTCTGCAGTTGACCAGTCCAGCTGAAGACAATGCGCTGTTTTATTTCCAGCAGGCATTGGCGCTGACTCCGGATAATCAACAGGCTCTTAACGGCTTTCAGCAAATTGCCGAGCTGTATATCGAACAGGCCAATGCCGCCTATGCGAGCCGGGAGTTTGCCAAGGCCTTGGAGAATATTCAGCTGGGTTTGCAGGTGCAGCCAGAAAATCCGCAGCTGTTGAAGATGGCGAGCGGTCATGCGCGCTATGTCAAACGTGCTACGCAACGCATCGCTCCACGGGTTGCGGCGCGCACCGCAACCAGTTCAGTGCCAGCCAAGAGTCAAACAACTAAACCCATCGAGGATAGCTCCAATCCGGTTTCCAGATTGTGGGATCATATATTAAGTAACGGTATGGATTGATCGGTGCTGGATCGTTTTTTAGTTGCTGTGCTAGTACAGTTTTTCAATCTTTAAACAGGGTTTTTATACGTTATGCTCAAACTGCAATTTAAAGACTCGCGTCAGGCGCCAATCTGGTTGGCGGATGAGCGTATTACCCTTGGGCAAGATAATCGTAACAATTTGGTGTTGGCGGATAATGGCGTTAGTTTGTTTCATGCCGAGATTCGACGCGATGCCGGTCATTATTATCTGAGCGATTGCGCCAGTGAGGCGGGGACCTTTATTAATGGCGAGCGAATCAGCGGTCGCTACCAGATTCGTGCGGATGACAGCTTGCAGATTGGTCCGGTGGCCTTGCAGTTTATCGATCCACTGAAGGCCTCGGCCAAGCCGGACAGCAGCAAGAAGTGGTTCTTGCAGGTGATTCAAGGCGAAAACGAGGGCAAGAAGTATCCCCTGTCGGGTTCCATGACCTTTGGCCGTTCGGTTAAGTGTGAGCTGTGCTTTAACGACGCCGAGTTGTCGCGCCGTCATTGCGAGTTCTTTCTCAAGGATGGCGTGCTGGAGGTTAAGGATCTCGGTTCGGCCAATGGCGTTTTGCTTAATCGCGGCAAAATAACCGCGGCAACTTTGCAGGCTGGCGATCAGATGCAAATGGGCGGAGTGGTTTTGTTGGTCATTGGGCCAAAGGTTGAGGTTGTCCAGGCGCACGATGAGGACGCCACCGTTTTTATGCCCATGGCGCCGGTGGCGCGTATCACCAAGGGCGTTGCTGCCAGTGCTGCCGCCGCGCCGGTGGTGCCG
>MHZN01000268.1 GCA_001830395.1 Pseudomonadales bacterium RIFCSPLOWO2_12_59_9 | reverse complement strand
GCAGCGACCGATGCGGCCGTAACCGTTGAGGGCGATTTTATAGGGGCGTTTGGACATGGCGATCTCGTGGGGAAGCAACCCTAGGGTGGATGACCGAAGTCATCCACCGTTAAGCGGTGCTTAGACGTCCAGCAGTTCGGCGGCAGTATCCAGAACGTTTTCCAGGGTGAAACCGAACTCTTCGAACAGCGCCGCGGCCGGAGCCGATTCGCCGAAGCTGGTCATGCCGATAATCCGCCCTTCCAGGCCGACGTACTTGTACCAGAAGTCCGCATGGGAGGCTTCGATGGCAATCCGCGCGCTGACTTGCAGCGGCAGCACCTCTTGCTTGTAACCGGCGTCCTGGGCATCGAACACGCTGGTGCTCGGCATCGACACTACCCGCACTTTGCGACCTTGAGCGGTCAGCGCGTCATAGGCCTGCACGGCCAAGCCGACTTCCGAGCCAGTGGCTATCAGCAGCAACTCAGGTTCACCGCTGCAGTCTTTCAACACATAAGCGCCACGGGCCACATCGGCCAATTGCTTGGCATCGCGGCTCTGGTGCGCCAGGTTTTGCCGGCTGAAGATCAGCGCCGACGGGCCGTCGTTACGCTCGATCGCCGACTTCCAGGCCACCGCCGATTCCACTGCATCCGCCGGACGCCAGGTGTTCAGGTTCGGCGTGCCACGCAGGCTAGCCAGCTGTTCAATCGGCTGGTGGGTTGGGCCGTCTTCTCCCAGGCCGATGGAGTCGTGGGTGAACACGTAAATCACCCGCTGCTTCATCAGGGCCGACATGCGCACCGCGTTGCGGGCGTATTCCATAAAGATCAGGAAGGTCGCGCCGTACGGAATGAAGCCGCCATGCCGGGCGACACCGTTCATAATCGCGCTCATGCCGAACTCACGCACGCCGTAGTACATATAGTTGCCGCTGGCGTCGTTAGCCGACACGCCCTGGCAACCTTTCCACAACGTCAGGTTGGAGCCGGCCAAGTCGGCCGAACCACCGAGAAACTCCGGCAGCAACGGGCCGAGGGCATTCAGCGCGTTCTGGCTGGCCTTACGGCTGGCGATGGTTTCGCCCTTGGCCGCGACTTCCTGGATATAGGCGGCGGATTTAGCGGCGAAATCGGCCGGCAACTCGCCCTGCATGCGTCGGCTGAATTCGCTGGCCAACTCTGGGTAAGCGGCGGCGTAGGCGGCAAAGCGCTGGTTCCATTCGGCTTCACGGGCGGCGCCGGCTTCTTTGGCATCCCACTCGGCGTAGATGGCGCTGGGTACTTCGAACGGGCCGTATTTCCAGCCCAGGGCGGCGCGGGTCAGGGCGATTTCATCGGCGCCTAGCGGGGCGCCGTGGCAGTCTTCTTTGCCCTGCTTGTTCGGCGAGCCGAAGCCGATCACGGTTTTGCAGCAGATCAGCGTCGGCTGCTCGCTCTTGCGCGCGGTGTCGATGGCGATTTGCAGCTCTTCCGGATCGTGCCCGTCGACGTGACGGATTACTTGCCAGCCGTAGGCCTCGAAGCGTTTCGGGGTGTCGTCGGTGAACCAGCCTTCAACTTCGCCGTCGATGGAGATGCCGTTGTCATCGTAAAAGGCGATCAGTTTGCCCAGACCCAGGGTGCCGGCCAGCGAACTGACTTCGTGGGAGATGCCTTCCATCATGCAGCCATCACCGAGGAACACGTAGGTGTGGTGGTCGACAATGTTGTGCCCGTCGCGGTTGAACTGCGCCGCCAGCACTTTTTCTGCCAGGGCGAAACCCACGGCATTGGCCAGACCTTGGCCGAGCGGGCCGGTGGTGGTCTCAACGCCTGGGGTGTAGCCAAACTCCGGGTGGCCCGGGGTTTTGCTGTGCAGCTGGCGGAAGTTCTTCAGGTCGTCGATCGACAGGTCGTAGCCGGTCAGGTGCAGCAAGGAGTAGATCAGCATCGAGCCGTGGCCGTTGGACAGCACGAAGCGGTCACGGTTGGCCCAGTCCGGGTTCGCCGGGTTGTGCTGCAGCACGTCGTGCCACAAGACTTCGGCGATATCCGCCATGCCCATGGGGGCGCCGGGGTGGCCGCTATTGGCTTTCTGCACAGCATCCATGCTGAGGGCGCGGATGGCATTGGCTCGCTCGCGACGGCTGGGCATTGCTTATCTCCTGGCTGGGCTGGCGTTGAGACACTGAGTCTCAGCGACCTTAAAGGATAAAAAGGCGGGCATTTTCGCCCAGCAAGCCCAGCGGGGCAATCACAGATGGTCGCTACGGCCGTTTTTGTCGCGGCAAAGCCCCTTCAGTCCGCCACTTTGCGCGCAAATAGAGGCAGTCAACGGCCGGCCTGGGCCGCAAGACCAATATCAAAACTTTTTGATATTGGTCTTGCGGCGATAAATAGCGCGGCCTAAACTGCCGCTCATGAATCTACGCGTACCCCAACTTCGTTTCGAAGCCAGCGATGAGCTCGCCAGCCTGTGCAAGGCCGGCGGCGACCCGCTGCGCCTGAATGTGCTGCGGGCGCTGGCCAACGATTCCTTTGGCGTACTGGAACTGGCGCAGATTTTTGCCACCGGCCAATCGGGCATCAGCCACCACTTAAAGGTGCTGGCGCAGGCCCGTTTGGTGGCCACCCGCCGCGAAGGCAACGCGATTTTCTATCGCCGCGCCCTGGCGCAGACCGAGCTGTTTTGCGGCAAATTGCACGCCGCCTTGCTCGATGAAGTCGACGCCCTAGAGTTGCCGGCCGAGGTGCAACAACGCATCGCCGTCGTGCACAGCCAGCGCGCCGCCGCCAGCCACGACTTTTTTGCCCGGATCGCCGACAGCTTTCAGGCCCAGCAAGACCTGATCGCCAGCCTGCCGCAGTACCGCGACAGCCTGCTCGGTTTGCTCGACTCACTGAACTTTGCCAGCAGCGCCACGGCCCTGGAAGTCGGCCCCGGCGACGGCGGTTTTCTGCCCGAACTGGCACGCCGCTTTGCCCAGGTGACGGCGCTGGACAACAGCCCGGCGATGCTCGAACTGGCCCGTCAACGCTGCGAGCGCGAAGGCCTGGCCAATGTTCAGCTAGAGTTGCTCGACGCCTTGAGCCAATCCGCCGCCAGCGCCGACTGCGTGGTACTGAACATGGTGCTGCATCACTTTGCCGCGCCGGCCGAAGCGATCAAACAACTGACTCCACGAATTAATCTCGGCGGCAGCTTGCTGATCACCGAGTTATGCAGCCACAACCAGAGCTGGGCCCGCGATGCCTGCGGCGATCTTTGGCTGGGCTTTGAGCAAGACGACCTGGCCCGCTGGGCCAGTGCCGCGGGGCTGATGCCCGAAGAAAGTGTGTACCTAGGTTTACGTAACGGCTTCCAGATTCAGGTGCGTCATTTCCGACGCCCTCTGGCCGCCCTCACCGTTAGATAGAACAGGAACTGCCCCGATGAGCGAATACTCCCTCTTCACCTCCGAGTCCGTGTCTGAAGGACATCCGGACAAAATCGCCGACCAGATCTCCGATGCGGTGCTCGACGCCATCATCGCCGAAGACAAGCACGCCCGCGTGGCCTGCGAAACCCTGGTGAAAACCGGGGTGGCGATTGTGGCGGGTGAAATCACCACCACCGCCTGGATCGACCTGGAAGACCTGGTCCGTAACGTGATCATCGACATCGGCTACAACAGCTCCGAAGTCGGCTTCGACGGCGGCACCTGCGGCATCATCAATATCATCGGCAAGCAGTCGCCCGACATCAACCAAGGCGTTGACCGCTCCAAGCCAGAAGACCAGGGCGCCGGTGACCAGGGCCTGATGTTTGGTTATGCCAGCAACGAAACCGACGTGCTGATGCCAGCGCCGATCGTGTTCAGCCACCGCCTGGTCGAGCGCCAAGCCGAAGCGCGCAAATCCGGCCTGCTGCCGTGGTTGCGCCCGGACGCCAAGAGCCAGGTCACCTGCCGCTACGAGAACGGCAAGGTGGTGGGCATCGACGCCGTGGTGCTGTCGACCCAACACAACCCGGACGTTAAATACGCCGACCTGCGCGAAGGCGTGATTGAGCTGATCGTCAAGCATGTGCTGCCGGCCGAACTGCTGCACAAGGACACCCAGTTCCATATCAACCCGACCGGCCAGTTCGTCATCGGCGGCCCAGTGGGCGACTGTGGCCTGACCGGCCGCAAGATCATCGTCGACTCCTACGGCGGCATGGCCCGTCACGGCGGCGGCGCGTTCTCGGGCAAGGATCCATCCAAGGTTGACCGCTCGGCCGCCTATGCCGGTCGCTATGTGGCGAAGAACATCGTTGCCGCAGGCTTAGCCCAGCGTTGCGAGATCCAAGTGTCCTACGCCATCGGCGTGGCCTTGCCGACCTCGATCTCGATCAACACCTTCGGCACCGGCGTGATCAGCGACGAGAAAATCGTCCAACTGGTGCGTGAGCACTTCGACCTACGCCCTTACGCCATCACCAAAATGCTCGACCTGCTGCACCCGATGTACAAGGCCACCGCCGCTTACGGCCACTTCGGCCGCATCCCGCAAGAAGTCACTGTAGGTGGCGACACCTTCACCACCTTCACTTGGGAAAAAACCGACCGCGCCGCCGAACTGCGCAGCGCCGCCGGCCTGTAAGGCTGCCAGCAACACCCGAAGCCCCGCCCTGTGCGGGGCTTTTTGTTGGCTCTGTCCTAGTTATGTGTTGTAGCCCCTGTTTTGTAGGGTGGGCTTTAGCCCACCAGCGCTGGACAAGGGCCTTGGTGGGCTAAAGCCCACCCTACGTTTTGCATTCAACACGTAACTGGTACAGAGCCTTTTTGTTGGCCATGCGCCAACTATGTATTGCGCTGGCTGCAGCTTTTGTAGGAGGGGCTTTAGCCGCGATGCCTTGCGGTGTGCCAGTGAGTGTCGCGGGTCGCGGCTAAAGCCCCTCCCACTAGATGTGTGGCGCTTAACAGGCACATAGCCTTTTAACGGGTAACAAACCGGCGCCGCGCAGCAAACGCCCGACCAACGTCTAGGCTGCAAGCATCACTCCCCCGAGCAAGGATGCTCTCGATGCCACGTTGGCTTGTTTTATCCCTTTGCCTGCTGACCCCGCCAATACTCGCCGCTAACTGCCCGGATCTAAGCCCGTCCCAGGCGCAAGCCGAGCTGACTGAGCGCAGCCAGCAAACCGCGCTATGGGACGATGCCTACCATCGCCAAGGCGTTTCCTTGGTTGCCGACGAACTCTACGACCAAGCCCGCAACCAGCTAGAACGCTTGCGCAGCTGCTTTCCCAGCAACAACACCGATAACCCACTGGCCAACAGTGGCGGCCCGCTCAACCATCCCGTCGCGCAAACCGGCCTAAACAAACTCGCCGATGAAACCGCCGTGCGCCAATGGATAAGCACGCATCAAGAGCTGTGGATTCAACCCAAGGTCGACGGCGTGGC
>MHZN01000267.1:14816-16768 GCA_001830395.1 Pseudomonadales bacterium RIFCSPLOWO2_12_59_9 | reverse complement strand
CGCGCAGCACGTCGAGCTGACTGCCGACCCCGGCATCCCGCAGCTGTACGGTCAGGTCGCGGGACTGCTGTTGGTTCTGCAGGTTGCTGCGGGCGATCTGCTCGCGCAGTTGGGCGCCGCGCAAGTTGCCGTAGGCATCGACCAGTTCGGCCAGCAGGCTGACTTGCAACTGGTTCAGCTCGGCTTCCAGTACCTGGGCCTCGGCGTCGCTGGCATCCAGCTGGTGCTGAATGCGGCCGAACAAATCCAGCTCCCAGAGCATGTCCAGGCCCAGGTCGTAGCGTTCGCTGCTGGTGCGTTGTTCGGTCTGGCCGGGCAACTGGCCTTTACCACCCTCGGCGCTGGCGCGGCTGGTGATAGTCGGCAGCTGCTTGAAGGCCACCTCATCACGCAGGGCACGGGCCGCCCGCACTCGGGCATAGGCCACGCGCAGGTCGCGGTTTTCCGCCAGGGCCTTGAGCACCAATTGGTTGAGGGTCGCGTCATCGAACTGCTGCCACCAGAGGGACTCGAAATGGCTGCGGTCATAGGCGCCGACCGTGGCGCTGGCGACTGTTACCGGCGCGCTGACCGGGCTTTGATACTGCGGGCCGACGCTGCAGGCGCTCAGCGCCAAGGCCAGCAGGGCCAGGCTAACAGGCCGTTGAAAAACTACCTGCGTTGCCGATACGGCGTTAAAAACGGCCTCAAAATGCTCATTTACAGCACGTAAACTGCGCTTTTTCGGCCGTTTTTGCCTTGTCTCGGCGGCCTCGCCAACATTTTTCAACGACCTGTTAAAGCGCTTCATGACTGCACCTCAAGGGCTGCCTGGGCCTGCTGTTTGGCTTGCCGGGCCTCGACAAAACCGCGAATCAGCACGTAGAACACCGGCGTCAGCAGCAGGCCGAAGAAGGTCACCCCGAGCATCCCGCTGAACACCGCCACGCCCATGGCATGGCGCATTTCCGCGCCGGCGCCGCTGGACAACACCAAGGGCACCACGCCCATGATAAAGGCGAAGCTGGTCATCAGAATCGGCCGCAGACGCAGGCGGCAAGCCTGCAGCACGGCGGCGAAGCGGTCCTGGCCTTGCTACTGTTGCTCCTTGGCAAACTCGACTATCAGGATGGCGTTTTTGCAGGCCAGGCCCACCAGCACTATCAGGCCGATCTGGGTGAAGATGTTGTTGTCGCCACCGGACAGAATCACCCCGGTAATCGCCGACAACAGGGTCATGGGCACAATCAGAATCACCGCCAGCGGCAGGCTCCAGCTTTCGTACTGAGCGGCCAGCACCAAGAAGGCCAGCAGCACGCAGAGCGGGAACACCAGCATGGCGCTGTTGCCAGACAAAATCTTCTGGTAGGTCAGCTCAGTCCACTCGTAACTCATGCCGTTGGGCAACTCGTCTTTCAGTAGTTTCTCCATCGCCGCTTCGGCTTGCCCGGAGCTGTAACCGGGCGCCGCCGCGCCGTTGATTTCCGCGGTGATAAAGCCGTTGTAGTGCATCACCCGATCCGGGCCGGCGCTGTCTGAGACCTTGACGAAAGTCGACAAGGGCACCATTTCGCCACTGCTGTTGCGCACCTTGAGTTGGCCGATTTGCTCGGGCTCCAGGCGAAACTGCTGATCGGCCTGGACGTTGACCTGATAGGTGCGGCCGAAGCGGTTGAAGTCGTTGGCATACAACGAGCCGAGGTACACCTGCAGGGTGTTGAAGATCTCGTCGATGGCCACGCCGTGGCTCTTGGCCTTGTCGCGGTCGATGTCGGCATCCACCTGGGGCACGTTGACCTGATAGCTGCTGAACAGCCCGGCCAGTTCTGGCACGTTACGGCTCTTGGCGATGACGTTCTGTACCTGCTGATACAGCTCCTCATACCCCAGGCCGCCACGGTCTTCGACTTGCACGCGAAAGCCACCGATGGTGCCCAGCCCCTGTACCGGCGGTGGCGGGAAGATGGCGATAT
>MHZN01000267.1:0-14724 GCA_001830395.1 Pseudomonadales bacterium RIFCSPLOWO2_12_59_9 | reverse complement strand
AGCGGGGTGAAGACGATGCCGCTGTTCGGGCTGTTGGTGAAGCCATTGATCGACAGACCCGGAAAGGCCACGGTGTTTTCCACCCCCGGATGTTTGCCGGCGATGGCCGACATGCGTTGCATTACCGCCTCGGTACGGTCGAGGCTGGCGGCGTCCGGCAGTTGGGCGAAGGCCACCAGATATTGCTTGTCTTGCGGCGGCACGAAGCCGGTTGGGGTGGTGCTAAAGCCCAGCACGGTCAGGCCGAGCAGGCCGGCATACATCAGCAGGGCCACGGCGCTGCCGCGCAGCACACGCTTAACGGTGCGCACATAGCCTGAGCTGGCGCGCTCGAAGAAGCGGTTGAAGGGGCGGAACAACCAGCCGCCGAACAAGCGGTCGAGCAGTTTGGAAAAACCATCCTTGGGCGCGTCGTGGCTTTTCAGCAACACCGCAGCCAAGGCCGGTGACAGGGTCAGGGAGTTGAAGGCCGAGATCACCGTGGAGATGGCGATGGTCAGCGCGAACTGCTGGTAAAACTGGCCGCTGAGCCCGGAGATAAAGGCGGTCGGCACGAACACCGCACAGAGCACCAGGGCGGTGGCGACAATCGGTCCGGTGACCTCGCGCATGGCTTTCTGGGTGGCTTGCACCGGGCTCAAGCCGAGGCCGATATTACGTTCGACGTTCTCCACCACGACTATGGCGTCGTCCACCACAATGCCGATGGCCAGCACCAGGCCGAACAGCGACAGGGCATTCAGCGAAAAGCCCAGCAGGTGCATGACCGCGAAGGTGCCGATCAAGGACACTGGCACTGCCACCAGCGGGATGATCGAGGCGCGCCAGGTCTGCAGGAACAGAATCACCACCAAGACCACCAGCACCAAGGCTTCCAGCAAGGTGTGGACTACTGCCTCGATGGAGCCGCGGACGAAGATGGTCGGGTCGTACACGATGGAGTAGTCGACGCCTTCGGGGAAGCTCTGCTTGAGTTCGGCCATCCGTGCCCGCACCGCATCGGAAATCTCGATGGCGTTGGAGCCTGGGTGCTGGAACACCGGCATGGCCACCGCCGGCTGACCATTGAGCAAGGAGCGCAGGGCGTATTGGCTGGAACCCAGTTCGATGCGGGCGATGTCGCGCAGGCGGGTGATTTGCCCGTCGCTGCCGGCGCGGACGATGATGTTGGCAAACTCTTCTTCAGTCACCAACCGGCCCTGGGTGTTGATCGACAACTGAAAACTGTTGTCGGCCGCCGCAGGTGGCGCGCCCAGCGAACCGGCCGCGACCTGACGGTTTTGCTCGCGAATGGCGTTGACCACATCACTGGCGGTCAGGCCACGGGAGGCGACCTTGTTCGGGTCGAGCCAGACTCGTAGCGAATAGTTGCCCAGGCCGAACAAGCCGACATCGCCGACGCCATCCAGTTTGGCCAGTTCGTCCTTGATACTCAGGCTGGCGTAGTTGGACAAATACAGCATGTCGTAGCGCTTATCCGGCGAGGTCAGGTGCACCACCATGGTCAGGTCGGGGGAGGCCTTGTCGACGGTCACCCCGAGACGCTGCACCTCAATCGGCAGGGTCGGCATGGTGCGGGTCACGCGGTTTTGCACCTGCACCTGGGCGGTGTCGAGGTTGGTGCCCAGGGCGAAGGTGACGGTCAGGCTGAGCTTGCCATCGGCGGTGGATTGCGACGACATATAGAGCATCTGCTCGACGCCGGTGATCGCCTGCTCCAAAGGTGCGGCGACGGTTTCGCCGATGACCTTGGGGTTGGCGCCGGGGAAGGCCGCATGCACCACCACGGTCGGTGGCACCACTTCCGGGTATTCACTGATTGGCAGTTGAAACAGCGAGATGCCGCCGGCGATCAAAATGATCAGCGACAACACGGCGGCGAAGATCGGCCGCTGGATAAAAAATTGCGAGAAGTTCATCGAAGCATTCCTAAGTGGAAAGCGGGGTAGCCGTTAGCCGCCACGGTGTGGGGCTGATTACAGAGGCTATGTCCCTGTTGCATGTTGTGTGCAAAACGTAGGGTGGGCTTCAGCCCACCAAGGCCCTTATCCCGCGCTGGTGGGCTAAAGCCCACCCTACAAAACAGGGCCTGCAACGCATAGTTGGGACATAGCCGATTACTAAGGGTGTTGCTGGTTTAGCTGCGCGGCTTGCCCGGCGGGTTTTGCAGCGCCACACGCGGGGCGTTGCTGGCCGCCAGTTCGTCGCGTTCGCGGGCCAGGGTGGCGAGGGTGCTGGCATCGGCCATCTCGACCGCCTGGGCATCCACCGGCATACCGGGGCGGGCATGTTGCAGACCATTGACCACGATCTGCTCGCCAACCTTGAGGCCGCTGCGCACGATGCGCAGCCCGGCCAGTTTCGGCCCCAGCTCCACCGCGCGGTAACTGACCTTGGCGTCACTATCGAGCACCAGTACGAACTTCTTGCCCAGGTCGGTGCCGACCGCCAGGTCCTTGATCAGCACCGCGTCGTAGGTGCCGCTGCCGACCAGTTTCAGCCGCGCATAGAGGCCCGGAGTGAAGCGCCCGTCCTGGTTGGCGAACACCGCTCGGGCGCGGATGGTGCCGGTTTTCGGGTCCAGCTGATTGTCGACAAAGTCCATCCGGCCCTGATGGGGGTAACCCTCTTCGTCGGCCAGGCCGAGGTACACCGGGCTGCTGTCGCCCCGTGCGCCCTGGCGGGCCAACTCGGTGTATTTGAGGAACACCCGCTCATCGGCATCGAAGTAGGCATACAGCTGCTCGGTGGACACCAGGGTGGTCAGCAGGCTGTCGCCGGCATTCACCAGGTTGCCGGCGGTAATCAGCGCGCGGCTGACGCGGCCATCGATGGGCGCGCGCACCTGGGTGAAGCTCAGGTTTAGCCGCGCCGCTTGCAGCTGCGCCTGGGCGGCGGCGAGCATGGCTTTGGCTTCCAGCTCGGCGCTGCTGCGCGCATCGGCCAGTTCCGCCGAGATGGCATTGCTGGCCCGCAGCCGTTCGCCACGGCGCGCCTCGTTATTGCTGCGCTGCAGGCTGGCGCGGGTTTGCGCCACCAAGGCTTCGAGGTGATTGACCTCGGCCTCGAACGGGCGCGGGTCGATCTGGAATAACAACTCGCCCTTTTTAACCAGCGCCCCTTCGTGGAAATTTACCTGGTCGATATAGCCCGAGACCCGTGGTCGGATCTGCACCGACTCCGGCGCTTCGAGGCGGCCGGTCAGTTCGTCCCACTCATTCACCGGTTGCTGCAGCACCTGGGCGACACTGACTTTTGGCGCGGGCGGCGCGGCGGCGGGTTCGCTTTTGCCGCAGGCGCTGAGCAGCAGCAAGGCGGCGAACGTCAGGGCGTAGCGGGCTGGCTGTGGGTTGGATAATCCGTGCATGGTGCGCTCCAGCAGTGGGCAGTTTCTGATGCTGCGCAGTCTGCTGCTGGCCCAGGCGGGGGGCGAATCGAACGCCGTAAAGGTCACTATCAGTGAAAATGATGGGCCGCAGGGTTCCCTTAATACGGGCTGCGGCCGCTCTAACTCAGGCTGTCTGGGTCGCCGACAAACATCTGGATGCGCGCCCGCAGCCAGCGTTCGGCCGGGTCGTTGTCCTGGGCGCCGCGCCAGGCCATCGACAGCTCATAGGAGTTGCTCGGAATCGGCAGCTCTTCGGCGCGCAAGCCACCGGCGGCGGTCAGGGCGGCGGCGGTGTAATCCGGCACTATCGCCAGCAGGTCGGTGCCGGCCAGCAGGGTGCCCAGGCCATTGAACTGCGGCACGGCCAGCACCACTTTTCGGGTGCGGCTGATTTTGGCCAGCTCGTCATCGATAAAACCATTCAGGTCGCCGGCGAATGACACCAGGGCATGCGGTCGCGCGCAAAAGTCATCCAGGCTCAGGCGGCCGGGAACAGTGTCGGCGCGCAGCAGCTTGGCCTGGCTACGGCGCAGGGTCTTGCGTTTGGCATTGGCGGGCAGCTCTTCGGTGTAGCAGACGCCGACCGAGATTTCCCCGGAGGCCAGCAAGCTGGGAATCAGCAAGTAATTGGCGCGCCGTACCACCAACACCACATTCGGCGCCTCGGCGCGCAAACGGCGCAACAGGTGCGGCAGCAGGGCGAACTCGACGTCGTCGGACAAGCCGATGCGAAACACCGCCGCGCTGGTGGCCGGGTCGAACTCGGCGGCGCGGCTGATGGCGGTGGAGATCGAGTCCAGCGCCGGGGTTAGCAGGGCGAAAATTTCCTGCGCCCTTGGGGTCGGCTCCATGCTGCGCCCGGTGCGGACGAACAGCGGATCATCAAACAAACCGCGCAAGCGGGCCAAGGCGGCGCTGATCGCCGGCTGGCCGAGAAACAGCTTCTCGGCCGCGCGGGTCACGCTGCGTTCGTGGATCAGGGTTTCGAAGACGATCAGTAAATTCAGATCGACCCGACGCAAATCGTTGCGGTTCATGGAGGTCCTTCTGCGAGACAGCTTGCTAGGCTGCCGACCGCCACGGCGCGCGTCAAGCCGGCGTTATCATTGTGGTTTATACGGACTATCGATGCGCGCGGGTGGTGTTGTCGGACCAGCCTCGATAAAGTCCCAACATACGCAATCAACCGAGTGAGGCTGGTGATGTCCCGTGTGATTCGCTTTCACCAATTTGGCGCCGCCGAGGTGCTGTGCTGCGAACAAGTGCCGACCCCAGAACCTGGGCCCGGTGAGGTGCTGGTGCGCGTGCAGGCAGTCGGCGTCAGCTGGAAAGACGTGCTCTGGCGGCAAAATCTGGCGCCCGAACAGGCCCAGTTACCGGCCGGTATCGGCTGGGAGCTGGCCGGCGAAGTGGTTGCCGTCGGTGCCGATATGGATGAGTTCGCCGTTGGCAGCAAGGTCGCCAGCTTCCCGGCGCACACCCCCAATCGGTATCCGACCTATGGCGATCTAGTGTTGATGCCGCGCGGGGCCTTGACCCTGTACCCGGATAACCTCAGCGCCATTGAGGCCAGCGTGCATTACACGCCACTGCTGATCGCCTACTTCGCGCTGGTCAGTCTGGGCCGCTTGAAACCTGGCCAGCATGTGCTGATCACCGAGGCCAGCCACTGCTTTGCGCCGCAAATCGTGCAGCTGGCCAAGGCTCTGGGGGCGCAGGTAATTGCCTCGACCAGCTCGGCTGAGCATCGGGAATTTTTGCGCAGCCTGGGCGCCGATCAGGTGGTGGTCACCGAAGAGCAAGACCTGGTGCTGGCGCTTGAAAAGTACACGGCAGGCAAGGGCGCCGAGATCATTCTGGATGCCTGTGGCGGCCAGCAGATGAGCCTGCTGGGCGATCTGGCGGCAACCCGCGGCAAGCTGATTTTGTACGGCCTGAATGGCGGCAACGAGACGGCTTTTCCGGCCTGCGCGGCGTTCAAGAAACATCTGCAGTTCTACCGCCATTGCCTGCTGGACTTTACCGGCCACCCGGAAATGGGCATCGAGGCCGACCCGCAAGCGGTGCAGCAAGCCTTGCAGCACATCAACCAACTGACCCGCGAAGGGCTGCTGAAACCCTCGATCGACCGGGTGTTTGAGTTCGACCAGGTGGTGGCGGCGCACCAGTACATGGAAACCTGTCCGGATCGCGGGCGGGTGGTGCTGCGGGTGGCGGATTAAGATTTGGGTGTAGGGGGGCTCTGCCCCCGGTACGCGTTGGCTGCCAAACGTAGGGTGGGCTTTAGCCCACCGAGGTCCTCACCAGCGCTGGTGGGCTAAAGCCCACCCTACAAAGCTGCGCTCCGAGTCCCTACGTCCGCCCCACGGGTGTCGCATTGGTGCCGACATAGTTAAGGCGCCAGCGGCAGTTCGCGTTTGTGTTGGCTGTTGTCGTAAGTGCGCACGATGATGGCGTAGGCCTCTGCGCCGACATCCTGGCCGTGCAAAAAAGCATCAATCTGCGCGTAGCTGACACCGTGGGATTCTTCGTCCGGCTTGCCGGGGCGCAGTTCTTCCAGATCCGCCGTCGGCACCTTGAACACTAAGTTTTCCGGCGCGCCCAACTGCTGGGCTATGGCTCGCACCTGACCTTTGACCAAGCCACTGAGCGGCGCCAGGTCGCAGGCGCCGTCGCCGAACTTGGTGAAGAAACCCATTACCGCCTCGGCCGCGTGGTCGGTGCCGATCACCAGGCCATTGTTGGCGTTGGCGATGGCGAACTGCGCCACCATGCGCAGGCGTGCCTTGATATTGCCGACCACGAAGTCACGCCGCGCCTCGCTGAGTTGCTGCAGGTGGCTGACCTGCTCGCCCAGGCCGCGCACGCTAGCGGCGATATTCACCGTGTCCTCAACGTCGGCGCGAATGAACTGCAGGGAGGCCTGGGCGTCGTCCTCGTCGTGCTGCACATGGTAGGGCAGGCGCACGGCGATAAAACGGTAGCCCGCATCGCCAGTCTCGGCGCGCAGCTCTTCGACGCTCAGCTGGGCCAGCCGTCCGGCGGTCAGCGAGTCGACCCCGCCGCTGATGCCCAGCACCAAGACCTTCAGCCCGGCATTGCGCAGGCAGTTTTTGATAAAACTTTTGCGCCGCTGGATTTCCGCCAGCACGGCGGCCTCGTCGGCGAAGGGCGGCACCACGCCCAGGGCTGCGGCGATTTCGGCTTGGCGATTAGTCATGTGGGAGTCCTCAAGTGGCAGCGCTGACGCGAAATAGATGGAGTCGATGAGCAAGCTTACGTGGATCTGCCGGGCAAATGCACGCGGGTGCTGGGGCACTGCTGGGGCATTGCCGCATCGGAGCATTTTTACCGGGCCATTAAGTGCTCAGGGTCTAGGCTCTAAATGGCCTTGGTTGCAGCCACTGCTGCTCAAAAGCAAAGCGCTTAACTAATCCGAACTTCAAGTGCGACGAACGTACAGCAAGGAGAGTGCCATGAAAAAAACAGCCGGTTTATTGGTTGCCTGTCTGCTTGCAGCGCCCGCGGTTTTCGCGGCTGATGCTGCGCCGGCGGCGAATCCACAGTTTATGTTTGTGCAAAGTGCCAAAGCCGCCAGTTATCACGACGGCAAATTAACCCTCAAAGGTGTGGCGCCGGCGACGGTGTTTTTCTCCGATCGGCCGGATCGGATCGTCGGGCATATGACCACCGCCGAGTTCATCCCATTCTGGAGTCAGGGCCAGGATTCCTTTCTGAAGGACAACCCGAATGCTTCGCTGTCGGTGTTTCAGGCCAACGCCGAACCCGCCGTGGTGGAGGTGACGCTGAAGAACCCGCAATTGAGCGGCGCCGACCTGACCTATGAGGTCACGTTACTCAGCGGTAAGGTGCCAGAGCAGGGCGCCGAGGCGACCTTGTTTATCGATATCATCGGCATGCCGCTGACGCCCTATTCCTATGCCGGGGCCGGCCGCCGTTATTATCGGCGTTATTGAGTTGGGCGGCGGCCGGGTGCTCGCTTGACGATGCCCCTGGCCGCCTCGGGACTGTTCGCGCGCGCCGCGCTGCTCTAAGCTGGCGGGCTGTTTAGTGAGCGCGAAGGTGCAGGTTGTGAACGCAAAAAATCCGCTGCATGGGATCACCCTCGAAGGGCTGTTGAAAGAGTTGGTGGCGCATTACGGCTGGGAAGACTTGGGCCAGCGCATCGATATCCGCTGCTTCAACCATGACCCGAATATCAAATCGAGCCTGATCTTCTTGCGCAAAACCCCCTGGGCCCGGGATCGGGTCGAGGCCTTGTTTGTGCAGATGCGCAAAGCCCAAGCGAAAAAAGCCGAATAATTCGCAGGCCTGCTGCTTGGCGCGGCAGGGTCGCGATGCCCGCGCCGCGCACAAACCACGTTGTTTGACCCTCAGCGTTGCGCGACCGGTAGCTGCTTGAGGGCGGCGGCAAACAAGGCATGGGCGGCCAGATCCACCGGCCGGTATTTGACCTGGCTGCTGGCGGGGTACTCGCCGAGGTAGTTGTCGCCCTTGTGGTTGTGCGCCGGGCGGATCGGCCGCGACACAAAGCCGCCACCGCAGTTGGGGCAGACATTGCTCAGCAGCTCGACGCAGGTTGCGCAAAAGGTGCATTCGAAGGAGCAGATGCGTGCCTCCAGCGACTGGGCGGGTAGGGCGGTGTTGCAGTGCTCGCATGAGGGGCGAAGTTCCAGCATGGCGATCTCCTTGTTGCGACTGTGCAGCAACTATTCCGGGCTAAATAACTCGCGGGCTTTGCTGGTCAGCGCGGCAATCCCGGCATCAATAAGTGGCCCCATCAGCTCAGCGGCTTTGCTCATCAATGCCTCGCCACTGTCGGCCGCCAGCTTGTAGGCGAGCTTTTTCAGGGTGGCTTTCAGCACGCCGTTGAACGAGGTGTCGGGCGCCCCGGCGGCGATCAGTGCGGCCTTGACCTGGCGGATCTCAGCGTCGTTGAGCAGCGCCTCGATCAGCGCGCAAATGGCCTCTAGCCCGAGCTTGATCAAACTCGGCGAAAACGAACCGTCGGAGACATAACCGAGCTGCTGCACCCTGGCGCGCAGGTGTTCGGCCACCAGCGGGTTATCCACCTCCAGCACAAACAGCTCGCCGTCTTTCTGCAGCAGTGGGCGCTTGAGCAGGGTCTTGACCTTGAGGTCGAGGTCGCCGCTGGACGACTGGCGCAGCTCACGGTTATAGATCAGGCCACGGGCCTTGGCGCGGCTCACGCGCAGCTTGGAGACCAGCTCATAGACCTGGGGTTCGGCATTGATGGCGCCCAGTTGGCCGAGGGCATTGAGCATCATCAGCTCCACCTCGGTTTTCGGCAGCGCGCCGAAAGCCGGGTTCAGGTACTGACTCAGCAGTTGCGCCAATACGGTTTTTACCTGGTCTGGCGTGGCGTCATTAACTATCTGGGTGATATCCATTGCCGCTCGTCCCTGTGGATTGATTGCCCATGCTGCCGATTTTGCGCAGCATCAGCAAGGCGCAGCTCAGGGCCAGGGCCGGCTGCCAGACCCAGAATAATTCCGACTGCAGCACTGCCACGCCGCGCGGGCTGAGCAGCCGTTGCAAGGTCAGGGGCGACACCTCAATCACCTGCCAGGGCATAAACAAGCGCTCGCCCGACCAGGGCCACCACAGCGCCACCCCCAGGCCGCCATTGGTGCACATATCTAGCAGGCCATGGGACGCACCGGCCAGGCCGATAAAGCCCAACGCCAGCCCGCGCGAGCAGCGCAATTGCGGCGCCGCGAGCAGCGCCAACAGGCCTACTGAAAGCGCAAACAGCAGCGAGTGGCTGATGCCGCGATGGCCAAAATCATCCGCGTAGGGGATGTGCAGCAAAAAGGCCAGCACGTCCAGATCCGGCAGCATCGCCGCCAGCACTCCGGCCAACAGCAAGCGTGGCGGCACTATACGGCTGCCCAAGCCAAGGCCTAGGGCCAGCGGAACGGCGGCGTGGGTGAGAATGGTGGGCATTGGGATTGGCTCTAAGGTTGGGCGGGGCCGGCAAGCTTGGCCAGGTTGTTTGCGTGGGCGCTGGTCACTTGATTGATAAAGTGTTGCCACACCGGATTGGGATTCCACACCTCGCGCATCGGCAGGCTGGCGGCCGCCTCGGTGTCGTTCAGTAGTAGTTTGCGATAAAGATAGATAAACGCCGAGGCGCGCATATTCTTCGCGCAATGCAGCCACCGCTTGCGCCCGGCGAAGGCTTGCAACCAGCCACCGGGCTTTCTTGTTGCACGTATCGACATCTGAAAGTCATTTAACGCGGGGTTTCGGGCTGTGGGGTATAAAACCTGATCTGATTGCGGCCGCCTTCTTTGGCGGCATACATCGCTTTGTCGGCCCAGATCAGGATGTCATCCTGGTCGGCCTGATGGTCGATAAACAGCGCTACGCCGATGCTGGCGCTGCAGTGGTGTTCGATCGGCGCCGCGTGCGGACTAATCAGTTGGTAGGGGGCCGCCAGGGCGCCGCAGATTTTTGCGGCCACCAGCTCGGCCTGGACCTTGGAGGTGGGCAGGTCGCAGGTCAGGTCGCGCAGGATCAGCACAAACTCGTCGCCACCAAAGCGCGCGACGGTGTCCATCTCGCGCACACAGCGCTTCAGGCGGGTGGCGACTTCAATCAGCAGCAGATCGCCCACCGCATGGCCGTGGGTGTCATTCAGCGGTTTGAAGTTGTCCAGGTCGAGGAACAGCAGCGCGCCATAGCGCCCGCTGCGGGTGCTGGCGAGCAGCGCCTGGCTGAGCCGGTCATCCAGCAGGCGGCGGTTGGGCAGTTGGGTCAGGGCGTCAAAAAACGCCAGTTTCCGGACTTGCTCCTCCATCACCTTGCGCTCGGTGACATCGGAGAACAGCGAGGTGTACTGGTGAATATGACCATGCTCGTCGCGCAAGACACTGATGGTTTGCATCGAGGCAAAGACTTCACCGTCCTTGCGGCGATTCCAGATTTCACCGTGCCAATAGCCCTTCTTGAGCAGTTCACGGAACAAGTTGTTGTAGAAGGCTTTGCTGTGGCGACCGGAGCTGAAGAGCCGTGGGTTTTGCCCCAGTAATTCGTCGCGCGGGTAGCCGGTGATGCGGGTCACCGCCTCGTTCGCATCAATGATGCGGCCGTCGTCAGCGATGATCATGATGCCCTCGTGGGCATGGGTGAAGACGCTGGCGGCCAGCAGGAGTTTTTCTTCGGCCTGCTTTTGCGCGCTAATGTCGGTGTGGGTGCCGATCAAGCGTAACGGTTGGCCGTCGGCGCTGCGGCTGACCAGCATGCCGCGGCTGCGAATCCAAGTGTAACGACCGTCTTTGTTACGCAGGCGAAACTCGGCGAGATACACCGCGCTTTTGCCCTCCAGGTGGGTTTGCAAACTGGCGGCGGTGTGTTGCTGGTCGTCCGGGTGAATACGCTCCAGCCATTGCTGGTAAGTCGGCAGGGTGTCGGTGTCGGCATAACCAAACATGCGCTTCCAGCGTTCGGAGTAGCTCGAGGTATGGGTCTGGATATTCAGATCCCAGACGCCATCGCCTGAGCCTTCAATGGCAAATTTCCAGCGAAATTCGCTCTCTATCAAGGCTTCTTCACGTTGCCCCAGGGTGGCCAGCAGGCGGTTGAAGGCGCGGATCAGTATGCCAATTTCATCGTTGCTGGTGACTGCCAGAGGTTGCAGCTGTTGGCTGGCCTGGGTGCGGCTGGCCAGGCTTTGCGCCGCCGCGAGTATGGGGGCCAGTTGGCGGCTGAGGGTCCACCAGCCGAGAAACGCGGCGACTAAGGTCAGCGCCAGGGTGGCCAGCAACAGCCGTTGTTGCATCGACTGGATAGGCGCAAAGGCCTCGGCAATGGGCAGTGCGGCCAGCAGGTACCAATTGGCGACCGGGATGCCTTTGACCGAGCCCAGCGCCTCGACGCCCTTGTTGGTGGTGTAAATCGCCGTGCCTTCTTCGCCGGCAATCGCCCGGTCGAGCATCGGGTTGCTGCCCAGGGCCGGAAGAACCTGCAGCATCTGGCTTTTATCGGTGGCGGTGACTATCTGGCGATGGGCACGGGCCACCACGGAATAGCCACCAGTTTTGCCGTAATGGTTGGCGGTAATTCGGTCGAGAAAGCTCGACTGATCGAGGTTGATCACCCCGGCGAGGGCGCCTATTACGCGCCCTTGCGGGTCTCGAATGGGCACCGCCATGGCAAGCGCCGGGACCTTTAGTTGGCGCCCCATGATGGCCTGGCCGATGGTTGCTGTGCCACTCTGCAGGGTGTTGGCAATATAGTCGCGGTCGAGATAGCTGACCCCCACGCGCTCCAGTGAGACCGGCAGCGACGCCGTGGCGATGCCGTCAAGGCCGGTGGCAAAGGTGCCGGCGTTGAACAGTTTGTGCAGCAGTGGCAGCCCTTGCAGGAAGCGTTGCAGGCGGCGCGGATCGTTCAGCAGGTTTGGCTCGATGCTGCTGGCCACGGTTTGCAAGGCATCGAGGCGTTCGGTTAATTGGCTATCAATTTGTGCGGCGAGTAAGGACACGCTGGCGAACTGTTGTTCGCTGGAGAGTTGCTCCAGGTCTGCGCGCAGCATCTGGCTGGCGTAAAAGGTCAGCGACCAAATACTGATCAGGAAAATAGCCAGGCTGAACAGGGTGATTCTGGTCTTTAGCGAGCGCCACGCTAAACGATGCACATGCATGCTGATCTTTTGCCTTTAATTGCGTTGTCCGAGAAGCAAAGCGGTAGGTTTATTGGCGCTCGAGCTTAACAGTTGTAAGGCCAGGATGGCTCTTGGCCATTGGTCTATTATGTCGCACTTCATTGCCTGGGGACTGGTGGGTGTGGCGCTCTGGGCGGCAAGTCGGGCGCCAACTGTCGGGTCAGTCGAAACGCCACCCAGATCGCCAGGGAGCCAAAAACCATTGCGCCCAAGGCGGGACCGATCAGCACTCCGGCGGCGCCATAATGGGCACCCAAATAGGCGAAGGGGATGGTGCCCAGGGTGGCTCGCGCCCAGTTGAAGGCCATTGAATAGAGTGGCCGGCCGAGGTTGTTGAAGGCCGCGTTGGCGACGAACAAGGCGCCGACAAAGAAGAAACTGGCTGCCAGCAACGAGCAAAACAGCGAGATCAGCTCGGCGGTCAGGCCGCTGGCGGAGAAGGCGTAAATCACCGCCTGTTGACCGAGCGCCAGCAATAACCAGGCACCGCCGACCACCATGGCCATAAAACGCAGGCTGTCGCGCAGGGTTTGCTGCACCCGGTCGATGCGCCCGGCGCCGAGATTCTGGCCGAAAATCGGCCCAACCGCGCCGCTCAGGGCATAGACCAGGCCGAAAGCCACCGGTGTCAAACGCTCGATGGTGGCTTGGCCGGCCACTGCCGCGGGGCCAAATTGGGCCATAAAGTAGGTGACAAAGGCCGCACCAAAGGGCGTGGCCAGGTTGGCCAGAATCGACGGCCCGGCCACTCGGCAGAGGGTCGCGCTGTCACCGGCCAAAGTGTCCAGTTCAATACGCCCCAGCAGTTGGTGCACGCGCAACACGCCATATAACCCCACCAGCAGCATGCACAGGCGCGCGATGACGGCGGCAATCGCGGCGCCTTCAAGGTTTAACTGCAGGCCGAAGATCAGCAGTGGGTCCAGCACCGCGGTCACCAGTGCGCCGATCAGGGTCACTTTCATGGCCAGCTTGGCATCGCCCACCGAGCGCAGTAGCGCGGTACAGCCCATGCTCAGGCCTAGCAGCGGCACCGAGGCGAGGCTGATTTGTAAATAGCGATAAGCCTGGGCATGGGTTTCACCCGTGGCGCCCAGCAGGTCGAGAATCGGCCCGAGCCAGGCGTAGCTGAGTGCCGCCACCAGGATGCAGGCGGCGGTCATCAGCAGCAGGCTGGCGCTGCCCAGGCGACGGGCCTGGACGGTTTGCCCGGCGCCAATGGCTCTGGACACCACCGCCGAAATGCCAACCATCAGGCCGATGCAAAACGACAGCTGAAAAAAAACCACCACCCCGGCAAAGCCGACCGCTGCCGCCACGGCCTGCTGGCCAAGCAGCGAGATATAGAACAGGTTGATCAGGTCGACCAGAAAGATCGCAATCAAGCCCACGGCGCCGGTGCTCGACATCACCACCACATGACGCAGCAAGGAGCCGCTGACAAAGCGGGGAGTAACGCCGGCCGGCTTGGTAGTGCTGGTTTGGCTATCGGTCATGGCGGCTCGTTGCGGCGTGGTGGTGGGTTGGGGCATCTGCATATATGGCCTGTGGCAGCTTAACCCAGGCGCCGGGTGTCGGTGCTGCTGGGCTGCTGCTGTAGGTTTTGCCAAGGCTATCACTTAGCTCGTAAGGCAAAATGCCAGCATCTGTGCGAATATCGGCGCAGACAGGGCTGTTACATCCGAAACGCGCGGACGCTTGGTGCTTTTGCAACTTTGGTTGCTCTGGAGTCTTTGATGTACAAACTGTGTTTTTACGTACCCGATAGCCATGTTGAGGTGGTTAAACAGGCGGTGTTCGCCGCCGGTGCCGGGCGCATCGGGACCTACGATAATTGCTCTTGGCAGGTGCTGGGCCAGGGCCAGTTTCGCCCCTTGGCCGGCAGTCAGGCGTTTATTGGCCAGCCGGGGCAGCTTGAGCAGGTTGCCGAGTGGAAGGTTGATCTGGTGGTCGCCGATGAGCTGATCCACGCGGCGGTCAAGGCCTTGCGCCTGAGCCATCCCTACGAAACGCCGGCCTTTGAGGTCTGGCGGCTGTCGGATCTGCAACTATGAGCACCGGCAAGGCGAGGTAACTCTAATTTTGCTATGCAGTAACCTCTAAATCGCGCCTAGGGCTTATCAGGGCCACGATCTTGCAATCGTTAACAGACATAGCGCCTTTTTAAGGAGCCGGCATGACTTGGCAGCACCGCGCAGCAACGGCCGCGGATCTTGAACAGATAGTGGCAATCTACAACTCCACCATCGCCTCGCGACAAGTGACCGCTGACCTTGAGCCGGTGAGTGTCGCCAGTCGGCAGCAGTGGTTCGCCGAGCATCAGGGCACGCGGCCCTTGTGGGTGGTTGAGCAGGGCGGGCAGTTGCTCGGCTGGCTGAGTTTCTCCTCGTTTTACGGTCGGCCGGCCTATGCGCGCAGCGCCGAAATCAGCATCTACCTGGCCGCTAGTGCACGGGGGCAGGGGCTGGGACGTTACCTGCTCGAACAAGCGATTGCCGCAGCGCCGACGCTCGGACTGGATAACTTGCTGGGCTTTATTTTTGCTCACAACGAGGCCAGCGTGGGCCTGTTTGAGCGCCTGGGTTTTCAGCGCTGGGGGCATTTGCCTCGGGTGGCGGTGCTCGAT
>MHZN01000266.1 GCA_001830395.1 Pseudomonadales bacterium RIFCSPLOWO2_12_59_9 | reverse complement strand
CACCGCGAGCAGCGGTGTAACCAGCAGCAAGCAGCCAATCAGCAGGCTGCGGCCGGAGCGATTCATGAAGAAATGCGTGCCTCAGGGAGCAAAACAGGCTTTGGGCCTGGCCGGGATGAATGCCGGTGGGCACATTATGAAATAAGCCGGGGTCTGCTTACAAAGCCTTTACGGGCTTTTCGCTCGGTGGTGCGCTGACTGAGCATAAAACTTGCTCAGTCAGCGCCGATTGCAGCGTAGCCAGTGGCTTTACAGGCGGGCAAAGGCCCGTTCGGCGGCGTCCAGAGTCAGCTGCAGTTCTGTTTCACCGTGAACGATGGAGGTGAAGCCGGCTTCGAAGGCGCTCGGCGCCAGGTACACGCCGCCTTCCAGCATCAGGTGGAAGAAGCGCTTGAAGCGTTCGGCGTCGCTGGTCATCACCTCATCGAAGCTGTTGATGCTGGCCAGTGGGCTGAAATACAGACCAAACATGCCGCCCGCTTGGGTGGTGACGAAAGGGATGCCGGCGGCTTCGGCGCGTTGCTTGAGGCCGGCCAGCAGGCGGCTGGTGTAGTCGGTCAGTTCGGCGTGAAAGCCCGGACGGCTGATCAGTTTGAGAGTGGTCAGGCCAGCAGCCATCGCCAGCGGGTTGCCCGACAAGGTGCCGGCTTGGTAGACCGGGCCGAGCGGGGCGATCTGCTGCATGATCTCACGCTTGCCGCCGAAGCAGCCGACTGGCATGCCGCCGCCGATGATCTTGCCGAAGGTCGACAGGTCCGGCGTCACGCCGTAGAGGGCCTGGGCGCCGCCGAGGGCGACTCGAAAGCCGGTCATCACTTCGTCAAAAATCAGCACTATGCCGTGCAGGTCGCACTGGGCGCGCAGGCCTTGGAGAAAGCCCGGGGCCGGCGGCACGCAGTTCATATTGCCGGCCACCGGCTCGACGATGATGCAGGCTACGGTCGAGCCTACTTCGGCCAGCAAGCGTTCTACGGCGTCTAGGTCGTTGAAGGCGCTGGTCAGGGTGTGTTTGGCGAAATCGGCGGGCACCCCGGCGGAACTGGGTACGCCCTGGGTCAGCAGGCCGGAGCCGGCTTTTACCAGCAGGCTGTCGGAATGCCCGTGGTAGCAGCCTTCGAATTTCAGAATATTGTCGCGGCCGGTAAAGCCGCGGGCCAGGCGGATGGCGCTCATGGTGGCTTCGGTGCCGGAGCTGACCATGCGCACCATCTCCATCGACGGCACCAAGGCGCAGACCAGGTCGGCCATTTCTACTTCCAGCGCGGTCGGCGCGCCAAACGACAGGCCGTGTTCGAGCTGTGCACGCACCGCGCCGAGCACTTCGGGGTGGCTGTGGCCGAGGATCATCGGGCCCCAAGAGCCGACGTAGTCGACGTAGCGCTTGTCGTCTTCATCGGTGATGTAGGCGCCCAGGGCGCTCTTGATAAACAAGGGCGTGCCGCCGACGCTTTTGAAGGCGCGCACCGGCGAGTTAACGCCGCCGGGAATATGTTGTTGGGCGTTGGCAAATAGGGTTGCGGAGCGGGACATGGGTGGCCTCATCGTCTGGGCAAAGTATTAATTGGTAAACAGCTCGCTGAAGGCGCGTGCGCGGCGTTCCACGGCGCTGGCATCTTCGGCGGCAAACAGGTCGTTAATCACCGCGAGCAAGCTGGCGCCGTTGGCTATTAATGCCGGCGCGTGCTCCAAGGTGATACCGCCAATCGCCGCCAATGGCAGGGCGAAACGGTGGCGGGCTTGCTCTAGCAACTCAAGGGTCGCGGTCGGCACGCCGGGCTTCGTCTGCGAGTTAAAGAAGCGGCCGAAGGCCAGGTAGCTGGCACCATTGGCGGCGGCAGCGTCGGCCAGCTCCAGCTGGGCGTGGCAGGTGGCGCCGATAATTGCTTGCGGGCCCAGGCGCTGGCGCGCGGCCAGTAGCGAACCGTCGCCTTGTCCCAGGTGCAGGCCCACGCCCAGGCGTGCGGCCAGCTCCAGATCATCGTTAATAATCAGGCTGGCGCCGTAGCGCTCGCAGAGTTCTTGCAGAGCCTGGGCGTCATACAGGCGCCGGGCGCTGTCGGCGGATTTGTCGCGGTATTGCAGCAGTTGCGCGCCACCTTTAAGCGCCGCTTCGACATAGGGCAGCAGCTTGCCGTCGGCCAGCAATTGGCTGTCGGTGATGGCATACAGGCCACGTAAAACAGCGCTCATCAAAACAGCTCCAGCGGCAGACGCCGCGGCAGGTATTGGCCATGGCCGGGTTGTTCGGCGTCGCGCAGGGTGCGCCAGGTGTAATCCAGCGCCGTGCGTACCGCGCTGATCAGCCCTTCGCCTTGGGCCAGTCGGCCGGCCAAGGCGCTGGCCATTGTGCAGCCGGAACCGTGATAGCTGCCGGGCAGGCGCACGCAGGTGAAGTCGTGCTGGCTGGCGTCTTGGCAATACAGGCGGTTGTGGATGTCGCGCTCATCGCCATGGCCGCCGGTGATCAGTAGATGCTGGCAATAACTGCGCAGTAAGGCCGCGCATTCATCCGCGCTGCCATCCGGCAGGCCGGCCAGAATCCGTGCCTCGGGCAAGTTCGGGGTGGCGATGGTCGCCAGTGGCAGCAGGCGTTCGCGCATGGCGCCGGCTACATCGTCACCGCCCAGGGTGCCGCCGCCACCGGCGCGCAGCACCGGGTCGCAGACCACCGGTAAGCCCGGCTGTTGTTCGCGCAGTTGTTGAATGATTTCCCGGGCGGTTTCGACCATCTCGGTCGAGCCGAGCATGCCGAGTTTGATCGCCGCAATCGGCAGATCGGCGATCACCGCATGCGCCTGGGCCAGCACCCAGTCGCGGTCGAGTACGCGAAAGGCGCTGACGTTGCGGGTGTCTTGCACCGTTAGGGCGGTGACCGTCGGCGCGGCGTGGCAGCCCTGGGCGAGCAGGGCTTCGATATCGGCTTGCAGGCCGGCGCCGCCGCTCGGGTCGTGGCCGGACAAGCAGAGAACAACTGGGCGTGAGAAGGGCATATTCATGGCGCGCGAGCTTATCACTTAGCGTCTTTGCCGCCTATTAAGGTCGAGTTGCCAGTCGGCCTTAATAGGCGGCAAGTAACGCCGCATAACCGAGCGAAGTAGTTTTCACACGGGCTGAAGTTAAGCGTTAGAAACGCCAGGTCGCCTGGGCGGCAAGGGAGTGGGCGGCGTTATTGAAGTCGGCCTGGTAATGACCTTTGCCGGCTTCGCTGTTGTTGACGCTGACTTCTTCCTCTTGCAGGTACACATAGGCCAGGTCGAGGGTCAAGTTGTCGGTTGGGCTGTAGCCGGCGCCCAGGGCGAACACGTATCTGTCGCCGCTGGGAATGCGTGGCGAGCGGTCGGTGTTGTTGCTGGGTGTGGGGTCGAAGGCCAGGCCGCTGCGCAGCACCCATTGGTTGTTGAGTTGATAGGACAGGCCGGCGGCGTAGCTGCGGGTGTCGTGCCAGTTTTGCTCTTCGGTGACTTCCTGGAAAATCTGCGAGCCATTGTTTGGCGACTCGATCACCACTTCCTGAAAGCGGCTCCAGCGCGTCCAGGTGGTGCCGGCGTAACCGGTCCACTGCGAGTCGAATTGGTGGGTCACCGACAGCTCGAAGGTTTCCGGGGTGGTCAGCGCGAGTGAGCCGTCGTACTTGCCGGCCGGGACTATGCCGTTGGCGATGTCGGTATTTTTCACCTCGCCTTCCAACGTGTAATCCACTTTTGAGCGGTAGCTCAGGCCCAGGCGGGTGCTGTCGGTGGCTTGCAGCATGACGCCGAGGTTGTAGCCGTAGCCCCAGTCGTCGCCGCTGACCTTGTACTCGCCGTCGCGAAACACCGCCGGCGCCGGATTGACCGCGCTGGAGAGCGTGCCTTCGGCGTGGTTGGCGCTGATGCCGGCGCCGAACGACCATTGCTCGTTGAGCTGGTAACTCAGGGTTGGCTGGATCGAGACCACGCTCAGATCGCTCTGGTCGGCAAAGGAACGGCCTTGGAAGTTGTTCTCGTATTCGGTGGCCAGGCCAAAAGGGGCGTACACGCCGATGCCGAAGTGCCAGTGCTCATCCAGGGGTTTGACGTAATAGCCAAAGGGGATGGCGCTGAGCGGCACCATGTCGCCGTGGTTGCTGCCGCTGAAGTTCGACGAGGCGTTGCTGATCTCGCTGCTGGCGCCGATCAGCGCCAGGCCGCCGGAGACCTGTTCGCCCAAATAGCTCATGCCGGCCGGGTTGCCGTAGACGGTGGAGGCATCCAGGGCGCTGGATGAGCGGCCAGCAAAAGCGCTGCCCATGGCGCTGGCGCTTTGCTCGTTAAGGGCAAAACCGCCGGCAAAGGTCTGGCTGCTGAGCAGAACAATAACTGCAAGAATACTCAGGCGAGGGGTGAGGCGGGCTGGCTTGGTCAAGACGCTGTCCGTTGTTTTTAATGGACGTGCAAGCCTAATAAGATCGCGGCAGATGTCTAGCTAAAATGACTTTTCGGGCAGATATGGCTGATAATTTTTTGATTTAATCTCGGATAATATCGGCTAATTTCTTTAATTTTCGGCAAATTTCTGTAGCTGCTGGATATGCATGCTGAAACACTTTGCTGGCCGCTTGGTCAGCTAGCCGTGCGGGGGAAAGCCTTTTTGCCGCTGCGACGGCTGTGTCCGACGCCGGTTGGTCGGCTTAAGGTCGCGGTTAAAGGGCAATTTAAATGACCGTTGTAGTTGCGTTCGATTGTCGCTATCGACAGTATTGGCGGGCCTTGGCGCCCCGCTGAACGGTGCTAGGCTCAGGGTCTTGTGGATTAATTTATGTTGCGTTGCAGCAGTCACTCGGGCGCGGTCTGGGTGGATGCGGGCAATGTTGTGAGTGGGCTTGATGCGTTATTTTTTGTTCTTGCTGCTAAGCCTGTCGCCGGTTTTTGCCGGCGCTGTTGATTTTGATGAACACACTCGGCAGCTGCCGCTCGGGCAACAGATGGCGGTGTTTGAAGACGTGCGCGGCGACGTCAGTATCGCGGATGTCAGCTCGCCAGCGCTGGCCGAGGCCTTTCATCGCCATGAGAAACCGGTGCTGAATGCCGGCTATTCGCGCTCGGTGTACTGGCTGCAACTGGACCTGAATTACCGCCCGCAAGCCCGTCGCGGTCAGCAACCCTGGCTGCTTGAAGTGGCCTATCCGCCGCTCGATCAAATCGACCTGTACCTGCCCGATGGCCGCGGCGGTTTTCAGCTGGCCCGACGCACCGGCGACTCGCTGCCCTTTGCCAGCCGGCAGATCGCGCAAAACAATTACCTGTTCGAACTCAATCTGCAGCCCAATCAGCCACAGCGCCTGTACTTGCGGGTGCAAAGCCAGGGCTCGGTGATAGTGCCGTTGACATTGTGGTCGCCCACCGCCTACCTGGAGGAGCAGCCGGCGCGTATCTATGTGCTCGGTATCATCTACGGCGTGCTGTTGGTGATGCTGATCTACAACCTGTTTATCTTCCTCAGCGTGCGCGACAGCAGCTATTTCTATTACATCGTGTATATCGCCGCCTTTGGGCTTTATCAGGTCTCGGTGAATGGCGCCGGCATCGAGTATTTCTGGCCCAACAGCCCCTGGTGGGCGAATGCCGCGACGCCGTTTTTAATTGGCCTGGCGGCCCTGTTTGGTTGCCAGTTTGCCCGCAGCTTCTTGCACACCCGCGAGCACAGTCCCTGGGTCGATCGGCTGTTGTTGCTGCTGATGGCGACCGGTCTGCTGGTGATGCTGTTGGCCTTGTTTGCCAGCTACGCCCTGGCCCTGCGTTTGGCCACCGGCCTGGCGCTGCTGTTCGTGGTGGTGATCTTGCTGGCCGGCGTGCTCGCCTGGCGCCGCGGCCTGCGCGTGGCGCGTTATTTTATCTTCGCCTGGAGCGCGTTTTTGCTCGGCGGACTGATCAACACCCTGATGGTGCTGGGCTTGCTGCCCAACTCGTTTTTGACCATGTACGCCAGCCAGATCGGCTCGGCACTGGAGGTTGGCTTGCTGTCGCTGGCCTTGGCCGACCGCATCAATGTGATGAAGGAGGAGCGCGCCGCCCTGCTGCAGCAAAATGCCCGCGAGCTGGCGCTGCTCAACCGCGAGCTGGCCAACAGCAACCGGCTCAAGGATGAGTTTTTGGCCACAGTCACCCATGAACTGCGCACGCCGATGAACGGAGTGATCGGCTCGTTGGAGTTGATGCAAACGCTCGAACTGGACATTGAACTGGCGCAATACCAAAAAACCGCCGCCAGCTCGGCCCGCGACATGATGCGCATGGTTAACGATATTTTGGCCCTGACCGAGCTGCAGGCCGGCAAGCTGCACGCACAAAACAGCATGTTCAGCTTGCGCGCCTGGCTGAACAGCTTGCGGGTCAAGTACGCCCCGCTGGCCGAAGAAAAAGGCCTGAGCCTACGCCTGGAACTGGATGAAAAGCTCCCCGATACCCTGCAGGGCGATGCCGGAAAACTGGGCCAGTGCGTCGGCTATTTGTTGGATAACGCCCTCAAATTCACCGCCGCCGGCAGCGTCACGCTGCGCATCCAGCGGCGCCCGAGCAAACACGGCGTGCTGGGGCTGCATATCGAGGTGCAAGACAGCGGCATCGGCTTCAATCCGGCTACGGCGGCGCCTCTGTATCAGCGCTTTCAACAGCTCGATAGCTCCCTGACCCGTGAGTACAGTGGGCTGGGAGTGGGTTTGGCGATTTGTCGGCAGCTGATCGAGTTGCTCGGCGGCAGCCTCAGCCATCAGTCGCAGCCGGGGCAGGGCAGTTGTTTCTTGCTCACAGTTGAATTCGATTTGCTCGCCCAGACGCGCTCACCTGTCGCCACTGTGCCGCGCGCGCCGGGGCCGCAAGTGCGCCAGCCAGCCGAATGCAAGGTGTTAATCGTCGAAGACAACGCGATCAATCAATTGGTCTTGCGTGGCATGTTGCTCAAGCTCGGCTATCAGGTGCGCTGCGCCGACAATGGTGCCGCCGCCTTGGATCTGCTGCGGGGCGAGCCGGTCGATGCGGTGTTGCTCGATTGCCAGATGCCGGTCATGGACGGCTTTGCCACCTGCCGCGCCTTGCGCTTGCTGCCCGATTGCCATGAGTTGCCGGTGCTGGCGGTCACCGCCCATAGCCATAGTGGTGACCGTGAGCGCTGCCTGGCCGCCGGCATGAGTGATTACCTGACCAAACCCCTGAAGTTCGACACCCTGCAAGTGGTGTTGCACGACTGGCTGCTGTGTCAGGTCTCCTTGCCCCAGGCGCAAGCATGAGCGGCATGGCGCGGCGGGTTGGCCGGCGCTTGAGCGCCGGGCTGCTGTTGCTGTTGCTGGGCGGTCTGCCCTTGTTGGCGACGGCGGTGAGTTTCGATGAGCACACGCGCAAGCTGCCGTTGGGCCCGCAGCTGCAGTTTTTTGAGGATATTCGTGGCAGCGCGACCATCGCCGATGTCAGTTCGGCGGCCCTCGACGACAGTTTTCGCCAGGCCAATACCGCCGTACTGAATGCCGGTTACACCCGTTCGGCCTACTGGCTGCGGGTTGATCTGGACTACCGGCCACAGCAGGCTCAGGGACAGAAATCCTGGTTGCTCGATCTGGCCTACCCGCCGCTCGATCATGTCGACCTCTACGTGCCCGACGGCCAGGGCGGCTATCAACTGGCCAGTCGCAGCGGTGATTTCTGGCCCTTTAGCCAGCGGCAAATCAAGCAGAGCAGTTTTCTGTTTGATTTGTCGCTGCAGCCTGCGCAACCGCAGCGGGTTTATCTGCGGGTGCAAACCGCCGGCTCGTTGCAGACTCCCTTGACCCTCTGGGCGCCTACCGCCTACCTGGAAGACCTCACGGCGCACACTTATTTGCTCGGCATCATTTACGGCGTGATGCTGGTGATGTTGCTCTACAACCTGTTTATTTACCTCAGCGTGCGCGACTCCAGCTACCTGTATTACATCTTCTATATCGCCGCGATTGGCCTCTATCAGGCCACCTCCAACGGGGTTGCCGCGCAGTACCTGTGGCCCAATAGTCCGGGCATCGCCAATGCCGCGCCGCCGTTTTTGCTCGGCGCCACGGCGCTCTGCGGTTCGCAGTTTGTGCGCAGCTTTCTGCATACCCGGGCCTTTAGTCGCGGCCTCGATCTGGCGTTGAAACTGGTGATGGTCTGCGGTTTGAGCCTGATCCTGCTGACCCTCAGCATTGGCTATGCCACGCCGCTGAAACTGGCACCTTACGTGGCCTTGCCATTTCTGTTGCTGTGCCTGACCGCCGGGGTGAGTGCCTGGCGCCGTGGGCTGCGGGTGGCGCGCTATTTTCTGCTGGCCTGGAGTGCGTTTTTAATTGGCGGTTTGATCTACACCCTGATGGTGCTGGGCTACTTGCCGAATATGTTTCTCACCCTGTATGCCAGCCAAATTGGCGCGGCCATGGAGGTGGCGTTGCTGTCGTTGGCCTTGGCCGACCGGATTAACGTGATGAAGGAGGAGCGCGGGCAGATTCTGCAAGAGTCCAGCCGCAAACTGGAGGGCCTGAACCAGCAACTGGCGGTCAGTAACCAGCTCAAGGACGAGTTTTTGGCCACCGTCTCCCATGAGCTGCGCACTCCGATGAACGGGGTGATCGGCTCGCTGGAGTTGATGCAGACCCTGGAGATGAGCACTGAACTGGCGCAGTACCAAAGCATCGCCGCCACCTCGGCGCGCGACATGCTGCAGATGGTCAGCGACATGCTGATGCTCACCGAGTTGCAAGCCGGGCGGCAGTATTGCGGCCATGCGCCGTTCAGTTTGCGCGGTTTGATCGAACACCAGCGCACCCAGTTTGCCCCTCGCGCGGCGGCCAAGGGCCTGACCTTCAAGGTCGAACTCAATCACCGGTTGCCCGATACCCTGGAGGGCGACGCCAGCAAACTGGGTCAGTGCATCAGTTATCTGCTGGATAACGCGATAAAATTTACCCGCGAGGGCGGCGTTAGCCTGCAGATCGAGGCGCTGCAACGCAGCGACTCGGGCCTGCAACTGGAGATTCAAGTCAGCGACAGCGGCGTGGGTTTTGAGACCCCGCCCGACGGCAAGCTGTACCAGCAGTTCTTGCAATTGGATGGCTCGCTGACCCGTGAGCACGGCGGCTTGGGCATTGGCTTGGCGATCTGCCGGCAACTGATCGAGTTGCTCGGCGGCAGCCTGACGCACCAATCGACGCTCGGCCGTGGTAGCCAGTTTCAGCTGCGACTGCCGCTGGGCTTGCCCAACAGCCAGCCGCGTGTCGCCACTGCCAGTGCATTGCCGCAACCGGTGCGCCCGCCGGGTGTGGCGCTGCGTACACCGGCAGAGTGCCGGGTGTTGTTGGTTGAGAGCCAATTGATCGACCAGCTGCTGCTGCGCGGCATGCTGCTTAAACTCGGCTATCAGGTGCGCTGCGCCGAAAATGGCGCGGCGGCCCTTGAGTTGCTGCGCAAGAGCCCAACTGATGCGCTGCTGATCGACTGTCAAATGCCCCAGGCCGATGCCTTTGCCATCTGCCGGGCGCTGCGCAAACTGCCCGGTTGCGCGACCTTGCCGGTACTGGCGATCAGTCAGAATGCCCAAGGCGGCGAGCGCGAACGCTGCATCGCGGCGGGCATGAGCGAGGTGCTGAGCAAGCCGGTGAAGTTCGACACCTTGCAAGACACGCTGCACTACTGGCTGCTGTGCGCCCCGGCAGGCTAATGGCATTCCAGCGGCCTTATTGGCCAGAATGACACTTTAAGCAAAATCTGAATCCTGATTCACTGCAAACATTGTGAATCAGGATTCAGACCATGGCCTACCGCACGACTGCCACCCGTATCGACCGCGACCTGGCCCTGCGCGAGCGCATCCTCGAACAAGCCTTGGTGCGGGTGATTGTCGGTGGTTTTGCCGCCCTGACCATGCAGGCCCTGGCCGACGCGGTGGGCATTGCCACCGGCAGCCTGTATCGCCACTTCAGCAACAAGGGTGAGCTGGCCGCCGAGGTTTTTGCTCGTGCCAGCCAGCGAGAGGTGGACGCCTTGGCCGCCACCCTGAACGCCCCCGGTACGCCGTCACAACGCCTGGCCGCCGGCGTGCAGCAGTTCGCCGCTCGTGCCTGGCACAGCCGTCGGCTGGCCTACGCGCTGATCGCCGAGCCGGTGGAGCCGCAAGTCGACGAGCAACGCCTGATCTACCGCCGCGCCTATGCCGAGCTGTTTGGCGACCTGCTGGAGGAGGGCATGCGCTCCGGCCAGTTTGCCCGCCAGCCGGCCGCCCTGACCGCCGCCTGCCTGGTGGGCGCGATTGCCGAAGCCCTGGTCGGGCCGCTGGCGCCCGCCGCGCAAAGCCCGCAGCCCGATCCGCAACAACTGGCCGCAGTCAGCCTGGCCCTCAGGCATTTCTGCCTGCGCGCCGTTGCTGTCGAGCTGCCGCCCCTTGAATCCTGAACCCCGCCTGGAGATTGCCCCATGAGCCTGCAGCCGTTTGCCGAAACCCACCAAGTGTTCAATCAGGTGCCATCCCTGGACGGCGCCAACCTCTACCGCATCGACCTGCCGTTGCAGGAGTGGACTAAGCGCTTCGGCGGCGGCTGGGCCGCCGACCGGCTGGATGCCTATGGCGCGTTGGCCGGCGGCCCGCTGATGGCGGCGGGCTTTTTGGCCAACGAGAACAAACCGGTGTTCAAGAGCCATGACCGCTATGGCAACCGGATTGATCTGGTGGAGTTTCACCCGGCCTATCACCAGCTGATGAGCAGCGCCATCGAACACGGCATTCCGTCCCTGCCCTGGACCGACCCGCGTGACGGCGCCCAGGTGGCCCGCGCCGCCCTGAATTATCTGCACAACCAGCCGGAGGCCGGCAATGCCTGCCCGCTGACCATGACTTACGCCAGCGTGCCGGCCCTCAAGCTGCAGCCGGATATCGCCGAGATCTGGCTGCCGAAGATCCTCTCCGGCCAGTACGACCCGCGCAACCTGCCGATGGAGCAGAAGACTGGCGTCACCATCGGCATGGCCATGACCGAGAAGCAGGGCGGCACCGACGTGCGCGCCAACACCACCAAGGCTCATCCTGTCGGCGCGGGCGGACCGGGCCAGGCTTATGAGCTGGTCGGACACAAGTGGTTCTGCTCGGCGCCGATGTGCGATGCCTTCCTGACCCTGGCCTACACCGATAAAGGTCTGACCTGCTTCCTGCTGCCGCGCCATCGGCCGGACGGTACGCGCAATGAGTTCTATATCCAGCGGCTGAAAAACAAACTGGGCAACTGGGCCAACGCCTCCAGCGAAGTGGAGTTCCGTGGCGCCCTGGCCTGGATGGTCGGCGAAGAAGGCCGCGGCGTGCCGACCATTATCGAGATGGTCTCCTTGACCCGTTTCGACTGCATGATCGGCTCCAGCAGCCTGATGCGTCAGGCCCTGACCCAGGCCAGCCACCACTGCGCCCATCGGCAAGTCAGCGGGCGGCTGCTCAGCGAGCAACCCTTGATGCAAAACGTGCTGGCCGATTTGGCCCTGGAAAGCGAAGCGGCGCTGGCCCTGACCATGCGCCTGGGCCGCGCCCTGGACCGTCCGCAGGATGAGCAGGAACAGAAGTTCACCCGGCTGGTCACCGCGATCGGCAAGTATTGGATTTGCAAACGGGCGCCGGCGATGATTAATGAGGCGGCCGAATGCATGGGCGGCGCCGGTTACGTCGAAGAGACCATACTGCCGCGGCTGTACCGCGAAGCGCCAGTCAACTCCACCTGGGAAGGCTCGGGTAACGTGCAATGCCTGGACGTGTTGCGCGCCCTGTCCAAGGAACCCGGCGTGCTCGAGGTATTGTTCAATGAGCTGGGTGACGGCCACGGCGATGCGCGCCTGCAGGCGCAGATCGGCAAGCTCAAGACGGCCTTCGCCGATAAGGACGACATTCAGTACCGCGCCCGCCAATTGACCGAAGACGTGGCCATCGCCCTGCAAGCCAAACTGCTGCTGGAAGCTGGCAACAGCACGGTCAGCGACGGCTTTATCGCCAGTCGTCTGGGGCAGGGCGGGCTGGTCTATGGCACCCTGCCGCGCGGCGTGGATGCTGTGGCCTTGCTGGCCCGCAGCACACCGCAGTTGGGTTAGGCCTTGGTTCCTGCCGGGCGGCTTACTGAGTGAGTATTCCGAGCGTTAGGCCGGCAGGATTCTTGTGCCTTTAGTCCGTTCAGCATGACTAAGTCGCCTTTAATTTACTCTGCACGCCGCCACAACAGCTACCGGACGCTAGTTCTTGCAGAATTGGGCAGTCCGGTTGCGCATCGCCCTGGCAGCTGTGCACCAGCTCTTGCAGGCTGTCGCGCAGGCCAATCAACTCCGTGATCTTCTGATTCAGCTGGCTAATATGCTCGCTGGCCAAGGCTTTCACGTCGCTGCTGGCGCGTTGGCCGTCTTGCCACAAGGCCAGCAGTTTGCCGACTTCCTCCAGGGTAAAACCCAGCAGCCGGGCTCTTTTGATAAAGCTCAGTTGCTGCAGGTCTTGTGGGTTGTAATGGCGATAACCATTGGCGCTGCGTCCGGCCGCCTGTAGCAGGCCAATCGACTCGTAATAACGGATCATCTTCGCCGACAGGCCGCTGGCCTTGGCGGCCGCCCCGATATTCATTGCTTGTCCTCGCTTAAATTAGCCTTCCAGCGTTTCAGCAGCAGGGCATTGCTCACCACGCTGACGCTCGACAGGGCCATGGCTGCGCCGGCCAGCACCGGGTTGAGCAGGCCGAAGGCGGCCAGCGGCAGGCCGATCAGGTTGTAGACGAAGGCCCAGAACAGGTTCTGGCGGATTTTATGGTAAGTCCGCCGGCAGATGGCCAGCGCCGCCGGCACCAGCCGTGGATCATCGCGCAGCAGGGTGATGCCGGCGGCGTGCATGGCCACGTCGGTGCCGCCGCCCATGGCGATGCCGATGTCGGCGGCGGCCAGTGCCGGTGCGTCGTTGATGCCGTCACCGATCATCGCCACCCGGCCGTGCTGCTCGCGGGCGACTTGCTTGAGGGCGTGGATGTGGGCGAGCTTGTCGGCCGGCAGTACATTGGCTTGCCGATCATCGATCTGCAGGGCATCGGCCACCGCATTGACGCTGCCCAGATTGTCGCCGCTGAGCAGGTGGCACTGGATGCCGAGCTGCTGCAGTTGCGCGATGGCGGCGCGGGCGCCGGGCTTCAGGCTGTCGCCAAACGCCAGCAGGCCGAGCACTCGCGGCTGCGGTGCCAGCTCCAGCAGCCAGGCCAGGCTGCGACCCTCGGATTCCCACGCTGCGGCGCTGGCGGCCAGGGCGCCGGGTGTCAGCCCGTGTTCGCTGAGCAGGCGTTGATTGCCCAGGGCCAGTTGCCGTTGCTGCAACTTGGCTTGGGTGCCTTTGCCCGGCAGTGCCCGGCTGTCGGTGACGGCGCTGAGGCTTAGTTTGCGGGGGCGGCAGGCAGCTAAAACCGCCTGTGCCAGCGGGTGTTCGCTGCCTTGTTGCAGGCTGCCGGCCAGTTGCAACAGGCTGGCCTCGTCACCCTCGAGAGCCTGCAGGTGCACGACCTGGGGGTGGCCGGAAGTCAGGGTGCCGGTTTTGTCGAACACCACATGGCGGACATGCTGGGCGATTTCCAGCGCCTCGGCGTCCTTGATCAAAATGCCGTGCCGGGCGGCGACGCCGGTGCCGACCATGATCGCCGTGGGGGTGGCCAAACCCAGCGCGCAGGGACAGGCGATCACCAGCACCGACACGGCATTCAGCAGCGCCACTGCCAGCCCGGCACCTTGC
>MHZN01000265.1:12817-15347 GCA_001830395.1 Pseudomonadales bacterium RIFCSPLOWO2_12_59_9 | reverse complement strand
ATGCAGCTGGGCCTCGGGGTGTGTTGAGCGTCAGCTCCTGCAGCCGCACCCAGTCGGATGACCCGACGCCGATCGCCGCAGCGGCCGTTTGGAGGCGGTCGCAGTAGACGGAAGTTTTTCACAACCTCTCACTCCAGCAGGCAACTGCGCCCTTCACCCATCTGGGCGATGGGCTGGTCGGCCGCGCTTCCTTAGAGTGTTGGTACGCCGGACGCAGTCTCCCGGCGTGCCAACAAGAACAATAAGGAGGCACCCATGCGTCGTGTCATTACTACCGCCCTGGCCGCTGTGGCCCTGGTCGGCGCCGTCGAGGCCCAGGCCGGCTACACCCAGACAAAATACCCGATCGTGCTGGTGCACGGCATCACCGGCTTCGACACCATCGGCGGCCTGGTCAATTACTTCCACACCATTCCCTGGAACCTCGAGCGCGATGGCGCCAAGGTCTATGTCGCCAGCGTCGCCGCGTTCAACGACAGCGAGCAGCGCGGCGCCGAACTGGCCCGGCAGATCGTGCCCTGGGCCGGTGCCAATGGCGGCAAGGTCAACCTGATCGGTCACAGCCAGGGCTCGCCGACCGCGCGGGTCGCCGCTTCCCTGCGCCCGGATCTGGTGGCCTCGGTGACCTCGATCAATGGCGTCAACAAGGGCTCGAAGGTCGCCGACGTGGTGCGCGGCATAGTGCCGCCGGACAGTGCCATCGAAGGCGGCGCCGGCGCCATCGCCAATGCCCTGGGCGCGGTGATCAACCTGCTGTCCGGCAGCAACAACCCGCAGGACGGTCTGGCCGCCCTGGAAACCCTGACCACGCCCGGCACCACGGCCCTCAACAGCCGCCATCCGTGGGGGGTGAACAACGCCAGCTACTGCGCCAAATCCACCGAAGTGCACAATGTGCGCGGCTACAACATCCGCTACTTCTCCTGGACCGGCAATTCGTCCTACACCAACATCTTCGACGCGGTCGACCCGTTCCTGGCCATCACCGGCCTGGCCTTCGGCAGCGAGAAGAACGACGGTCTGGTCGGGGTCTGTGCGACCTACCTGGGCCAGGTGCTCGGCGACAGCTACCACATGAACCACGTCGATGCGATCAACCACCTGTTCGGCATCCGCGGCTGGACCGAGCCGGTCTCGCTGTATCGCCAGCATGCCAACCGCCTGAAGAACAAGGGCGTCTGATCCTTGCCACGTTTGCGGGCTGCTAGACAGCCCGCCCTGGAGGTCGCATGCCCTTGCCGATCCGTTCCCTGGTCCTGCTGACTTTGCTCGGTCTCACCACTGCCGGAGTGATCCTCTACTGGCAATGGCCAGACTCCGTCGTGGTCCCGGTCGATTCGGCCCGCCCGGTTCCCCCTGTCGCCGCAGCCAGTGCCAGCCCCGCGCTGCGTCAGCCGGCGCCGGCGGTTGTCGCGCCGGCCGCGCCGCCGGCGTTGCTGCCGGGCCTGCGCGGTACCGAGGTCGATGGCGCACTGAAGACCGACAGCGCCGGCAATCTGCAGCTCGACCTGGCGCTGCGCGACTATTTCGATTACTTCCTCAGCGCTGTCGATCAGGCCGGGCTCGATGCCTCGGTCGAGGCCTTGCTGGCGGATGCCGGCGGGCGCTTGCAGGAGCCGGCGCTGGGCCAGTTGATCGGCCTGCTTGGCGATTATCTGGAGTACAAACGCGCCAGCCTGGCGCTGCTGCAGCAACCGCTGAGCACCGCCCAGCAAGCCCAGCCGCAAGCGCAGCTGGTGGCGTTGCAGCAGGCCTTCGACAGGCTGGCCCAGCTGCGCCGCAGCCACTTTGCGCCGGGCGCGGTGGAGGCCTTGTTCGGTGCCGAAGAGGCCTACGCGCGTTACACCCTCGACAGTCTGGCGCTGGTCGCCCGCGACGATTTGAGCGAGCAGGATAAAGCCGATGCCCAGCAACGCCTGCGCGAGCAATTGCCCGCCGCCATGCGCGCCAGTGAGGAGCGGCAGAGCCAGGCCCAGGCGCAGCAAGCGCAAAGCGAACGGCTGTGGCGCGAGGGGGCGAGCGAGGAACAGGTGCGCCAGGCATTGGCTTTGTCCTATGATCCGTCGACTGTCGAACGCCTGCTGCTCGAGCAGCGCAGCGAGCGCGACTGGCAGCAGCGCTACAGGGCCTATCGCGAGCAACTGGCCAGCTTGCACAGCAACGGCCTGAGTCCGGCGGACCGGCAGGATGAACAGCAGCGTTTGCGCCAGCGCCTGTTCGGCGCCGCCGACCAACACCGAGTCGATACCTATGATGCGATTGCCGCTAAACAGCAGGACCGCGAGCCCGCCGAGCTGCAATAGCCGGTCGCTCGCGCGGGCGGGCGGCCACCGATGAACCTGGAGCAGGAAGAACGCCGGCTGCTGGCGCAACAGCGCCGTGGCTACCGGCGGTTGTGTTTCGTTCCGGAGCTGGAGCAGGGCTTCGTCGGGCACCGGGTGCAGCGCATCCACCGCCGCTTGCTGCTGATCGTCAGCACCGCGATTGTCTTCCAGTTGATCTACACCGTCCTCGATCTGCTGCTGATGCC
>MHZN01000265.1:0-12720 GCA_001830395.1 Pseudomonadales bacterium RIFCSPLOWO2_12_59_9 | reverse complement strand
CTTGGCCTCGGCCAGCAGCGTGTTGAAAATTGCCGCCCCCGTCGCATCGGCGGCGTGGATGATGCGCCTATGGCTATGGCCACCTTCGCGGGTCAGATGGAACTCAAAGCCGCCATCCTCGCGGGGCTCTTCATCGTCGCGGGTGAAGGGCACGCCTTGTTCGATCAGCCAGTCGATGGCTTCGCGGCTGTGCTCCACGGTAAAGCGCACGGCGGCTTCGCTGCACAGGCCGCCGCCGGCATTGAGGGTGTCCTCGACATGCGACTCGACGGTGTCGGCGTCGTCCAGCACCGCGGCAACCCCGCCTTGTGCCCAGTAGGTTGAGCCATTGGCCAGCTCGCCCTTGCTCAGGACGCAGATGCGCAGGTGCGTGGGCAGGGTCAGGGCCAAGGTCAGGCCAGCAGCCCCGCTGCCGATGATTAGAACGTCGTGTTGATACTGTTGGCTCATGTCCGCATCCGCAAAAAAGCGTCTCGCAGTATATAGAGTGGGCAGGCAGTGCAGTAGCGCCTACGTTGATGTCAGCGGCTTTTGAACTTTTTGCCAAAATGCGCCTCAGAGGCGCGTGCTGTATAGCGGATGTGGGTTAATTAGTTTGTTGGCTTTTGAATTGCAGTATTTCTGCTCAACTGCAATAAGATGCTCGCTGCAGCTGGGCAAGGGCTTGGCTGTGTGGTGCCAGGCAGGGTCGAAAGGATTCTGCAGCAAGCTTGCGTAACCGGGAGAACTTTTGCACCGCCGCCAGGTCTATTTTTGCAGACCGATGAGTTGGCTGGTGCAGCGCTCCCCCACGCTTAACGAGGAGTGTTCATGCAAACCCAGGAAGAGGATCAGCAGCTTGTCGAGCGCGTACAGCGCGGTGATAAGCGAGCCTTTGATCTGTTGGTGTTGAAGTATCAGCACAAGATTCTCGGGTTGGTCGTGCGTTTTGTGCGCGATCCCCATGAGGCTCAGGATGTTGCTCAAGAAGCCTTTATTAAGGCCTATCGGGCGCTGGCAAATTTTCGCGGTGACAGTGCGTTTTATACCTGGCTGTACCGTATCGCCATTAACACGGCGAAAAACTACCTAGTGTCGCGTGGTCGGCGACCACCGGAAACAGATGTAAGTGCCGAGGATGCCGAATTTTATGACGGCGACCATGGTCTGAAAGATATCGAGTCGCCAGAGCGGTTACTGCTGCGCGATGAGATTGAAGCCACTGTCCATCGGGCGATTGCGAATTTGCCCGAAGACTTACGCACGGCCTTAACCCTGCGCGAGTTTGATGGTTTGAGTTATGAGGACATCGCCGCTGTCATGCGTTGTCCGGTTGGAACTGTACGTTCGCGAATTTTTCGCGCCCGTGAAGCGGTTGATAAAGCCCTGCAGCCGTTACTGCAGGATTCCTGATAGCGCGGCGCAAGCCGAGAGAGGAAACGTTATGAGTGGTCAAGCCTTGCAGGAATCGCTGTCCGCATTAATGGATAACGAAACCGATGAGCTCGAATTGCGCCGGCTGCTGGCCGTCAGTGGTGAGGGTGAAACGCGTGCTACCTGGGCCCGTTATCAGGTCGCCCGGGCGGTGATGCATAAAGAGTTGCTGCTGCCGCACCTGGATCTGGCTGCGAAGGTTTCGGCCGCGTTGGCAGATGAGCCGCAGGTGAAGGTCGCACGTCGTATGCCTTGGACTGGGCTGGGTCGTTTGGCCGTGGCGGCTTCGGTGACTGTTGCCGTACTGGCTGGGGTGCGTTTGTATAATCAGGACGACATCACCAGCACGCAACTGGCGCAAAGCACGGCTCAACCAATGCTGTCGGCACCGCATCTGCAGGGTCCGGCGATTTTGGCGGGGTACAACGCCAACGCCAGTGCTGAGCAAGGTGTGCGGGTAAATGCGGCGCGCACTGCTGAGCTGACGTGGCAGCAACAACGCTTGCCGGCTTATGTTCGTCAACATGCGCAACAAGCTGCGGCGGCCGGCAGTCAAACGGCGGTGCCCTATGCACGCGCCGCCAGTTTGGAAAATCGCTGAGTTTCGTGATGGGCAGGCTCGGGACGTTTTTGCTGACCGCTTGGCTGGCGGTGCCGGCGCAGGCTGCCGCGCTACCGGCGGATACGGCGCAAGCCTGGTTGGAGCGGTTGCAGACTGCCGAGCAGCAACATAGCTATCAAGGCACTTTTGTCTACGAGCGTAACGGCAGCTTCTCGACCCATGCGATTTGGCATCGGGTTGAGGCCAGCGGTCAGGTGCGTGAGCGCTTGCTGCAATTGGATGGTCCCTTGCAGGAGATGGTGCGTCTCGATGCTCAGCTGCAATGCATCAGCAGTCCGCAGGTCGAGCAGCGGGCGTCGGTGTCGGGGCTGGTGATGCAACAGCTGCGGCCGGCGCAATTGGCTGCCCACTATGATTTACGCATTCTTGGTCAGTCACGGGTGGCCGGGCATGCCGCAGTAGTGCTGGCGTTGCTGCCGCGCGATCAATACCGCTACGGTCTTGAACTGCATCTGGATCAGCAAACCGGCTTGGCGCTCAAATCCTTGTTGCTCAATGAACAGGGTCAGTTACTTGAGCGTTTTCAGTTCACTCAATTAGATAGCCGCGACGCGCTCAGTGATGCAGCGTTGCAGCCTGGCGCCGATTGTGTGGCCGTGCCGGTGGCGCCCGCCGCACCTGCGGTTGTCAGCCCTTGGCAGGCAAGCTGGCTGCCACCGGGCTTTAATTTAACCAGCACCGAGCAGCGCATTGCGCAGAGCGCGAGTGAGCCGCTGACCTGGCTGTTGTTTAGTGATGGCTTGGCCCAGTTCTCGGTGTTTATCGAGGCATCGCCTGGCACTGAGATTGAGAACATGCATCGTCAGCTGGGGCCGACTGTGGTGGTTTCTCAGCAAAGGCAAGGCGTCAGTGGGCCGGTAATGGTCACTGTGGTGGGCGAGGTACCGTTGATCGCCGCTGAGCGCGTGGCCTTGTCGATGGGTTTGGTGGCCGAGCAGGCGACGCCATGATTGAGGAGCCGGGACGGGTGGTTGGTCTGGAAGAGGGCGCTGTTTGGGTCGAAACCTTGCGCAAGAGCACCTGTTCCAGTTGTTCGGCGAATGCCGGCTGCGGCCAGGGCTTGCTGGATAAGCTGGCCATTAGCAGCCGGCGCGGCACTGTTCGGGTCTTGACCGACCTGCAACTGAGGGTCGGCGATAACGTGATTATCGGGCTGCGCGAGGATGCGTTACTGCGTAGCTCGTTGCTGGTGTACCTGCTGCCCTTGCTTGGCTTGTTTGCGGGCGCTTTGGGCGCCGACTATTTTGCTCTTGGCGAGCCGTGGAGTATCGCTGCAGGGCTGCTTGGATTGCTGGCGGCGGGCTTGTTGGTGCGCGGGCACAGTCGGCGTCACGCCGATGATCCGGCGCTGCAACCGGTGGTACTGCGGGCCCTTTTGGGTGCGCCGTTGAGCTGTTAATTCGTGGATTTATCGTGTCGATCAGGGGTTTATGCCTAAATGCTTAAGTTAAAAACCTATAGCTGCGCCGTGGCTGCAGTGTTGTTGATGAGTCAGGCGCTGCTAGCTCGCGCCGATTTGCCAGACTTTACCAAGATGGTCGAGGCCGCCTCGCCTGCGGTGGTGAACATCAGCACCCGGCAGAAAGTCACCCAGCGTGCGGCCGCCGCCAGTGGTCAGCAGATCCCCAATTTAGAAGGTCTACCGCCCGAGTTTCGCGAGTTCTTCGAGCGGGGCCTGCCGCAGCAGCCACGTAACCCCGGTGGTCGTCAGCGTGAGGCGCAATCGCTGGGCTCGGGTTTTATCATTTCCGCCGATGGTTATATCTTGACCAATAATCACGTGGTCACTGGGGCCGATGAAATAGTCGTGCGCCTGGCCGATCGCAGTGAGCTTGAAGCCAAATTGATCGGCGGCGATCCGCGTACCGACGTGGCATTGCTGAAAATTGCCGGTAAAGACCTGCCAACCCTGAAACTGGGTAAGTCTGAAGACTTGAAGGTTGGTGAGTGGGTGCTGGCCATCGGTTCGCCCTTTGGCTTCGATCACTCGGCCACTGCCGGCATCGTTTCGGCCAAGGGTCGCAGCTTGCCCAACGAAAACTATGTACCTTTTATTCAAACTGATGTGGCGATTAATCCGGGTAACTCCGGCGGGCCGTTGTTCAATTTGGACGGCGACGTGGTGGGCATCAACTCGCAAATCTTCACCCGCTCGGGCGGCTTTATGGGCTTGTCATTCGCCATCCCGATCGACGTGGCCATGGATGTGGCCAATCAGCTTAAAGCCTCCGGCAAGGTCAGTCGCGGCTGGTTGGGCGTGGTGATTCAGGAGGTCAACAAGGACCTGGCCGAGTCCTTTGGTCTGGATAAGCCGGCCGGCGCCCTGGTGGCTCAGGTGATGCCGGAGGGGCCTGCTGCCAAAGGTGGTTTGCAGGCCGGCGATGTAATTTTGAACTTGAATGGCCAGCCGATCATCATGTCGGCGGATCTGCCACATTTGGTCGGTGCGCTCAAAGCGGGTGAGAAGGCTGAGCTGGATGTGGTCCGTGCGGGGGAGCGCAAAACCCTGCAAATGACCGTTGGCGCCTTGCCTGAGGATGATGAAGTGCTCGCCGCCAGTGAGGCATCCGGTCCGGCGGTCAGTAATAATCGCCTCGGCTTGGTGGTGGTTGAGTTAACCCCTGAGCAAAAAAGCGCCCTTGACCTGAAAAGTGGCGTGCTGGTTAAGAATGTCCTGGAGGGGCCGGCAGCCTTAATGGGGGTGCGCGTCGGGGACGTGATTACCCATCTGAACAATCAGGCGATCGATTCGAGTAAATCTTTCGCGGCCGTGGCCAAGGCGTTGCCGATGAACCGTTCGGTGTCGATGCGGGTGCTGCGCGAGGGGCGCGCCAGTTTTATTACCTTCAAGTTGACCGAGTAAAATCGTCAAAGTGCTGAAGAGGGCGGCCTGTGTGCCGTCCTTTTTTGTGCGCGGCTTTTAGCACCGATCAGCCCCCTGGCGTGACGCTGAGGCCGGCCTTCAGGTACACTTGCGGGCTATTTTCGGCGGGCAGTCTGCCTGCGGCCTTTTTGAGTGTTGATCCGTGAGTGATCTGAGCCATATCCGCAATTTCTCCATCATCGCGCACATTGACCACGGCAAGTCGACACTGGCTGACCGCTTTATTCAGATGTGCGGCGGTTTGTCTGCGCGTGAAATGGAGGCTCAGGTGCTCGACTCGATGGACCTTGAGCGTGAGCGCGGTATCACCATCAAGGCCCACAGCGTCACCCTCTATTACACCGCTAAAGACGGCAAAACCTATCAGCTGAACTTCATCGATACCCCAGGCCATGTGGACTTCACCTATGAGGTCAGCCGCTCCTTGGCCGCCTGTGAAGGCGCGCTGCTGGTGGTCGATGCCGGCCAAGGTGTCGAGGCGCAATCGGTGGCCAACTGCTACACCGCCATCGAGCAGGGCCTTGAGGTCATGCCGGTGTTGAACAAGATGGATCTGCCGCAGGCCGATCCAGACAAGGTTAAAGAAGAAATCGAACAAATTATCGGCATCGACGCCACCGACGCCGTGGCCTGTAGCGCCAAGAGCGGTATGGGAGTGCTGGAGGTGTTGGAACGTCTGGTCGAGACCATCCCGGCGCCGACCGGCGATATCGAGGCGCCGCTGCAGGCGCTGATTATCGACTCCTGGTTCGATAACTACCTGGGCGTGGTCTCGTTGGTGCGGGTGCGTCATGGTCGGGTCAGAAAGGGCGACAAGATTCTGGTGAAATCCACCGGCAAGATCCATCTGGTCGACAGTGTCGGGGTGTTCAGCCCCAAGCACACCGAAACCGTTGATCTAAAAGCCGGCGAAGTGGGTTTTATCATCGCCAGCATCAAAGACATTCACGGCGCGCCAGTGGGCGATACCCTAACCCTCAGCACTACTCCAGATGTGGATGTATTGCCCGGCTTTAAGCGGATTCAGCCGCAGGTGTATGCCGGTTTGTTCCCGGTCAGCTCGGAAGATTTTGAAGATTTCCGCGACGCGCTGCAAAAACTCACCCTGAATGACTCCTCCTTGCAGTATTCGCCGGAAAGCTCGGATGCCTTGGGTTTTGGCTTTCGTTGCGGTTTCCTCGGCATGCTGCACATGGAAATCATCCAGGAGCGTCTGGAACGCGAGTACGACCTCGACCTGATTACCACCGCGCCGACGGTAATTTTCGAATTGCTGATGAAAAACGGTGAGACGATTTACGTCGATAACCCGTCGAAAATGCCGGATCTGGCCGGCGTCGAAGATATGCGCGAGCCGATCGTGCAGGCCAATATCTTGGTTCCGCAGGAGCATCTGGGTAACGTCATTACCCTGTGTATCGAGAAGCGCGGCGTGCAGCGCGATATGCAGTTTCTCGGCTCGCAGGTGCAGATCCGTTACGACTTGCCAATGAACGAAGTGGTACTGGACTTCTTCGACCGTCTCAAATCGGTCAGCCGTGGCTACGCTTCGCTGGATTACCACTTCGATCGCTACCAGTCGGCCAGTTTGGTCAAGCTGGATGTGTTGATCAACGGCGACAAGGTCGATGCCTTGGCGCTGATCGTGCATCGCGACAACGCCCATTACAAAGGCCGCGCGTTGACCGAGAAGATGAAAGAACTGATCCCGCGGCAGATGTTTGATGTGGCGATTCAGGCGGCAATCGGCGGACAGATTGTTGCGCGCACCACCGTTAAAGCGCTCAGGAAGAACGTGCTGGCCAAGTGTTACGGCGGTGATGTGAGCCGTAAACGCAAACTGCTGGAGAAGCAGAAAGCCGGTAAAAAACGCATGAAGCAAGTCGGTAACGTGGAAATTCCACAGGAAGCCTTCCTTGCAGTGCTCAGGTTGGATAGCTAAACACTTGGATGGTTACGGGCTATGTCGTTGAATTTTCCACTGTTACTGGTCATCGCCGTGGCTGTTTGCGGCGCCTTGGCCTTGTTTGATTTGCTGTTGCTGGCACCTAAACGGCGCAAAGCCATTGCTGGCTATAGCGCCCAGGTGATTGAACCGGATCAGGCGGTACTGGAGACCCTGAACAAAGAACCCTTGCTGGTGGAGTACGGCAAGTCATTCTTTCCGGTGCTGGCCATAGTCTTGGTGCTGCGTTCGTTTTTACTCGAGCCGTTTCAAATTCCATCTGGTTCGATGTTGCCGACCCTTGAGGTCGGCGACTTTATTCTGGTGAATAAGTTTGCTTATGGCATTCGTTTGCCGGTGCTGGACCGCAAGGTGATTGAAGTCGGTAATCCGCAGCGTGGCGATGTCATGGTGTTTCGCTACCCGAGCGAGCCGAGTGTCAATTACATCAAGCGGGTCGTGGGGCTGCCGGGCGATAAGATTCGCTATAACGCCGATGGCCGTTTGTTCGTTAACGATCAGCCGGTTGCCGAGCAGTTGCTCGGCGAAGAGGCGGGAAGCTTGGGCAGTTCGGCGCAATACACCGAACAACTGGGCGCTATTGAACACCGCATTCGCAAACAGATGAATCGTTATCACGTCGGCGCCGGCGAGTGGCAAGTGCCTCAAGGGCACTACTTCATGATGGGTGACAATCGCGATAACTCCAACGACAGCCGTCTGTGGAATGATCAGAAGATCCCTAGAGAATTGCTCGGCATGGTTCCCGACCAAAATATTGTCGGCAAGGCCTTTGCCATCTGGCTTACCTGGCCTGAACCTAAGCTACACAACGTGCCAAGTTTTTCCCGCGTGGGCCTGATTCGCTAGAAAAATCGGCTTACTCGCAGGCAACAAGATTTTTAGCTTATATAGTTTTGTTTAGCCCTCTGGGCATTCAACTACTTTGCAATTGAGGTCGATTATGAGATTTGCATATTCACAGAAAGGGATGTCGGTGCTGGGCTGGATGACCATGCTGGCGCTGGTGGCGTTTCTTGCCAGCGCGGTATTTAAGATGGTTCCGCATTATCTGGATTACAACGCGCTGCAAAAAGCCATTACCTCGGTTGAGACCGATAAAGCGGCAGACATACGCACAGTTCCAGAGTTCTACAGCCATATCAGCAAAAGCATGACGATCAATGCCATTCGTGATCTTAAGTTGGATGAGATCCTTACGGTGGTCATCGAAGACAACGAGTTTCGGGCGCACCTGAAATACGAAACCCGTGAGCCCTTGATCGAGAACCTCGATCTGGTGGCGCGCTTCGACAAAGAATTTCGCGTGCGCATGCCGTGAGTTCTTCTACTGCGGCAAGTTCATCATTGGCGCGTTTACAGCGCCAGCTCGGTTATACCTTTAAAGACCAGGAGCTAATGATCCTGGCCCTGACCCATCGCAGCTTTGCCGGGCTCAACAATGAGCGGCTGGAGTTTCTCGGCGATGCGATCCTTAACTTCGTCGCCGGTGAGGAGCTGTTTGTGCGTTTCCCGTTGGCCCGCGAAGGTCAGCTGTCGCGCTTGCGGGCGCGTTTGGTCAAGGGCGAAACCCTGGCGGTGTTGGCCCGCGGTTTTGACTTGGGTGAGTATTTGCGCCTGGGTTCCGGTGAGTTGAAGAGCGGTGGCTTTCGCCGTGAATCGATTCTGGCCGATGCCCTGGAAGCCTTGATCGGCGCCATCTATCTGGATGCTGGTATGGACGCTGCTCGTGAGCGCGTGCTGGCCTGGTTGACGGGTGAGCTGGCCGGCCTAACTCTGGTGGATACCAACAAAGACCCAAAAACCCGCTTGCAGGAGTTTCTGCAATCGCGGGCCTGCGAGTTACCGCAGTATGAAGTGGTGGATATTCAGGGGGAGCCGCATTGCCGGATCTTTCTGGTTGAATGCCAGATTGCCCTTTTGAATGACAAGACCCGTGGTCAGGGCGCCAGCCGCCGAATTGCCGAGCAAGTAGCGGCAGCGGCAGCTCTGATTGCCTTGGGTGTGGAGAACGACCATGAGTGACACTATCGAGCCAGGCACTGACGCGCCAACCACAGGGGTATCGCGTTGCGGCTATGTCGCCATCGTCGGGCGCCCCAACGTCGGCAAGTCGACGCTGATTAACCATATTCTCGGTCAGAAGTTGGCGATCACCTCGCGCAAACCCCAGACCACCCGGCACAACATGCTCGGGATCAAGACCGAAGGTGCGGTGCAGGCGGTGTACGTGGATACCCCTGGGCTGCACAAAAATGGCGAGAAAGCCCTGAATCGCTATATGAACAAAACCGCCTCGGCGGCGTTGAAAGACGTCGATGTGGTGATCTTCGTGGTCGATCGCACCCGCTGGACAGATGAAGACCAAATGGTTCTTGAGCGCATCCAATATGTGCAGGGGCCGGTGATTCTGGCGATCAATAAAACCGATCGCATCGACGACAAAGCCCAATTGATGCCGCATCTGGAATGGTTGCAGCAGCAGTTGCCCAAGGCTTTTATCGTGCCTATCTCGGCCCAGCAGGGGCATAACCTCGACACCCTGGAAAAACTGGTGGCCGAGAACCTGCCTGAGTGTGAGCACTTCTTCCCGGAAGATCAGATCACCGATAGATCCAGCCGCTTTTTGGCCGCCGAACTGGTGCGTGAGAAAATTATGCGCCAGCTGGGCGCCGAGTTGCCGTACCAGATCACCGTCGAGATCGAAGAGTTCAAGCAACAAGGCCGCACCCTGCATATCCATGCACTGATTTTGGTGGAGCGCGACGGTCAGAAGAAAATCATCATTGGTGACAGTGGCGAGCGGATCAAGCGCATCGGCATGGAGGCGCGCAAGGACATGGAAGTGCTGTTCGACTCCAAGGTCATGCTCAATCTCTGGGTTAAAGTTAAAAGTGGCTGGTCTGACGATGAGCGCGCCCTGCGCTCGCTAGGCTACGGCGACATCTAACCAAATCAGGTTCTAAGCCATGTTCAGCCAGGCGCAGCCGGCTTTCGTCCTGCACAGTCGGGCCTATCGCGAAAGCAGTGCCCTGGTTGATCTGCTCACGCCGCAAGGCCGCCTGCGGGCGGTGCTGCGCAGCGCGCGCGGCAAGGCCGGCAGTCTGGCGCGGGCCTTTGTGCCACTGGAAGTCGAGTTGCGCGGCCGTGGCGAGCTGAAAACCATTGGCCGGCTGGAAAGTGCCGGCATTCCTAATTTGCTGCAGGGCTATGAGCTGTTTAGCGGCCTGTACCTAAACGAGCTGTTGATTCGCTTGTTGCCCGCCGAAGACCCGCACCCCGCACTGTTCGAACACTACCGTCTGACCATTCTGGCCCTGGCGGCCAAGCGGCCGCTGGAGCCTTTATTGCGGGCTTTTGAATGGCGCCTGCTGGACGAGTTAGGCTATGGTTTTGCCCTCGATCAAGACCTGCATGGGCAGGCGATAGAGGCGCAGAGGCTGTATCGCCTGCACGCGGATGCCGGTTTTGAACCGGTGGCGCAGCTGCAGCCTGGGGTCTTTCAGGGGGGCGATTTATTGGCCATGGCCAGCGCTGACTGGTCTGCTCCCGGTGCCTTATCGGCGGCTAAACGGTTGATGCGGCAAGCCTTGGCGCCGCACTTGGGTGGCAAGCCGCTGGTCAGTCGCGAGTTGTTCGTTAACCTGCAAGTAAACAATCGTATTCAGTAACTTTAAGGAATCCATTCGTGACTGACGCAACGCGCATTCTGCTGGGGATCAACATCGACCACGTCGCCACCTTGCGTCAGGCTCGCGGTACCCGTTACCCCGACCCGGTCAAGGCGGCGCTGGACGCCGAAGAGGCCGGTGCCGATGGCATCACCGTGCACCTGCGCGAAGATCGCCGGCATATTCAGGAACGCGACGTGCGGGTGCTCAAAGAGGTGCTGCAGACGCGGATGAACTTCGAGATGGGCGTAACCGAGTCGATGCTGGCCTTCGCCGAAGAGATCCGCCCGGCCCATGTCTGTCTGGTGCCCGAGACTCGTCAGGAGCTGACCACCGAAGGCGGCCTCGATGTGGCTGGTCAGGAGGCGCGTATTAGTGCGGCGATCGAGCGTTTGGCGCGGGCCGGTTGCGAGGTCTCGCTGTTTATCGATGCTGAACCTGCGCAAATCGAGGCGGCCAAGCGTGTCGGCGCGCCGGCCATCGAACTGCACACCGGCCGTTACGCCGATGCCCAGACCCCCGTCGAGCTTGCTGCCGAGCTGGCGCGCATCCGTGAGGGCGTCGCCTGCGGCCTGGCCCATGGCCTGATCGTCAACGCCGGCCATGGCCTGCACTATCACAACGTCGAAGCAGTGGCGGCGATCCCTGGGATCAATGAGCTGAACATCGGCCACGCGGTGGTGGCCCATGCGCTGTTTGTCGGCTTTAAAGCCGCAGTGGTGGAGATGAAGCAGCTGATCCTGGCGGCTGCCCGCGCTTAAACAGTTTTCCAGCAGCAGCAAAAAAGCCCGGCCATTGATTGCGCCGGGCTTTTTTATGTTGGCACTGTTAGTGCTGCGGCGTCTGCGGAAACTCTTGATGCAGACGGCCGAGTTGGGCGTCCTTGTCTTCCCAGAGTTGATTGACCCACTGCTGGAATGCCAGTTTGTATGCATCGTCCTGGTCGTAGTTCTTGCCGATAAACTGCTTGGGGATTTCGACCTGTTCGAAGCGCACCACCACCCGCTGCAAGCGCCCGCAGAGCAGGTCCCAGAAGGTCGGGGTGCCGTTGGGGTAGTGAATGGTGACGTTGAGCATGGAGGCCAGTTGTTCGCCCATGGCGTCCAGCACAAAGGCGATGCCGCCGGCCTTGGGCTTGAGCAGGTAGGTGAAGGGCGAGTTCTGCTGCGCCTGCTTGGCCGCCGTCATGCGCGTGCCTTCGAGGAAGTTGAACACCGACACCGGGTTGGTTTTGTAGCGCTCGCAGGCCTTGCGGGTGGTGGCCATGTCTTGCCCGCGTTTTTCCGGGTGTTTGGCCAGGTAGTGCTTGCTGAAGCGTTTCATGAAAGGGAATTCCAGCGCCCACCAGCACAGACCGATCACCGGTACCCAAATCAGCTGCTGCTTGAGAAAGAACTTCAGAAACGGCGCCCGGCGATTGAGCAAGTGCTGCAGGATCAGAATATCCACCCAGGTCTGGTGGTTACTGGTGACCAGGTAGGAGTCGCGCAGGTTGACCTTTTCCAGGCCCTTAACGTCCCACTGAATCGGCTGCACCAGGTACATCCAGGCGCTGTTGACCGAGATCCAGGCATTGGCGGAGGCGTGCACCGCGTGGTTGATTACCCGGCGTGCGGCCTGGAACGGCAAGACGGCTTTGAACAGCGCACCGATAAACAGCGGCCAGCAGAAAATCAGGGTGTTGAGCGCCAGCGTTAAGCTGGCCAGTACGCCGCGCAGCGGCGCCGGAAGAAAACCTAGCATCGAGTTAAACCTTTGAAGTTCGGCGTCTAAGCGCCCTGAATCGGTCAATGGTTGCGCAGCACAAACGCCGCAGCCTAAAGCGTCGCACAGGTTAACGCTTGTAGCCTGAACTGCAAGCCTGTCGCCGGTATGGTTGCGTTAGATTGGCGTAAATGCCTGCATGGTTAGCGGCTTTACTCGGTTTTCTCCGACATATTGGCCGCCTGTACGGCTGTCAGCGCGATGGTGTAGACGATGTCGTCGACCAGTGCGCCGCGGGACAAGTCGTTCACCGGCTTGCGTAAACCTTGCAGCATGGGGCCAACGCTGACGCAGTCGGCGCTGCGCTGCACCGCCTTGTAGGTGGTGTTGCCGGTATTCAGGTCGGGGAAGATAAACACCGTGGCGCGGCCGGCCACCGGGCTATTGGGGGCCTTTTGTT
>MHZN01000264.1 GCA_001830395.1 Pseudomonadales bacterium RIFCSPLOWO2_12_59_9 | reverse complement strand
ACTTTGACCTGATCGAAGGCTTCGACTTCAAGGGCCTGGAGATTCAGCGCGAGTTCGACCCACAACTGGGCAGCGTGCCGGCCACCGCCAACGAGCTGGAACAGGTGCTGCTCAACCTGCTAAAAAACGCCGCCCAGGCGATTCATCAGCGCCCTGCCGGTGGGCCGCCAGGGCGCATCATCCTGCGTTGCAAACTCAGCCCACCCTGGGCGGAAATCCAGGTCGAAGACAACGGCATCGGCATGCCGGAAGCGGTGCGCAAACGCATTTTCGAGCCGTTTTTCACCACCAAGGAAATTGGCCAAGGCACCGGCCTTGGCCTGTCCGTGGCCTATTTCATTATCACCAACAACCACAAAGGCCAGATGGAGGTGCACTCCAAACTCGGCCAAGGCAGCTGCTTTAGCGTGCGCCTGCCATTGCAGCTGGCGGTTGATCAACCAGGAACTTGAACATGGGCTTTCGTCTTTCGAAGATTTACACCCGCACCGGCGACAGTGGCGAAACCGGCCTGGCCGATGGCCGCCGCGTGCCCAAGGATCACCCGCGTATCGAAGCAATGGGCGAGGTCGACAGCCTCAACAGCCAGCTGGGTCTGCTGTTGGCCGAACTGGCCGAGCAAGAGGCGATGTGGCCTGGCTTGAGCGAGCTAATCGAAGTGCTCGCGCCCTGCCAGCACCGCCTGTTTGATCTGGGTGGCGAGCTGGCGATGCCCGAATACAAAGCACTCGCCCAGCCGGAAATCAGCCGCCTGGAGGCCGCCATTGACCTGTGGAATGAAGAGTTGGGACCGCTGGAAAACTTCATCCTGCCCGGCGGTTCACGCCTGGTTGCCCAGGCCCACCTGTGCCGCAGTCTGGCGCGTAGCGCCGAACGGCGCTGCCAACAGCTGAGCGCGGTCGAGCCGCTCGAGGGGGTTGGCTTGGCCTATTTGAATCGACTGTCGGACTTGCTGTTTGTCGCCGCCCGGCTGATCGGCCGCCGGCAAAATATCCAGGAAATACTCTGGCAGGCGGCGAGCAAGCCGAGCGCCTAAGCGCTCGGCCAGCACTCAAACAGTCGGCCAGAAGGCGCGAATCCCGGCCACCCCTTGGGCGCCAATCTGCCACGCCCGCTCGCTGTCCTGCGGACCTAGGCCGCCCAAGAGAAATACCGGCAGATTGCAGGCGCCGATCAGCTCACTCGCGGCGTCCCAGCCCAACGGCACGGCATCTGGATGCGTCAGGGTCGGCTGCAACGGCGACAGGGTGACGAAATCCACCCCCATCTGCGCCGCCAGCGCCAACTCTTCGGCGTTGTGACAGGAGGCCGCCAACCAGCGCTCGGCAGGAAACGGCCGGCCCTTGGCGGCGTATTGACGCAACTGCTTGGCCGACAGCTGCCAGCCGGCCGCCGGGAAGTCGCCCAGCCACTCCAGCGGCCCCTTGAGCATCAGTTGCGCCTTGCCGGCACACAGCCCCACGGCATCCACCGCCAAGTCGCGGTACTGCGGGTCGTAGCCATTCGGCGCGCGCAGCTGAATCAAGCCGATACCGCTGGCCACCGCCGCCTGGATGCCTTGCAGCACCGCCTTGGGTTCGAGGCCGTCGGGGCTGATCAAATACTGGGCCGGCAAACGGGCGGCCTGCACTATCGGCGCATTCGCCGCCGGAAACTCGTACTCGGGCAATTGCCGCGGCGCGACCCACGCCAGCGGCTGACCCTCGGCGCCATGGGGCTCACCGCTAAAGGCGCTGACCAGCCAGACATCCAGCAATATCTGTTTGTCGGGATAGTCGTGCTGCACCTTGATCAGCGGACGGGCGCTGGTGACCCGAATGCCCAGCTCTTCGTGCAGCTCACGGCGCAGCGCCGCCGCCACCGTTTCACCGGCCTCGACCTTGCCACCGGGAAACTCCCAGAGCCCGCCCTGATGCTGCTGATCGGCGCGCCGCGCCAGCAAGATGCGTCCATCCGCACCGCGAATTACCGCGGCCGCCACATGTACTCGTTTCACCGCAAAGGCTCCTTAAGGGCGGCCTGATACCATCGCTGGAAGGCCGGCCACTGATAGATGGTGGTTACATAAGCGGCCGCCTGCGCCGGCAGCGCCACCTGATAGCTGTGCAAGCGCGCGGCGACCGGGGCATAGAAGGCATCGGCGATGGTGGCGTGACCAAACAGAAAGGCCCCGTCGGCACCAAAGCGCGCGCGGCAATAGCGCCATAGTTCAAATACCCGCTGGATATCGGCCAGGGCATCGGCGGGAATATTCGCCAGCGGCGCCTCGCGCGCAAGGTCCATCGGCAAGTGCGTGCGCAAGGCCATAAAGCCACTGTGCATCTCGGCGCAGACGCTGCGCGCCACCCCACGCGCATACTGCCCGCATGGCCACAGATGGGCCTCGGGGAAACGTTCGGCGAGGTATTCGGCAATCGCCAGGGAGTCCCAGAGCGGCCCCTCCTCGGTATTTAGCAAGGGCACCTTGGCGGTCGGTGAGTAGGCCAAAATTCGCGCCCGGGTATCCGGCTGATCCAGGGGGATCAGCACCTCGTCATAGGACGCTTGGGCTAACTCCATGACCAACCCGGCACGCAGGGACCAGGACGAATAGTTTTTGTTGCCGATGATCAGGGTCAGGGACATGGACGTGCTCCAGGCGCAGAAGGTGACAGCCGGTGTCACTGAACCTTAAAAGCCACCCCGTTCAATAGCAAATTCCCGTTACTCATAGGCCCATGAGTAACGGGAATAGCCAGGCTCAAAGCAACAGTTAGAGCAAGGCTCAGGAGCGGTATTCGGCGTTGATCCGCACATATTCGTGGGACAGGTCGGTGGTCCAGATGGTCTCGCTGCAGGTACCGCGACCCAGCTCGATGCGGATGCTGATTTCCGCCTCGGCCATCACCGCAGCGCCCTGCTCCTCGGTATAGCTGGCCGAGCGCGCGCCACGGCTGGCGATGCACACGTCGCCCAAGAACACATCGATCTTCGACACATCCAACTGCTCCACCCCGGCGCGGCCGACGGCGGCCAGAATGCGCCCCCAGTTCGGGTCGCTGGCGAATAGTGCAGTTTTGATCAACGGCGAATGGGCCACGGTGTAGCCCACATCCAGGCACTCCTGATGAGTGCCGCCGCCGTTGACGACCACAGTGACGAACTTGGTCGCGCCTTCGCCATCACGGACTATGGCCTGCGCCACGTCCATGCAGACCTCGAACACCGCCTGTTTGAGCGCGGCGAACAAGGGCCCTTGGGCTTCGCTGATTTCCGGCAAGTTGGCCTGGCCGGTGGCTATCAGCATGCAGCAATCATTGGTCGAGGTATCGCCGTCAATAGTAATGCGGTTGAACGACTTGTTCGCCGCATCGCTGAGCAGGTCCTGCAACACCGCCGGCGCGACCTTGGCGTCGGTGGCGATATAACCGAGCATGGTCGCCATGTTCGGCCGGATCATCCCGGCGCCCTTGGAAATACCGGTCACGGTAATGGTCACGCCATCCTGGACGAACTGCCGACTGGCGCCCTTGGGCAAGGTGTCGGTGGTCATGATGCCGATGGCCGCCTCGGCCCAGTTATGTTCAGACAAATCGGCCAAAGCCGCAGGCAAAGCGACGATGATTTTATCAACCGGCAACGGCTCGCCAATTACCCCGGTGGAAAACGGCAAAATCGCCTGTTCGTCGACCCCAGCCAACTGCGCCAAGGCGGCGCAGCTTTGCCTGGCCGCTAACAAGCCCGGCTCGCCGGTGCCAGCATTGGCATTGCCGGTGTTGGTCAGCAGATAGCGCAACGCGCCCTTGGCCCGCTGACGGGCAAGAATCACCGGCGCGGCGCAAAAGGCATTGAGGGTGAACACCCCGGCAACACTGGAACCTTCGGCGCAACGCATCACCACCACGTCTTTGCGACCCTCGCGCTTGATGCCAGCCGAGGCAATCCCCAGCTCAAAACCAGCCACCGGATGCAAAGTAGGAAGCGGACCAAGACCAACAGCCATGCGATTAACTCCTTGTCGTAAGCAGTCAAAACCCTGTCGGGGCTCAGCGGCGCCGGCTTGTGCCGCACAGCAGAACCGGCAGGACTCGAATCAAACACCGCAGCGGCGCGGTGATATTTAAGTGAAAACGCCGCGAGCGGCTAAAGCCGGTCGCGGCGCAAATAAGCACCTAAGTCTTAGCTAATTTGACCGTGGCAATGCTTATATTTCTTGCCCGAACCGCAAGGACAGGCTTCATTCCGGCCAACTTTAGGCTCGTTACGCACCTGCACCAAGGCCTCGGAGGGCTCATCAGCCTGCGACTCGTCGACTTCCGGCAGCTCCAAGCCTGGCGCAGCGGCGTGAACAAACTGCATACGCTTGGCCAATTCTTCGGCTTCGTGACGGGCACGCGCCTCTTCCTCGGCCGGATCGTTCTGGCGCACCTGGACATGGGACAACACCCGAACAGCATCACGCTTGATCGAGTTCAGCAGCTCGGTGAACAAAGTGAAGGACTCGCGCTTGTACTCCTGCTTCGGGTTCTTCTGCGCATAGCCGCGCAGGTGAATGCCGTGACGCAGGTGATCCATGGTCTGCAGGTGATCCTTCCAGAGGTCATCCAGCACGCGCAGCAAGATTTGCTTCTCGAAGCTGCGCAGCGCTTCTGGGCTGGCTTGCTGCTCTTTCTCTTGGTAGGCGGCCAGCAGCTCTTGATTGATCTTCTCGCGCAGCGGTTCTTCGTAGAGCTTGTCGTCGTCGTCGAGCCACTGCTGGATCGGTAAACGCAGACCGTAATCGCTGTACAAGGCCTGCTCCAGGCCGGTGATGTCCCACTGTTCGGGCAAGGACTGCGGTGGAATGTGCGCGACCATGGTGTTGTCGAGGGCTTCTTGACGGAACTCAGCAATGGTCTCGCCAATATCATCGGCGGCCAGCAAGCTGTTACGCATGTGATAGATCACTTTGCGCTGCTCGTTGGCCACGTCATCGAACTCCAGCAGTTGCTTGCGGATGTCGAAGTTACGGCCTTCCACTTTGCGCTGAGCTTTTTCGATGGCGTTGGTCACCATACGGTGCTCGATGGCTTCGCCGGCCTGCATGCCGAGGGCTTTCATAAAGCCTTTAACCCGGTCAGAGGCGAAAATGCGCATCAGGCTGTCTTCCAGCGACAGGTAGAAACGGCTCGAGCCCGGATCGCCCTGACGGCCGGCACGACCGCGTAACTGGTTGTCGATACGCCGCGATTCATGCCGCTCGGAAGCGATCACATGCAGGCCGCCAGCGGCGATAACCTGCTGATGACGCTGCTGCCAGTCGCTCTTGATTTGTGCGATTTGCTCAGGCGTTGCGTTCTCCAGGGCGGCCACTTCGACCTCCCAGTTACCCCCGAGCAGAATGTCCGTACCGCGACCGGCCATGTTGGTGGCAATGGTCAGGGCGCCAGGCCGGCCGGCCTGGGCGATGATCTCGGCTTCTTTTTCGTGGAACTTGGCGTTCAGTACCTTGTGTTCGATACCGGCCTTATTGAGCAGATTGGACACGTACTCGGAACTGTCGATGGTTGCAGTACCGACCAACACCGGGCGACCTTCGGCCAAGGATTCCTGGATGTCGGTGATGATGGCGGCGTACTTCTCATCCTGGGTCATGTAGACCAGGTCATTGAAGTCTTTACGACCCAACGGCTTGTTGGTTGGAATCACCACCACGGTCAGGCCGTAGATTTGCTGGAACTCAAACGCCTCGGTATCAGCCGTACCGGTCATGCCGGAGAGCTTCTTGTACAGGCGGAAGTAGTTCTGGAAGGTGGTCGAGGCCAGTGTCTGGCTCTCGGCCTGAATCGGCAGACCTTCCTTGGCTTCGATGGCTTGGTGCAAGCCCTCGGACAAGCGACGGCCCGGCATGGTGCGGCCGGTGTGCTCATCGATCAGCATGACCTGATCTTTTTGCACTATGTATTCAACATCACGATGGAACAGTTTGTGCGCGCGCAGGCCCGAGTACACATGGGTCAGCAAGCCGAGGTTATGCGCCGAATAGAGGCTTTCACCCTCGGCCAGCAAGCCATTGGCGGTCAGCAGGTCTTCGATGAACTGGTGGCCCTGCTCGTTCAATTCAACCTGACGGGTCTTTTCATCGAGGCTGTAATGCCCTTCTTGAGTGACCACGCCTTCGACTTCTTCCACGTGCAACTTCAGCTGCGGAATCAGCAGATTGATCTGGGTGTAGAGCGCGGAGCTGTCTTCAGCCTGACCCGAGATGATCAGCGGAGTACGCGCTTCGTCGATCAAAATGGAGTCAACTTCGTCGATTACGGCGAAATTCAGCTCACGCTGGAATTTTTCATCCAGGCTGAAAGCCATGTTGTCGCGCAGGTAATCGAAACCGAATTCGTTGTTGGTGCCGTAGGTGATGTCGGCCGCATAAGCAGCGCGCTTCTCCACCGGGTCCATAAAGGGCGTGACTATGCCCACACTCAGGCCGAGAAACTCATACAGCGGGCGCATCCAGTTGGCATCGCGACGCGCCAGGTAATCGTTGACCGTCACCACGTACACGCCTTTGCCTTCCAGCGCATTGAGGTACACGGCCAAGGTAGCCACCAGCGTCTTACCTTCACCGGTACGCATCTCGGCGATACGGCCTTCGTGCAAGGTCATGCCGCCGACCAACTGCACGTCGAAGTGACGCATGCCCATCACCCGCTTACCGGCCTCACGGGCTACGGCAAAGGCTTCCGGGAGGATTTGATCGAGGCTTTCGCCTTTCGCCAAACGCGCCTTGAACTCTTGCGTTTTGCCACGCAACTGCTCATCGCTAAGGCCGAGCATTTGCTCTTCAAAGGCGTTAACGATCTGCACAGTTTTGAGCATGCGCTTAACTTCACGCTCGTTCTGGCTACCAAAGAGTTTCTTTAACAAAGGCGCAAACATATCGACAGATTCTTCCACGCGTATGGATGAAGAGTGACCGTCAGGACACCCGCGCAGCCCTCATGGCCGCTTGCGAAGGCAGCATTCTACTCGGAAATGTCGTTGAAGAAAGCCGCTCAATCACCCAAGCGCGACACACCCGCCAAGCCGGCAACCAAGCAGTCGGCGCAAGCTGGCCTCGGCCATTCTGCTACCATGGCTTTTTACTCGCCGAGACCCACCACCATGGCCTTTCGCCCACTGCCCGCCCGTGCGCCCGCCGCCATGTTGCGCGAGGCGAAACCGCTGAAAGCCTTGTTCAGCGCGGCCCAGCGCCTGACCCAACTGCAACGCTTGCTGGAAAGCCAGTTACAACCAGCGGCCCGCGAATACTGCCATCTGGCGTCGTGGCGCGAAGGCTGCTTGCTGCTGATTGTCACCGACGGCAACTGGGCCACGCACCTGCGCTATCAACAGCGCCGTCTACTGCGTCAATTGCAGCAACTCGACGAATTTGCCGGCCTGCAGCGGATTTTATTTAAAGTCCAACCGCCAACCAGCCAAACTGGCACGCCCAACCGCAGCATCGAACTGTCCAGCTGCGCCGCGGAAAGCATCCAAACCACCGCCGACGGCATCAGCGACCCCAACTTGCGTGCAGCCCTTGAGCGCTTGGCCAGCCACGGCAAAAAAACCGACAGCAGCAATTAGTCGTCAGCACAAAATTTTCAGATAAAAAAAGGCCACCCATGGGTGGCCTTAATAAGGAGATAAAGCGGGTATTACTTACACTGCCGCAACCGGGCGCATGTAGGAGATCGGTGCCGTGTTCGCATCATCGAAAGTCACGACTTCCCAAGCATCTTGCTGGGCAATCAAGCTGCGCAACAGTTGATTGTTCAAGGCATGGCCCGATTTGAAACCGCGAAACTCGCCAATCAAACTGTTACCCAGCAGGTACAGATCGCCAATGGCATCGAGAATTTTGTGCTTAACGAATTCGTCCTCATAACGCAGGCCGTCTTCGTTTAATACGCGAAACTCATCAACCACAATGGCGTTAGCCACACTGCCGCCGAGCGCCAGGTTCTGCGAACGGAGGAACTCAATGTCACGCATAAAGCCAAAGGTGCGGGCTCGGCTAACTTCCTTAACAAAGGAGGTACTAGAAAAATCCACACAAGCCGATTGGGTGCGATTGAGGAAAACCGGGTGATCAAAGTCGATTTCAAAACCGACTTTAAAACCTTCGAACGGCAGGAAAGTGGCGCGTTTATCGCCATCTTCCACTGTTACTTCACGCTTGATACGAATGAACTTCTTGGCCGCTTCTTGCTCTTCCAACCCAGCTGACTGGATCAAAAACACAAAGGGACCGGCGCTGCCGTCCATGATCGGTACTTCTGACGCGGAGAGCTCGACGTAGGCGTTATCGATGCCCAGGCCTGCCATGGCCGAAAGCAAGTGCTCTACCGTGTCGACCTTAACGTCGCCTTTGACCAGCGTGGTCGAAAGCGTGGTGTCACCGACATTTTCCGCGCGGGCGGGGATTTCAACCACAGGGTCTAAATCGGTGCGACGAAACACGATACCGGTATCAACTGGCGCAGGCTTCAGGGTCAGGTAAACCTTCTCCCCCGAGTGCAGACCGACGCCAGTCGCGCGGATGATGTTTTTCAAGGTGCGTTGTTTGATCATGGCTTGGGCCGTATGCGCGCTAATTGCGAATTGTTTTCAACGAAGGTCGGCGATGATAGCAGAACCGACCCTCGCTGAACATCAATCGTCCCAAAGCTTGCCGTACATTTCATCAGTCCGCCTGACGCCGCAAGAAGGCCGGGATATCCAGGTAATCCAAATCATCATGCGGATTAAGCTTGGCGGCTGTTGCAGCACTGGCGCTGGTCTGATTACGCATCACGGTTGGACGATCCAGGTCGCGATAGTTAACCGCAGCATGCTCCTGGCGCGCTGCCGAACTCGACACCGACGCAGAGGATGGAACTGCATGCACGGTATTGTCGATGACCTTGACCGGCTTCTCGATTTTCGCGCCCAGACCGGTCGCCACCACAGTCACATGCAGCTCATCGCGCATATCCGGGTCGATGACCGCGCCAACCTTGACGGTAGCGTGCTCGGAAGCGAAGGCTTCGATGATTTCGCCAACCGCAGCGTACTCACCCAACGACAGATCCAGGCCAGCAGTGATGTTGACCAGAATGCCGCGCGCGCCTTGCAGGTTGACGTCTTCCAGCAACGGATTGCGGATCGCCGCCTCGGTGGCTTCGCGAGCACGGTTCGGGCCGCTGGCACAGCCAGTACCCATCATCGCCATGCCCATTTCGCTCATCACGGTGCGCACGTCAGCAAAGTCGACGTTCATCAGACCTTCACGCAGCATGATGTCGGAGATCCCGCGCACAGCGCCGGTCAGGACGTCATCGGCCTTGGCAAAAGCAGACAGCAAGCTGGCGTCTTTACCGAGGATGGTCAGCAGCTTCTCGTTGGGAATGGTGATCAGCGAGTCGACGCATTCGGACAACGCACGAATGCCTTCATCGGCAACCTGCATGCGTTTTTTGCCCTCGAAAGGGAATGGCCGGGTCACCACTGCAACGGTGAGGATGCCCATTTCTTTGGCAATTTGCGCAATGATCGGCGCAGCACCGGTACCGGTACCGCCGCCCATGCCGGTGGTGATAAACACCATGTCAGCACCTTGCAGCACATCAATGATGCGCTCGCGGTCTTCCATGGCAGCCTGGCGGCCGATCTCAGGATTAGTCCCGGCGCCCAAGCCTTTGGTGATTGCAGTACCCAGCTGCAGAATAGTTTTTGCCCCAACCTTACGCAGTGCCTGCGCGTCGGTATTGGCGCAAATGAATTCAACACCCTGAATGTTGTTTTGTACCATGTGGTTCACGGCATTGCCGCCACCACCGCCCACACCGATAACTTTAATAACGGCGCTCTGCGGGACGCTGTCTACGAGTTCGAACATTCCCCTCTCCTTTTACTTTCTAGTTATATCGCCTACCACAACCACGGTGAAACTTTTAAAAATTGCCTTGAACCCAGCGTTTCAGTCTTTCCAGTATCGGTGTTTTCGGCTCATCACTAAAACTACTACCGCTAAACATCGATATACCGTCGGTCTGTTTTTGCAGGCCATACAGCAATAAACCCACGCTGGTGGAATAAATCGGGTTACGCACAACGTCAGCCAATCCTTTGACACTGTGTGGAACACCCAAACGCACCGGCATGTGAAATATCTCTTCGGCCAATTCGACCGCACCTTCCATTTTTGCCGTACCGCCGGTAAGAACGATGCCAGCCGGAATCAAATCTTCATATCCGCTACGGCGCAATTCCGCTTGAATCAAGGTAAATAATTCGTCGTAACGTGGCTCAACCACTTCGGCCAGCGCCTGGCGCGACAGCTCACGCGGTGGCCGATCACCAACACTGGGCACCTTGATGGTTTCCCCGGCGCCGGCCAGTTTCGCCAAGGCGCAAGCATACCTAATTTTAATCTCTTCGGCATACTGGGTTGGGGTGCGTAATGCCATGGCAATATCATTAGTTACCTGGTCGCCGGCCACCGGAATTACCGCAGTGTGACGTATCGCACCTTCGGTAAAGATCGCGATATCGGTAGTGCCCCCACCAATATCAACCAAACATACACCTAATTCTTTTTCGTCTTCGGTCAATACCGAATAAGCCGAGGCCAATTGCTCAAGAATAATGTCGTCAACTTCCAGACCACAACGACGCACACACTTCTCAATATTTTGCGCAGCATTCACCGCACAGGTTACTACATGCACTTTGGCTTCTAAGCGGACCCCGGACATACCCAATGGTTCACGCACGCCCTCTTGGTTATCTATTACATAATCTTGCGGCAAGGTATGCAGCACCCGTTGATCCGCCGGAATAGCAACTGCTTGCGCGGCATCTAGTACCCGCTCTAAATCTGCCTGACTAACTTCACGATCACGGATAGCCACAATCCCGTGGGAATTTAAACTGCGAATATGATTACCGGCCACGCCGACAAAGGCCGAATGGATTCGGCAACCGGCCATTAATTGCGCCTCTTCAATGGCGCGCTGAATTGATTGCACGGTCGATTCGATATTCACCACCACGCCGCGTTTCAAGCCACGCGAGGGATGAGTACCAATCCCGATAATTTCCAGCTGACCATCGCTCGTCACCTCGCCCACCAGCGCCACCACTTTGGAGGTGCCGATGTCCAGGCCGACGATCATCTTGCCGCTCTGCACATTTGCCATGGTCCTTGCCTTCTCCTTAGTCACTTGACGGCGACAACATTAGTCGCCGCACCCAGCAGCGGCTGGCGCCAGCTGACGGCCAGGCCGTTAGCGTAACGCAGGTCGATACTGGCAATATTGGCGATTTCCGGCTTTAAGGTCTTTTCATAGACGGCCACAAACCGACGCATTTTTTCTAATAGGTGATCGCGTCCCAGTAACAACTCTACACTTTGGCCGCTGCTGTTGACGCCGGTGGTCAGAAACCAGCTGCCGCGTTCGCGCAATTCCAGCTGCGCCACCGAGAAGCCCAGTGGCCGCAGCATTTGACTGAACAATTGGTATTGCTGCATCACCGTTTGCTGGGCCCGTTGCGGCCCGAACAACTGCGGCAGGTTTTCATAATTGGCCAGCTCACGCGGAGTGAATGCCTGGCCTTGGTTATTCAGCAGTGCGTCATTACCCCAGCGGGCCACCGGCAATTGTTCCTCTAACTGAATAGACAATTGATCGGGCCAAATCCGCCGAACTTCGGCATGGGCAATCCACGGCATTTGTTCAAGTTCGTTGCGCATTGCGGCCAGGTCTACGGTAAAAAAACTCGCAGAGACATAGGGCGCGATGCGCTGCTGCACCGCTTGCTGGCTGATATAGCTCAGCTCGCCCTGCACGCTTACCTGGCTAATCGGCCGATCGGCATAGGGCAATACGCGCTGCGCCAAGCTGTAAGTGCCAAGCCCCAAGGCCAGCAACAGCAGCGGCCAAAACAAGCGTTTAAGCCCACTGAAATCCGCTTTGGGTCGGCGTGCAGCCAATGGCTGTTCCGCCACCAAACGGCTGGCGCCCCGAGCGGCCGGCTTGCGCACCGGGGCACGATCGAGTTGTGGTTGCGAGTAACGCAGCGTGGCGCTGTGCATATGCTTAACCTCGACGCTCTAAACTGTCGGCCAAAATCGCCAATACCAACTGCTGAAAATCCAGGCCGGCGGCGCGGGCCG
>MHZN01000263.1 GCA_001830395.1 Pseudomonadales bacterium RIFCSPLOWO2_12_59_9 | reverse complement strand
GCTCGCCATTGGTCGTAGCGCACGAACAGCCTGAGCCAGGCCGGAAAACGGTCGTAGGTGGCCGCGCCGAGGCTTGATTCGAGGTTGTGTTCGGTGAGTAAAAAAGGCTGCTGACGTTGCGCGAGTAGCCGGGCATAGGGCTGAAAGCTATAGCTGTGCTCGATCTGGATGACATCCCAGGACTCATCGAGTAGCCGGCTAAATTGTTGTTGGAGTGGGCGGCTGAGGCCGTTAATGCTGGTCAGCAGCGGCCAGGGCGCGAATAGCGCCGCGAGCAGGGTCAGCGGGTGCTTGAGCGGGCGGCGCGGCAGTACTATCAGCCGCTCCAGCAGCGGTTCAAGTACCGCGCGGCTGGCCTCGTCCAGGACTGCTTTGGATTGCACCAGCAAGGTGATGCGGTGCCCGCGCGCCGCCAAGCTGCGCAGCAGTTGGTACTGACGGGTCTTGCCGCCGCTGGTGGTGGGCCAGGGCAGGTAGGGGAGAATCCATAATATGCGCATAAAGTCGCCTTACCAGACCAGCATTTGCAGGCTGGCTAACGCCTGGGGACGAATCCCGTCGGCGGCTTTCAGTTGGCGGCTGGTGCCGCTTAAAGGGTCATACAATTCGGCTTGCTGGACCTGTGGCAGGTGCAGGCTGGCGCCGCTGGCGCTCCAGAACAGCCACAGGTGTTTGCCGTCCTCGCGGGTCCAGCTGATGCTGTAGAGGTCATTTGGGAGCTCGCTCAGTTGCGGTGGCTCGGCCGGCTCTAGGCGCGGGCCGCTGATCTCGAGAAAGCGCTGGAGCGCCAGATAGACCGGCTTTGGCTGGCCTTGCAGGTCGAGCAGACCGTAATGCTGGTCACGGCCGCCGGCGCGGCTGTCCAGGTCGGAGAGGGCGAACAGGAAAACTTTGTCGTAATCCAGCGCGCTCATTAATGCCAGCCGGCGCAAGACGTAATCGGCCTGGCCCTGGGGGCCGATAATCGGTTGCTCTTCCTTGGGACCGGCATAGCTCGACCAGCCCCACTCGGTGGCCCAGATCGCGGGCGCCTGAGCGCCACGCAACATCCGGTTGAGCTGCTGGCTACGCAGAATGAAGTCGCGCTTGCCGGCCTCGTCGCTTTCTGGCGTCTGTGAGTAGGGGTGATAGGCGGCGATGGCGCCCAGCTGTTGCACACCGAGCTGGCCGAGGCTTTCCAGCATCAGCCCGCCCTTAACCGGCATCTGGCTGTAATAGGCCATGCCGGCCATCACCAGCGGTTTGTCGGGGGCCACTGCCCGCAGGGCTCGAACGCTGGCTTGCAGCAGAAGGGCATAGCCTTGGGCGTCTTCCTGAGGGCGCCAGAATGCCGGCAGGTTCGGTTCGTTCCAGACTTGCCAGGCGTTTACGCTCGGGTAGCGTTTGGCCAGCAGCGCCATGCGCGAGGCAAATAGCTGTGGGTCGCGCGGCGGATACTGGTCTGGCGTCGCTGAGCCGGGTGGCGCACTGCTGGCGTGGGGTGCCGAGCCGACCAGGTAAAACACCGATTGCAACTGGCGGGTGTGCAGCGCATCGACCACGCCGTCCAGCTCGCCGAGGCGATACTGTTGCTCGACGGGCTCGTGGCGGTCCCAGTGCAGATCGACGCGCACCCACTGCAAGCCGAGCGCCTGCAAGCGCTGCATCTGTTGCTGGTATTGCGTCGGGGTGAACCAGAGAAAGTGCGCATTGACCCCCAGGAAGTCCTTCCAGATCACTGGGCGCGGCGCTTTCAATTGGGTGGTTTCAGCCTCGGCCGGTTGGCCTAGGCTGATTATCAGTAACAGCAGGCTCAGCCCCAGGATGGGCAAGCAATAGAGACTCTTGTGTAGGCGCATCAATGCTCCCCACAGGCGCTGGCAAACAGCTGGCGAAAGCGCAGGGCGGTGGTTGGCCATTGGCGTTCGATGCCGATCAAGCTGGCGCGCTCGGCCCATTGCTGGGCCAATGGCGGATTGAGGGCCAGACCCGTGAGGCAGTCGGCCAGGGCCTGAACATTGCCTTGTGGGTAGGTGGCACCATTGCCGCTGGCGACCTCCTCGGCGAAGGCCCGGGCATCCGAGGTGATGGCGCCACGGCCGCAGGCGTTGGCCCAGGACAAGGCGCCGCTGGTGCCACGCATCTCGCCGAGCAAACCGAGTTTCTTCGATTCGCGATAGGGCAGCACCATCACATGGTGCGCCTGGATGGTGGCGGCAATGGCGGCGGCGGGCAGGTCCAGTTGCCAGTCGAGATTGTTTTCCAGTTGCAGTTGACGGGCACGCGCGCGTAATTCTTCGAGGTAGTTGCCGGCCGGGCCGAAGGCCATGTCCGGTGCCGTGCCACCGGCCAGAGTCAGGCGCAGGCTGGCGCGTAACTGTGGCTGGCGCTCAAGGGTCAGGGCCAGAGCGTCGAGCAGGTCCTCAATGCCTTTACCGCGGTAGATAAAGCCGAAATACAGCAGTTTCAACGGTTGCATCGGCGGTAGGGCGGTTGCCGCTAGGGTCAGGTTGCCGTGGGCGATGACCGCACGTTGTTCGTCGCGCAGGCCCATGCGTTTGGCCAGATGCTGCCCGCCCAACTCGGTGAGGGTGATCAGGCGGGTCATCTGCCGAGCCAGGCTGCGTTCTTCCTTTAAGGTCAAGGGGTCGGCCAGCAACGCGGCAATTTGCGGCAGCGGCCGCGGTAATCGCTCGGCCAGCGACAGCGGCCACGGCAGGCTGGCACGGCGCCAGACCAGGCGTTCGGGGTCATGGACGGTGGCGGTTAGCGGCAGCCGCGGGTAGCGTTGGCGCAAGCGGCGCAAGGCCGCAAACTCGCCCAGACGGCCGCCGCCCAGCTCGGCATGGACCAAATCGACTGAGGTCCAGTCGAAGTGTTCCAGTGCGCGTTGCACTGCTTGTGGCTCAGCGCCGCAATTGAGCAGCGGCGTGACAACCTCAACTCCGCAAGCCTGCAGCGCGGCGCGAAAATTTGCCGCGTAATCGGCTATACCGGTTTGTTCGGGTGGCAGCGGGGCGAGCAGGGCAATGCGCATTAAATCACGCTCCGCCAGCGGGCGAATCGCTTGAGCAATGACTCGGGGATTTCGAAGCGCCGGCGATTGAGGATGATGCCGTTCACGGTCTTATGGGCAATGGTCAGTATCGACAAGGCATGCTCGACCATCGGCACTGTGCTTTGCCGGGCTTCAATCACCAGCGCGATCAAGTCGGCTCGCCGTAGCTTGATAAAGGCCTCTTGGTTGGACAGCAGTGCCGAGGCATCAATCAATACAATCTCACCAGGGCTGGCCGGCGCATCGCCGCCCAGGCGCACCCGGTAGCCGCGCTCTTGGAGCAGGGTCTGGAGTTTTTCCGTAATAAAACTCACCCCCTCGCCTGGACGGGCAGAAGTTAGGCCCAGGCTCAGACCGCGTTGTTCGACCTGCTCAATCGGCAACAGGCCATAGATCCGATAGATGCTGGCCATGAAGAACGGGCTGGCGGCCTGTTCGGCGCTATCGTCAACATCCAGCAGGGTGGTCCACAACGGTACCTTGAAGGTGCTTTCGATCTGGTCGCCGTCATGGATACGCTGATCCAGCAAATAGCACAGATAAAGGGTCAGCAAGCCCACCGCAAAACCAGCGGGTAGCGCCAGGAAGATAATCAGCAGGCTCTTGGGGAAGGTCCTGCTGGGGTTGAAGGTGGCGTGTTCAATCTGGGCAATGTTACTGATCTGACTGTTGTCCAGTTCGCGATTGATCCGGGCTTTTTCCTGGCTGTTGGCGTACAGCGCAAAACTCTGCTCGGCACTTTGCAGCTGCATCTGCAGTTGGCTAACTTGCGGTTCGTCGGTCAATACCTGAGAGCGCTCTTGCTGCATCTGCTTGAGGTGTTTCTCATAGTTGCTCAATTGGCCGTTGAGTTGTTGTTCATGCAGTTCAGTATCGAGGATTTGCTGCCGTAGATTGCTCACTATGGCGTTGGGCGCAACGTTCCGGGAACGCTCTATGCGTTCAGCTTCGGCGTTGATCAGGGCTTGAATGGCGCTGATATTTGCTTCGAGATCACGCACTGGCGGTGCGTCTTCGCGATAGGTGCTGAGCAGGCGGGTACGGTCAAGGTTGAGGCCGTTTAGCTTGAGTTTCAGATCCAGTTGGTTGGGGTTGAGGCTGATGAGGCGATCGGTAATCGACTCTGCCGGCAAGCGCTTGAGTTGTTCGCGGGCGCTGTTGAGAAAACTGCGTGCTCCGGCCAGATCGCTCAAAGCGCCGCTACGGGCATCGGTCATTCGGTTGATTTGGTTGGTTAGGTTTTCCAGGCGTTCTTTGGCGCTGATGCCGTTAATTTTCACTAACTGCACTTGCAGCTGTTTTTTCAATCCGTTGATCTGTTCAGCGACTTTGCCTGCTTCGCTTTCGTAGAAGGTGTACAGGCTCTTGCGCTCCAGGGCATGCAGGCGTTCTTCCAGGTAGATACTGACCCAGGTTTGCATGACTTTCTGGGCCACCGTCGGATTGTCCCAGGTGAAACTCAGCTCCATCACCGCCGAGCCGGCTTCATGGCTCACGCTAAAGTTTTTTTCCAGCTTGGTCGCAAGGCGCTCGACCGCCGATTGCTCCTCGACAATGCCCAGCAGTTGCAAGGTCCGGCGTAACAGGTCGAATACGGCGCCGGCAGCTTCTTTAAGGCTGTATTTGATGACTTGCCAGAAGCCTTGCGGCTGATAGCTGGGTATTTCGTCCAGATAGCGCTGTGCTACCAGGTGCACGATGGTGCGCCCGGTGAGCATTTTCTCTTCGTCGACCACTGGGTCACGCTGGGTGCTTGGCGAGATCAGGGTTTGCCGATCAGCCGCCTCAATCGGCAGGGTGCTGTTTTCCAGGCCAGGCTTTACTAATAGACGGGCCGTGGACTCGAATTTAGTCGGTAATAGGAATGCCCCTAAGACCGCGACCACTGCGGTTACGCCGACAGCCCAGAGAAACTCGCGGCGAAAGATGAAGAACAGGCGCAACAAATCACGTAAGGAACGGATTTCAATCATGGCTCAAGGCGTTCCTATGTTGTTGATGGTGTTAGTGGTGTTTCCGCTGTTTTTCACTTCTTGTTGGTTTAAGTCGTAGTTCAGACCCACACCTAGACCTTTGTTAACCGGGAACAGGCGGGTGAAATACATATCGACAGCCTCGACTGCGCTGCCAATACCCGATTGCGGCACATAGATGATGTCACCGCGCTGCAGGGCCACCATGGGCCGGTTTGGATCTTGCAGCAGGCTGCTCAGGCTGAAGAAATACAGCTTGTACTTGCCATCGGTGCCTGGTCGCAGCAGGGCAATGTTGTCGCTGTCGGCCGATGGCAGCACGCCGCCGGAACCGAGCAGGGCCTGCTCTAGCGTGGCATGTCCGACCAGGTCGAAGAATGCCGCATTGGGCACCGCACCACCGATGTAGACCTTGTTGCTCGGTGCGATGGCGATGTTTACCGTGGCATTGGGTTGGCGGTAAATTTTCGCCAGTTTGCTGCTGACTTCTTGGCCAACATCTTGCGGTGTACGGCCGTCAGCCTTGATCAAACCAACGAAGGGTACGGAGAAAAAACCGTCGGGGCGGACCACGAACAGGGTCATGTCATCCTTCTCCGAGGGCTCCTGGGCATCGCGCACGATACGCAGGGTGTCGCCACTCTGGATGCGTACTTGTGGCGGCGGAAGATCGGCCAGTTGGTAGATTTCCTGGTGACGTAGCGCCAGTGCCTGCTGGTTTGGCAAGGGCACGTTGGCTGGGGTGGTGCACGCGCTAAGCAAAACCAGCATCAGGCTGCACAGGGCAAGGCGAAACATACTATTGCTCCTTGAGAAATTGAAAAGGCGATCAGGCCCAGTAATTGGCAAACATACTGATTTGACGCTTGAGCTTCTGCGGCAGGTGCTGCTCGCGTTGGCCGAGTTGATAACCCAGTAACTTCAGCGCGCTGCGCAGTAAGGCTGGGGGGATCTCTAGCCAGGCTTGGGCGTGATGCAAAGCGCTCAACTCGGCCAGCACATAACGTTTACCTTCACCACCGGCAGTGCCGAACGCCTGTTTAATCCAGGGCTCGCGGCCGTAAAACACGCCAATGTCGAAATAGCGGCGAAACTCCTCAAGCAAGCGGTAGTCGTGGGAGTGATAAACCTCGGCATCGGCGGCGTAGCGTACGGCATGGCCGGCCAGCAGCAGTTTGGCGGCGACGTAGGCATCTTCACTGCCAATCACGTCTTCGGGAAAGCCACCAATGCTTAACAGTGCATCCCGGCGGTAGGCGGCGAAGGAGTCGGAACTGAAGCAGGTCTTGATGCCCAGCTCGGTGGCATCCTGCAGGCGCTTGGTGCGGCCCGTGCCCGGATAGTTAAACTGCCGGGCTTGGCTGGCCAGTAAACTGGCGCCAGGGTGAGGCAGCTGACGGCCATAGGCGACGGCAATATCGGCTTCACTAAAGAGCGCTGCCTTGATCCGCTCCAGGGCATCCGGGCGTGCTGGAATGGCATCCTGAGTGAGAAAAATCAGCACCTCGGCATTCACCTGCTGGCAGGCCCAGCGGCGTGTGCCGCCGTGATTGAAGCTGCGCGGGTCGATTACTTCGACATGCGCACCGGCTGCCCGCAGGCGCGCCACGCTATTGTCTTGGGAGTGGCTGTCGACCACCAAGAATTCGTCTACTGCCAGGGTTTGTTCTGCCAGTGCCGGCAACAGTCGGTCCAGATAAGGGCCGGCGTTACGGGTCGGAATGATTAACGCGGTGCGCATCAGACCTGCACCGTGGCGGCTGGGACGCGTCCGTAGACGTCATCGAAGCGGACGATGTCGTCCTCACCGAGGTATTCGCCGCTCTGCACTTCAATCATGACCAAGTCGATCACACCGGGGTTGCTGAGCCGGTGCCTGTGCCCGGCCGGAATGAATGTCGACTGGTTAGTGTCGAGCAGGAAGTCGTGCTCACCATTGACCACCAAGGCCATGCCGCTGACGACTATCCAGTGCTCGCTGCGGTGGTGGTGCATTTGCAGTGACAGTGACTCACCGGCGCGAACCACGATGCGTTTGATTTTGTAGCGCGGGCCGTCCTCGATCACGCTGTAGCTGCCCCAAGGGCGACTCACGGTACGGTGCAAGCGATAGGCGTCGTGATCGCGGCGTTTGAGTTCCAGGGCGATGTACTTGACGTCCTGACTGCGTGAGGCATCGGCAATCAACAGGGCGTCGGGTGTGTCGATGACGATCAGGTTCTCCACTCCGACCGCGCCGACCAGGCGATTGGGAGCATCGATATAACAGTTGTGAACTTCATGCAGCACGCTGTCGCCGGTAGTCTGATTGCCTTCGGCATCGCTGGGCAGTAGCTCGCGCAGTGCTTGCCAGGAGCCGATATCGCTCCAGCCTAGGGTGCAAGGCACCACCGCGACCTGCTTGGAGGGTTCAAATAGCGCGTAGTCGATGGAAATATTTGGCGCTTTGGCGAAAATTTCACTCGGCAGCTCGCACTGCAAACTGCCGTCACCTTGCAGTATCCGGCTTGCGGCCAAGCTATCGCGGGCCACCATCAGAACTTCTGCGGCGTGCAGCTCTAACTCGCGTAACAGGACATCCACTTGCAGGCAAAACATGCCGGCGTTCCACAGGTGTTGGCCACCTTCGAGGTAGGTCTGGGCGGTTGCGCTATTAGGCTTTTCAACAAAACGAGCAACTTGATAGCCACCGTTCGCCAGTGCGGCCCCGAGTTCTATATAGCCAAAACCGGTTTCGGCACGATCAGGTTGAATGCCGAAGGTGACCAAATAGCCGGCGGCAGCCAGTCGGCGCGCCTGGCTGATGGCGGCGGCGAAGGCCGTTTCATCTTGGATCAGATGGTCAGCGGGCAATACCAGTAGCTGGGCTTGATCGCCGTGATGGCGCTGAACATGCAGTGCGGCCAGAGCAATGGCTACGGCGGTGTTGCGCCCACAGGGCTCAAGCAGGTATTCCAGGGTTAAATTTCGCTGGTTGACTTTGCGGTAGTGGTCTTGGCTGCTGAACAGCAAGTCACGATTGGTCACAGTCAGTAAACGCTGCACATCGGGCAGGCGACTGGCGCGCAAAAAGGTTTTTTGCAACAAGCTTTGCCCGTCGGGCAACAGCATGAATGGCTTTGGATGCGCTTCCCGGGACACTGGCCACAGGCGGGTTCCGGCACCGCCGGCGATGATGCATGGGATGAGTTCAGTCATCAGTAAACTTCCTGGGTCAGCGCTACGGCGGGCACGGTGCGAAACAGAATGTACAGGTCGAGCCATACCGACCATTGCTCGATGTATTCGAGATCGAGCTCAACGCGTTTTTCGATTTTTTCTAGGGTGTCAGTTTCGCCACGATAACCATTGATTTGCGCCCAGCCGGTGATGCCGGGTTTGACGCGATGTCGTGCGCTGTATTGCACGACGGCGTCCTCAAACAGGATGCCCGCCGCCTTGGTGGCGGTGGCATGGGGCCTTGGCCCAACCATGGACATGTTGCCGCGTAACACGTTGAGCAGTTGTGGCAGTTCGTCAATGCTGGTTTTGCGGATAAAGCGGCCGACGCGGGTGATGCGTTCATCGTTGCGGGTAGTCTGACGCTCAGCGTTGGCATCATGGGCATCTTGGTACATGGAGCGAAATTTAAATACATCGATTAGACGGTTGTTGTAGCCGTAACGATGCTGGCGAAAAAACACTGGCCCCGGTGAGTCGAGTTTGATCAGCAGGGCCGTCAACAGCATCAAGGGCGATAACATAACGAGGGCGATACTGGCTAAGAGGAGATCCTCAATGCGCTTGATTAGGGGTGACCAGCCGCGCAGTGGTAGTTCCGAGGCGTTGAACATGGGGATGCCAGCCACTGAACTGATGCGGCTGTGGGCTCGCCTGAAGGTGATCAGGTCGGGGGCCAGCATCACGTTAACGGGCAGCATGCGCAAACGGCCGATAAGTACGCCGATGCGGCTTTCGGCGGACCAGGGCAGGGCGACTAATACCTGCGCAACCTTCTCCTGGCGAATTAATCGTTCAAGTTCATCGGTATTGCCCAGTACGGGGAACCCGGCCAGTTCAGCGCCGGTACGACCGATTCGGTCATCGATAAAACCGAGCAGGCCGCAGCGAATATCGGCGTTGTGCGTGAGGTAGTTGGCCAAGCGTACGCCATTGTCGGTCGCGCCCAAAATGACCGCATTCTGCAAGTGAAATCCCTTGCGCATTAGCCGTTTAAAACTGGCCAGGAGTATTAGACGCTCAGCGCCGTAGAGCACCAAACTGATAAAAAACCAGCTAACCATTTGCTGATTGCTGATAGAAGCAAACAGCTCCAGTTGTTGATGCAGAAAAGCCAGCATGCTGAAAGCGGCGAGCCAACAAAAAAACATCCGCCGAAAGCGCAGCAGGTTACTGAACAGCTCGTCGTTATAAATCCGGAAAGCTTGAAAAATCAGGGTGCTCAACAAGGCAAAGAACATCAGCAGGGCCGCCTCGTTGTCATCCCAGTAGCGACTCAGTGGTGACTGCTTGCCGTCGTTAATCAGCAAAAAAAACATGCCCGGCACGATGGCCGTCAGGCCATGCAGAATACGCACGCAAGCAACGAAATAATTGACGAATCCAGGGCTAGCGACTCGCAGGTGCTCTACCGATGACACGCGCATATAACTCCCTCGCGGCCGTTTTTGGCCACAGAGTGCTGGGTTCGATTAGTGATATTGCTGTCAATAAACTGGCGCTATTTTTGTGTCTTTTTATTTCGGCCAATTTTTTGGCAATTGGAACACGGCTGTGATCTGGTTCGCAATTGCTTTAGCTTGCGGTTTTTCGGTATTCCCCCGGCGTCATGCCGGTCCAGCCTTTGAAGCTGCGGTGGAAGGAGCGCGATTCGGTGAAGCCCAGGTAGTGGGCAATGTCCTGAATCGCCAGGTCGCTGCGCAGCAGGTAGTGCTCGGCCAGCTCCTGGCGCAGCTGGTCGAGGATTTCCTGATAGCTGCTGCCAGCCTGCTGCAGGTGGCGCTGCAGGGTGCGCACGGTCATGTTGAATTTCTCCGCGACCCGTTCCTTGCGCGGCAAGCCATCTTTGAGCAGCAGGCGCAGGGCGTTCTTGACCCGCTGTGGCAGCGGCTCGTCGCCATCCAGCCCGGCCATCAGGGTTAGGGCGTGTTCTTCCAAGGTGCGCAGCAAATTGGCGTCGGCCTGGCGCAGTGGCACGCCTAAATATTCCAGCGGCACCAGCAAGGCGTTGCAGCTCTGTTCGAACTTGATCGGGCAACCGAACACGGCCTCGTAATCGCTTAACTCGGTGTCCGCCGGTTGTGGGTGTTCGAACCAGACTTCCCGTGGCGAGCTGTCCATATCGGCAATCCAGCGGGCATACAGCAGCCAGGAGGCCAGCACGTTTTCCACCATGTGCCGGCGGATTTCCGGGTTCTGGTGGCGGCAGCTCCAGATCATTTGCACGTGATCGTCGGCGGCTTGGATACGGCTGACGCCCATGTCGCCAACCAGTTTCTCAAACGGCATGACCCGGCTCATGGCCTCGCCCAGGGTCGCGCAGTTCATGGTGATATAGCCCAGCACACTCCAGGAGCCGGGCTGCACGAAGCGTGCGGCATGCAGGCCAAACAGCAGGTCGTGGCTGACCTCGATCAGGTGCGCCAACAGTTGTTCGTGGGCTTCGCTGGGCATCCGCTGGCTGTTGTCGCGCAACTGCTCGGCGGTTATCTGCGCAGCGCTAAGGGCGGCGTCGATGTTCAGACCGAGGTGTTCGGCGTAGCGCAGGTATTTAAGTAGCGCGGGAACTGAGGTGTAACCAAGGCTAGGCATCTTGTAGTTCTTATTT
>MHZN01000262.1:1466-5445 GCA_001830395.1 Pseudomonadales bacterium RIFCSPLOWO2_12_59_9 | reverse complement strand
CCCGTGCCATTAGCCGGCCACCGCCGCAGCTACAGGTGCGTCCACGCGGGCCTGCGCCATCAGTGCTTCGATGGCGGCCACGGTCTTGGGCACCCCATCGGTAAGAATCTCGCAGCCGGTTTTGGTCACCACCACGTCGTCTTCGATACGCACACCAATGCCGCGCCATTTCTTGGCGACGTTCTGGTTGTCGACTGCAATGTAGATGCCCGGCTCCACGGTCATGGCCATGCCGACTTCCAGCTCACGCCATTCGCCGCCGATTTTGTAGTCGCCGACGTCGTGCACATCCATGCCGATCCAGTGGCCGGCGCGGTGCATGTAAAACGCCTTGTAGGCCTCGCTGGCGATCAGCTCATCCACCGCCCCTTCGAGCAAACCGAGTTCGACTAAGCCTGCAGTGATCACCCGCACCGTCGCCTCATGGGCGGCGTTCCAGTGTTTGCCGGGGGCGATTTCCTTGAAGGCGGCCTCCTGGGAGGCCAGCACCAACTCGTAGATGGCTTTCTGCTCGGGCGAAAATGTGCCGCTGACCGGGAAGGTGCGGGTGATGTCGCTGGCGTAGCAGTCGATCTCGCAGGCCGCGTCGATTAGCACCAGGTCGCCGTCCTTGAGCGGCGCATCGTTCTCGCGGTAATGCAGGATGCAGGCGTTCTTGCCGGCCGCGACTATTGAGCCGTAGGCCGGCATCTTCGCCCCGCCCTTGCGGAACTCGTAATCCAGCTCGGCTTCCAGACTGTACTCGTACAGGCCGGCGCGGCAGGCTTGCATGGCGCGCACATGGGCGCGGGCGGAAATCGCCGCGGCTTCCTTCATCACTTTCACTTCGGCCGCCGACTTGTACAGGCGCATGTCGTGCAGCAGGTGATCGAGGGCGACAAACTCATTGGGCGGCTGCGCGCCCTGGCGGGCCTTGGAGCGGATCACGTTGATCCACTCCATCAGATGGCGGTCGAACTCCTGATGAATGCCCAGGGCGTAATAGACCCGCTCGCGACCCTCGATCAGGCCCGGCAGAATCTCGTCGATGTCGCTGATCGGGAAGGCATCGTCGGCGCCGTATTGGCTGATGGCGCCGTCCTGGCCGGCGCGCAAACCATCCCACAGCTCACGCTCGGGATTGCGCTCGCGGCAAAACAGCACGTACTCGCCATGGACGCGACCGGGGATCAGCGCTAGCACCGCTTCCTGCTCGGGAAAGCCGGTGAGGTACTGGAAATCGCTGTCCTGGCGGTAGATGTGCTCAACATCGCGGTTGCGTATATACACCGGCGCGGCCGGCAGTATGGCGATGCTGTTGGGTTCCATCTGCGCCATCAGCGCCTTGCGCCGACGGGCGTATTCCGACTTGGGGATGCTGATCATGGGCAGATTGAGTCCACTGCTTAAGGCATGAAAATCAATGCAGCGACGGTTTCACCGCCGGCGCTACGGGCTGGGCGCATTCGCTGAACAGCAACAGCGGCGCGACGCGCAGGTATTCCATCACTTCCATGTAATCGCTTTCGCCGTCCTCGGATTCTTCCAGGGCGTTCTGCACCTGGGCGATGGCCGAGAGGTCCTGCAGCACCTCCATGGCCTCGCCGCTCAGGGCGCTGTCGCGGGCGGTCAGGCCGAAGCCGCCGAGGAAGCCCTGGCACCATTGGCCCAGCGCCACGGCGCGCTCGCTCAGCGGCGCTTCGTCGCTGGGCAACAGCAACACCACTGTGACGTCATGGGCGGACAGTTCGTTCTTGACCATTTCCTGCAGACCGATCAGGGCCTGGCGCACCCTGTCTTGCGGCTCGCCGCCGAGCAGTTCGGCGGCATCCACCAACCAGGGATCGATCTCGAAGCCGGCGCCGGCGCAACTGCGCCCGAGCAGCAGGCCATGCAATTCGGCAGGGGAAACGGAGTGGCCGCAGCTGGCAAGCAGGGCGGCGAAAGCGGCGTAGGGAGAACTTGAAATTGGCATAGATAACTAGGCGCTTCGCTGCGCAATCACTAGAATGGAGGCCTCGTATCCTAGCACCGGCAAGCGCGCCAAGACTATGCCAGCTGCTCGATGGCTCCGCCCTCGACCCGGCCCTGAGGCCGAATATTGCTGGCCAACGGGGCGGCGAATAGCCGCAGGTGAAACAGATCAAGGTCCCGCCGAGCCATTTACCCCAGACTCACCCGGGCCCTTAGCCAACAGCGCGCGCGGCGAGGTGCCTCGGTATGGCGGCCAAGCGCTTAGTCAGAAAGCCCTTCGCCAGCCCGGTTGAGACTGTCGAAAGCGCCTGAAAACCGCTATTTTCCAACTGTCAGCCCCGCTTATTGACCCGCGAGTAGAGAACCAATGGAAGACGCCGATCTGCATGCCCTTACGACCAAGCTGGACTTGCTGATCCAGCGTGTCGAGCAGCTCAAGGCCCACAACCGGCTTCTCCTGGCGAATGAAAAGGCTTGGCGCGAGGAACGCTCCCACCTGATCGAAAAGAACGAAATGGCCCGACACAAGGTCGAATCCATGATTTCGCGCCTCAAAGCCCTGGAGCAGGATTAATGAGCCAGTCGAACACCGTTACCGTGCAGATTCTCGACAAGGAATATTGCATCGCCTGTCCGAGCGACGAACGCAGCAACCTGGAAAGCGCGGCGCGCTACCTGGACGGCAAGATGCGCGAGATTCGCTCGAGCGGCAAAGTCATAGGGGCCGACCGCGTCGCGGTGATGGCCGCCCTGAACATCACCCACGACCTGCTGCACAAACAGCAGCACCTCGACCAGCAGGCCAGCGCCAACCGCGAACAGGTGCGCAGCCTGCTCGGTCGCGTCGATCACGCCCTGAGCCGGGACGCGGATGAGCAAGGCAGCTGAATACTCGCCGAGGGATTCGGGTATACTGGCCACCGCTCCCTGGAGTGTGCGCCAGTTGGTGATGTCCCTGAGCCGATACGCACAAACCCGGAGGTTGCATGTTGAGGCCGGTGTGCATGTCCGCCTGACGGAAAGCCTTAACGCCTCCTGCACCCTCCACCTTGAACTCTCGGGTTCAAGGGCTAAGCCGACAGCGGCACGTCGGGGAGTCACTCTTTCTAGCCCATTGCCCGCCTGCGGCAATGGCCAGCGTCACTGACCATGCTCACCGCCGACTCCCTGACCCGCGCGCAACTGCGCCGCCAGTTGCGCGAGCAGCGCCAGGCGCTCAGCCGCCCGGCGCAACGCCAGGCCGCCCTGGGCCTGTATCGGCAGCTGGCGCAGCATCCGCGCTTTCGCCGCGCGCAACATATCGCCCTGTACCTGCCCAACGACGGCGAAATCGACCCGCGCCCCTTGCTGCGCGCCGCGCACAGGCGCGGCAAATTCACCTACCTGCCGGTGCTCAGCCCCTGGCCACGCAGCACCATGGTGTTTCAGCGGGTGCGCCGACACGAACGCCTGATCGAGAACCGCTTCGGCATACCCGAACCCCGGCGCAACCGCAAACAGCAGCGCAAGGTCTGGACCCTGGATCTGGTGCTATTGCCATTGGTCGGTTTCGATCGCCACGGCGGGCGCCTGGGCATGGGCGGCGGTTTTTACGATCGCAGCCTGGCCTATCGAAAGGTGCGCAAAAATTGGCACAAACCGACGCTATGGGGGCTGGCCCATGAGTGTCAGCAGGTGGATCGCCTGACCATGGCCAGCTGGGATGTGCCGCTACAAGCGACCGTGACGAACGAGGCCTGGTACTAAAGCTGGGCCGTACCGCGCTCCCTGCGGTACTGAGCGGGCTCAACCCGCGACTGGCGTCTGACTGACCGGCGCCTCGGGCTGAGAGTCCCACAAACTCTGGGTATAGCCCGTAGTCACCACCCCCAGGCTGAACAGAATGACCAACACCCACAACACATCTGGTTTACGTTTCATCGAGAATGCCTCCTCCTGCAAGGCATGGCGCACGTTGTGCCCGTGGCGATTATTGTTATAGATCCCCTAGTGGCCTGGCGCCGAGCGCCGCAAAACGCTTCTGTCA
>MHZN01000262.1:0-1454 GCA_001830395.1 Pseudomonadales bacterium RIFCSPLOWO2_12_59_9 | reverse complement strand
CAGGCTCGCCTATCCCGGCCGCTAAAAGACCGGTCAACAGGAGCAAAGTTCATGCCTTTTTGGCTGATGAAATCAGAACCCGCCGAACTCTCGATCCAGGATTTGCGGCGCCTCACACAATCCCGCTGGGATGGCGTGCGCAATTACCAGGCGCGCAATTTTATGCGCAGCATGCAGGTGGGCGATCTGTTCTTCTTCTACCACTCCAGCTGCCCAGAGCCGGGCATCGCTGGCATCGCGCGGGTCGCCAGGGCGGCCTATCCCGACCCCAGCGCACTGGAACCGCACAGCCACTACTTCGATGCCAAGGCCAGCGCCGAGAAGAACCCCTGGAGCGCCCTCGACGTCGCCTTCGTCGAAGCCTTCACGCAGGTGATTCCCCTGGCGCGGCTGAAGACGCAAAGCGCCCTGCTGGGCTTACCGCTGGTACAGAAAGCTAGCCGTCTGTCGGTGATGCCGGTCAGCTCGGAGGAGTGGGCGGCGATCCTGGCTATGCGCTGAGATAGCACTGTGCTATTAGGTAATGGAACCTCTTGGGGGCCTCCATGCTGCCGAGTTCTCAGCCTCCCTGGCCAGCCCGTCTCGCCCTTGCAGCCTTGCTGCTGGCGCTAGGCCTCGCCAGCCTAGTGTTGTGGCAACAGCTGCTGAACGCGCAACAGCAGCGCATCGCCGAGCGCGTCAACTATCAGGCCCACAGCCTGGCGCGGCAACTGGAAGCCAGCCTGATCAATCAGGTCGACGACCTCGAGCGTCTGGCCAAACTGTGGAACCACCGCGGCCGCATCCCGCGCGAGGAGTGGGTGCTCGACAGCCAGCTCAGCCTCAAGCACTTCCAGGGCTACCAGGCCATTCAATGGCTAGGTGCCGATCTCAGCGTGCGCTGGGTCGAGCCGCTGCCCGGCAATGAGGCCGCGCAACAATTCCAACTGACCCCGGCGCACCCCAACTTCAACCTGGCCATGCAGGCCAAGGCCAGCGGCGAGCCGCGTTTTTCCAACAGTTTTATGCTGGCTCAGGGCGGCCGCGGTTTTATCCTCTATATCCCCCTGTACATCGGCGATGAGCGGCACCAGCAGCACTTCGATGGCTTTATCCAGGGGGTCTTTCGTGTCGAGCCGTTGATGAACGAACTGCTGCGCGGCCTCGCCGATGGCGACTTCAGCGCCGCCTTGGTGGAGGATGGCCGGCCGATTTACCGCCACACCGCCGAGCAGGCCATGCCGGCGCTGCAACAGGACATAGCGCTGCAGCTGCTGAATAACCGCAGCTTCGCCCTGCGCCTCAACCCGACCGAGCATCTGGTGCGGCAGCTCAGCACGCCACTGCCCAAAGTCGTCCTGGGGGCCAGCCTGCTTATCAGCCTGCTACTGGTGGCGGCGCTGGCCCTGGCCCTGGAGAACGCCCGCCGCGCCAACGCCCTGCACGCCAGCAACAGCCAATTGAATGAGCAGGTC
>MHZN01000261.1:277-16915 GCA_001830395.1 Pseudomonadales bacterium RIFCSPLOWO2_12_59_9 | reverse complement strand
GCGGATCGCCATCCATCACATCGACGCCCTGCGCGATCAGCGCATCGCGGATGGCATCCGAAGCAGCAAAATTGCGTTCTGTACGCGCGGCTTCACGTTCGTCGATCGTCTCTTCAATTAATCTGATGTCGATCAACGCATTTTTTGGAGTGATCCTAAGTGCTTCACGGCTTAGTCTGATGAGATTTAACCCAAGAATTTCATCCATCTTACTAATAAGCATCAACTTATCATCAGCTGGAACCTTCTTGATGCCGATGACTTCATCAAGCAAAGGAAGCGCTTTGGGAGTTAGCAGGCCTTCCGAGATAGCTGCATCAAACTGGCTTAAGAGGGGTTGCAGCTTTGGATGAAGCTGCTGAGTGAGCAAGTGGCTGGGTACCATCTCCCATTGACCTAGTGCCCGACTTTTCAAATCCCCAATCGATTTCACCAGCCGCTTGAGGCGCGTCAACGCAGCGGCCACGCCCTCGGCGCTGAGCAGCTCAAGCAAATGCTGGCCACTCGGCCCGCCAATCGGACACAACGCCAGGGCATGACCACCAAGCTTGTGAATGGCGCGGGCGACATTGATGCCGCCACCGCCCGGCGCGTAGCTGGGCGGGCTGCACCGCAGTTTGGCATCCGGGCAGAGGTGCGCAATGCCGGTGGCGCAATCAAGGGCCGGGCTGAGGGTAAGCGTCACTATGCTGGCCATGGCAATTCCTCTGACTGAACGGACGGCGGCCCTTGGTCAGTATTGCCCCTGCTCGCCACCACCGCCAACCAAAGCCGCAGACGCCGTTCATGCCCCGCAGCGGCCGAGCAATCCGGGCGGTGCTAGACTGAAAAGAGACCCAAGGCGGGTCAAGGTTCTGCCGGCTGCAAACTGTTGGTCGCGACCGTGCAGGGTGTCTCACCCACGGAGGCGGGGGCTCCGCTGCTAACCGATGGGAGGTGTGCCATGAACCGGCACTACTACATAAGTGACAACTTGGACGAACTGGAAAACGTCGAGAAGGAACTGGAAGCCAGCGGCATCAGCACCGAGCAGATTCATGTCCTCAGTGAAAAGGATGCCGAAGTCGCCCAGCACCACCTGCATGATGTGCCTTCGGTGATGAAGCAGGACCTGATTCGTTCGGGACGCGCCGGGGTGATGATCGGCTTCGTCTTGGCGCTGCTGGTCTTGTCCCTGTCCTACGCCTTCGGGCTGACTGAAACCTCCACCGGCTGGCTGCCCTTTATCTTTTTGGCCGCCATACTGATGGGTTTTGCCACCTGGGAAGGCGGCTTGCTGGGAATCCAAAAGCCCAACCAGGCGTTTCGCCAATTTGAGCAGACGCTGCACGAGGGCAAACACTTGTTCTTCGTCGATGTGAAAACAACCCAAGAAGCACAACTGGGCCGCGTGCTGAGTCGCCATCCAAACTTGCAAATGGCCGGGACAGGCCGGGCAGTGCCCGAGTGGCTGCTCGCCTCGCAGCAAAAACTGCATCAACTGAAACGCACCCTGGGCGGCCTCTAAGCGCCGCCCCGAGGGCGCGCCAGCGAGTTGCAGCATGGCCGTTAGCCACGCCTCCCCAGACCGACGGCATGGCGGCTGATGATTCTGCGCCGGCGAGTAGCAGGCAGTGCCTTGGCGTGCGCCAACAACTCAGGAACACGCTAAGTAACAGCAAAAACCGGCGAGCTGAGCTATTGGTCACCCTCGGCAAGCGGCTAACCAGTTAGAATTGTTGATCGTCAGGCTGCCAAGCCTGGCGCGCACAGGGACGTTGTCACTCAGGAGTTTCACCTTGCATAAGTTCATCACCTTGGCCGCCTGCTTGCTGCTGGGCGCCTGCGCCAGTAATCAGCAGTCGTTGTACGAGCAGTTGGTCCGCACCGGCAGTAGCCCGGTTGCCACCAATACCCTGGAAGCCATCCACAACACCCAGGCGATACCGCTGCCGGTGAATACCGGCCTGCTGACGCCAAACTGGCCGATCAGCGCCAACGAACCACGGATGTCCTTTGGCAGCTCGATTTCCAATTACCGGGTGTTCTCCCTCGAGCTGAAAAAGGGCGAGCGTTACACCCTGAACGTCAATTCGACCTGCCACAGCCCCTGCATGGGCTTTAACAAGCTGGCGGTTAAACCCCGGGCGCTGCTGCTGGATGCCAACGGTGCGGTGATCGCCAAGAAGCCTTCGCGGGTATCGACGGTGCTCGGCCAGATCACCCTGAGCTGGGATGGCGAGGCCGCCGAAGATGGCACCTACTACCTGCTGGTGGCCGCCGATAACGATGACGTTGGCCGCACCATAGTGATCGATGATGCATGGATCAATAACTCGCCGCTGATGCTGGTCAAGGTCGACATGAGCAGCTCACCGTTCGGCGATATCCGCGCCTACTCCAGCCCGCGCAGCAATTAATGCGCGCCGATTCAGCTGCCTCGGGCGGCTGAATCAGACTGTGTAAAAACTACTGCGCTCGGTTATGCGGCGTTAAAAACAGGCTCAAAATGCTCATTTACAGCTCGTAAACTGCGCTTTTTCGCCTGTTTTTGCCTTGCCTAACCTTCGCTCGCTACGTTTTTACACAGTCTGTGAATCGCCCGCTTCAGCGCCGGCTTTCGCCCCGCAATCCGCGCGTCCCACTCCCTGCCCGCAGGCAAACTGTTACTCTGCAACACCCCTTCATCACCTCCTGGAGCGCCCGTGGCCCCGGTGATTTCGATTCAACAGCTGAGTAAAACCTACGCCAGCGGCCACCCGGCCTTGCGCAATATCAATCTGGATATCCGCAAAGGCGAGATCTTTGCCCTGCTCGGCCCCAATGGCGCCGGCAAGACCACCCTGATCAGCATCGTCTGCGGCATCGTCAATCCGGGCAGCGGCACAGTGCAGGTTGGCGGTTACGACATAGTGCGCGACTACCGCGCCTCCCGTGGGCAGATCGGCCTGGTGCCACAAGAGCTGTTCAACGATGTATTCGAAACCGTCTGGGCCACCCTCAAGTTCAGCCGTGGCCTGTTCGGCAAGGCGCCCAACCCGGCCTACCTGGAGCAGGTGCTGCGCGACTTGTCGTTGTGGGACAAAAAGGACGCGAAGATTTTTGAACTGTCCGGCGGCATGAAGCGCCGGGTGATGATCGCCAAGGCCTTATCCCATGAACCGACGGTGTTGTTTTTGGATGAGCCCACCGCCGGCGTCGACGTCGAGTTGCGCCGCGACATGTGGGCGATGGTGCGGCGCCTGCGCGAACGCGGGGTGACCATCATCCTGACCACCCACTACATCGAAGAAGCCGAAGAAATGGCCGACCGCATCGGGGTGATCAGCAAGGGCGAGATCATTCTGGTCGAAGACAAACAGGTGCTGATGCAGCGCCTCGGTAAAAAGCAGCTGACGTTGCAACTCAAGCAGCCGCTGAGTTTGATTCCCGTCGCCCTGGCGCCTTATGCCCTGGAGTTGGCCGATGACGGCCATGAGCTGGTGTTCAACTTCGACGGCCAGCGCGAGCAGACCGGGATTGCCGAACTGTTGCGCGATTTGACCGCGCACGGCATTGAGTTCAAAGACCTGAAATCCAGTGAAAGCTCCCTGGAAGATATCTTCGTCAATCTGCTCAGGAGCCGCGCATGAACCTCTACGCGATCCGCGCCATCTACCTGTTTGAGCTCGCGCGCACCTGGCGCACCCTGCTGCAAAGCATCGCCACCCCGGTGATTTCCACCTCGCTGTACTTTGTGGTGTTCGGCTCGGCCATAGGTTCGAGCATGACCGAGGTGCAGGGCATCAGTTACGGCGCCTTTATCGTGCCGGGGCTGATCATGCTGGCGATGCTCACCGAGAGCATCTCCAACGCCGCTTTCGGCATCTATATGCCGCGCTATTCCGGGACCATCTATGAGGTGCTGTCGGCGCCTATCTCGCCGCTGGAAATAGTCGTCGGCTACGTCGGCGCGGCGGCCACCAAGTCAGTGATTCTCGGCTTGGTGATTCTGCTCACCGCGCGGCTGTTCGTCAGCTTCGAGATCGCCCATCCGCTGTGGATGCTGCTGTTGATGCTGCTGACCGCCGTGACCTTCAGCCTGTTCGGTTTTATCGTCGGCATCTGGGCCGATGGCTGGGAGAAACTGCAAGTAGTGCCGGCGCTGATCGTCACGCCGCTGGCCTTCCTCGGTGGCAGCTTTTACTCCATCAGCATGCTGCCGCCGCTGTGGCAGACCATCACCCTGTTCAACCCGGTGGTGTACCTGATCAACGCCTTTCGCTGGAGCTTCTACGGCATCGCCGACGTGCATGTGGGCATGAGCCTGGGCATGATTGCCGGCTTTCTGCTGCTCTGCCTGATCATAGTGACCTGGATGTTTCGCACCGGTTATCGGTTAAAGAACTAACGCCAAAAAGCACGCCACACAAAAACGCCCCGGCCAGTGCCGGGGCATTTTTTTATGCGGCGTAAATCAGCTGCGGATCAGGTGATCGAAGGCGCTCAAAGCTGCCTTGGCGCCCTCACCCACGGCGATGACGATCTGCTTGTAGGGCACCGTGGTCACGTCCCCGGCGGCGAAGATGCCAGGAATATTGGTGCCGCCCTTGGCGTCGACGATGATCTCGCCACGCGGGCTCAGCTCCACCACGCCCTTGAGCCAATCGCTGTTGGGCAGCAGGCCGATTTGCACGAAAATGCCTTGTAGCTCGACGGTGATCAGTTCATCCGTGTTGCGATCCTGGTAGACCAGCGCCGTGACCTTCTGGCCATCGCCCAGTACCTCGGTGGTCAAGGCGCTCTTGATGATGGTCACATTGCTCAGGCTGTTGAGCTTGCTCTGCAACACCGCATCGGCGCGCAGCTGGTTGTCGAACTCGATCAGGGTGACGTGAGCGACTATGCCGGCCAGGTCGATGGCCGCCTCGACACCGGAGTTGCCACCGCCGATCACCGCCACCCGCTTGCCCTTGAACAGCGGGCCGTCGCAGTGCGGGCAGTAGGCCACGCCACGGCCGCGGTATTGCTGCTCGCCGGGTACCTTCATCTCCCTCCAGCGCGCACCGGTGGCCAGAATCAGGGTCTTGGCTTTTAAACGGGCGCCGCTCTCGAACCGCACTTCATGCAGGCCGCCGGCGTGACTGGCAGGAATCAAGACGCTGGCGCGCTGCAGATTCATGATGTCGACGTCGTACTGTTTAACGTGCTCTTCCAGGGCGCGGGCCAGCTTCGGCCCTTCGGTTTCTTGCACCGATATAAAGTTTTCAATCGCCATGGTGTCCAGTACCTGACCGCCGAAACGTTCGGCCGCCACGCCAGTGCGAATGCCTTTACGGGCGGCATAAATGGCCGCTGCCGCGCCCGCCGGGCCACCACCGATCATCAACACATCGAAGGCGGCCTTGGCGTTGAGCTTCTCGGCGTCACGGTCGGCGGAGCTGGTGTCACCGGTGGCCAGAATCAGGGTCTTGGCTTTTAAACGGGCGCCGCTCTCGAACCGCACTTCATGCAGGCCGCCGGCGTGACTGGCAGGAATCAAGACGCTGGCGCGCTGCAGATTCATGATGTCGACGTCGTACTGTTTAACGTGCTCTTCCAGGGCGCGGGCCAGCTTCGGCCCTTCGGTTTCTTGCACCGATATAAAGTTTTCAATCGCCATGGTGTCCAGTACCTGACCGCCGAAACGTTCGGCCGCCACGCCAGTGCGAATGCCTTTACGGGCGGCATAAATGGCCGCTGCCGCGCCCGCCGGGCCACCACCGATCATCAACACATCGAAGGCGGCCTTGGCGTTGAGCTTCTCGGCGTCACGGTCGGCGGAGCTGGTGTCGATCTTGGCCAGAATCTCCTCGACGCCCATGCGGCCCTGGCCGAACAGTTCACCGTTCAGGTAGATGCTCGGCACCGACATGATCTGACGGGCTTCGACTTCGACCTGGAACAGTGCGCCGTCGATGGCCACGTGGCGAATATTGGGGTTCAGCACCGCCATCAGGTTCAGCGCCTGCACCACGTCCGGGCAGTTCTGACAGGACAGCGAAAAATAGGTCTCGAAGTTGAATTGCCCTTCGACCTGTTGGATCTGCTCGATCAACTCGGCAGACAGTTTCGATGGATGGCCGCCAACCTGCAGCAGCGCCAGTACCAGAGAAGTGAACTCGTGACCCATCGGCAGGCCGGCAAAACGCAGGCTGATAGTGCCGTTCGGACGGTTCAACGCGAAGGACGGCTGGCGCGCATCGCGACCATCTTCACGCAGGGTAATTTTATCGGTCAGGCTGACGATATCGTGCAGCAGGCCGCTCAGTTCGCGGGATTTATCGCTGTCATCGAGGGACGCGACGATCTCGAACGGCTGGGTGACCTTCTCGAGGTAGGCCTGCAACTGGGTTTTAAGATTGGCATCCAACATGATCAGTATCCCTTTTTACGAAATTCAGAGACAAAAACGCCCGGACGGATCACGCCCGGGCATTCGGGCACCGTTAAAGAACCGGTAAGATTCCTGTAGGCGAAAAATGGATTGGAGAGCGTCGCGAGCGACAACAGTGCAAGGCGCAACGACCAGCGGGAGTAACAGCCGAAGGCTGGCCCGAAGGGCGAGTGCCAGCGAGTAAATCAGGCGAGGGCGCGGAGTTTACGAGCTGTAAATGAGCAGTACTCGCTCCGCTCGCCCTTCGGGCCGCCCTCTGGGCGTTCAGTGGCAAGCCACTGTCCGGCCTGATTTCAACGCTGCAATGTCTAGCGCAGCAGCTCTACAACCATTTTTTAGATTTTGCCGACTAGATCAAGCGACGGCGCCAGCGTGGCTTCGCCTTCTTTCCACTTGGCCGGGCACACTTCGCCTGGGTGAGCGGCGGTGTACTGGGCAGCTTTCAGCTTGCGCAGGGTTTCCGATACGTCACGGGCGATTTCGTTGGAGTGGATTTCCACGGTCTTGATCACGCCTTGCGGGTTGATCAGGAAGGTGCCACGCAGGGCCAGGCCTTCTTCCTGGATATGCACGCCGAAGGCGTTGGTCAGGGTGTGGGTCGGGTCACCGATCAGCGGGAACTTGGCTTTGCCTACCGCAGGGGAAGTCTCGTGCCAGACCTTGTGCGAGAAGTGGGTGTCGGTGGTGACGATGTACACCTCGGTACCGGCCTTCTGGAACTCGGCGTAATTATTGGCCGCGTCTTCGATTTCAGTCGGGCAGTTGAAGGTGAAGGCCGCCGGCATGAAGATCAGTACCGACCACTGGTCTTTCAGGCTCTGCTCGGTGACTTCGATGAACTTGCCGTTGTGGAAAGCGTTGGCTTTGAAAGGCTGGACTTGAGTGTTGATCAGCGACATGGATGCTTCCTCGTGGTGGGGGAGTAAATAGTTGACGAGGAGGATCATAGAGATGGCGTTGCGCTAAAGCTTATTGATTGAAGCCATGGCTACGATTGACTGAGCCAATCGTAGCTTCGGACATTGATCAAGTCAGGCTATCGTTAATACTCAGTACCAACTTGCCATTGACCTGATTGCTCGCCAGCGCCGCAAAGGCCGCGTCGACATCCTTGGCGGCAAAGACTTTCTCCAGCTGCGGCTTGAGCCGGCCCTCGGTGAACAGCGGCCACACGTGCTGGCGCAAATCGCGCAACAGATCGGCCTTGAACAGCTCATCGCGGTTACGCAGGGTGGAACCGAGCAATTGCACCCGCTTGACCAGCAGCATACCGAGATCAAACTGCACCTCGCGCCCGCCCATCAAACCTATCAGCACCCAGCGGCCATCCACCGCCAACAACTGCAAGTTGCTCTGGGCGTAACTGGCGCCAACCGGATCAAGCACCACATCGAAGGGGGCAAAATCACGCAAACCATCCAGCCCATCAGTACGCACTACGCCGCCCTGGGCACCCAGGGCCACGCAATAAGCCAAGCGCTCAGGCGAGCCGACACTGACCCAGCACGGGTTACCAAAGGCCTTGCACAGCTGAATGGCCGCCGAGCCCACGCCACTGGCGCCGGCATGCACCAACACCTTCTCGCCGGGACGCAACGCGGCCAACTGGTACAGGTTCAGCCAGGCAGTGGCGTACACCTCAGGCAAGGCGGCCGCCTCCAGCAAGGACAAACCCTCGGGCACCGGCAGAGCGTGGCCGGCATCCACCACCACTTCTTCGGCCATGCCGCCGCCGGCCAGCAACGCGCAAACCCGGTCGCCCACTTGCCAAGCGCTGCCGGCGCCAACTTCGCTGACGACCCCGGCACATTCCAAACCAATAATGTCGCTCGCCCCCGGCGGCGGCGGATACAATCCGGCGCGCTGTAACAGGTCGGCCCGATTAAGCCCGGCTGCCGCGACTTGAATCCGAATCTGCCCAACATCGCAGTCAGGACTTGGCCGTTGCACCCACTGCACACCACCTTCGACGCCTTGCAAAGCCTGCATGCTGCCTCCATAGTTAGTTTCAACTGAACCCGATCTGCAATTGTCGGGTTTATTGCATTATTTAGCCGGTTGCCAATGGAACCGAGCCCGCCAAAGACGACCTAATATGCGTCATCACTTGCCCTTGAGTCGAATCAGCATGAAGCATTTCCTTCCCGGCACTGCCCTCGCCTTCCTGCTGAGTCTAGCGCCCTTGCCGCTGCTGGCAGCCGTTAGCTCACAGAATAGCTGGGATGCACTGCAGCCTGATCGCGAGCAAGTGATCGCCAGCTTGAATATGGTTGAGCTGCTCAAGCGCCACCATTACAACAAGCCACCTCTGAATGACGAGCGTTCGATTAAGATATATGCCGGTTATCTCAAGCTACTCGACCCCTCGCGCAGCTACTTCACCGCCGCCGACATTGCCGAATTCGACCAATGGGGCAGCCAGTTCGATGACCTGCTCAAGGGCGGTGATCTCGACCCAGGCTTTGCCATCTACAAACGCCACCTCGATCGCCTCAAAGAGCGCCTGGATTTCGCCCTCGCACAGCTGGAAAAAGGTACCGACAGCCTGGACTTTAACGTCGATGAAAGCCTGCTGATTGATCGGGAAAAATCCCCCTGGGCCAAAAACAGCGCTGAACTCGACGAGCTCTGGCGCAAGCGTCTCAAGGATGAAGTGCTGCGCCTGAAGATCGCCGGCAAAGAGCCAAAGGCGATTCAAGAACTCTTGGTCAAACGCTACAAAAACCAGGTCTCACGGCTCAAGCAAACCCGTGGCGAAGACATCTTCCAAGCCTATATGAACGCCTTTGCCGAGACCTACGACCCGCATACCAGCTACCTGTCGCCAGATAACGCGGAAGCGTTCGATATCAACATGAGCCTGTCGCTGGAAGGCATAGGCGCCGTGCTGCAAAACGACAACGACTACGTCAAGGTCGTGCGTTTGGTGCCGGCTGGCCCAGCCGACAAGAGCAAACAAATAGTGCCAGCGGACAAAATTGTTGGCGTCGCTCAAGGCAATGGCGAGATGGTCGATGTGATCGGCTGGCGCCTCGATGAAGTGGTCAAGCTGATCCGTGGACCAAAAGGCTCGGTGGTGCGTCTGGACGTTATCCCCGCCAGCAATGCGCCGAGCGATCAAACCACCAAGGTGGTGGCCATCACCCGTGAAGCGGTGAAACTGGAAGAACAAGCGGCGAAAAAATCAGTGCTGAAACTGCAGCACGAAGGCCGCGATTACAAACTCGGGGTGATTGAACTACCCGCCTTCTACTTGGACTTTAAAGCCTTCCGTGCCGGTGACCCGGAGTACACCAGCACCACCCGTGACGTGAAGCGCCTGCTGACCGAACTGCAAGAAGAGAAAGTCGACGGCGTGGTGCTCGACCTGCGCAACAACGGCGGCGGCTCGCTGCAAGAAGCCACCGAACTGACCGGCCTGTTTATCGACCAAGGCCCCACCGTGCTGGTGCGCAACAGCGACGGCCGGGTCGATGTATTGGCCGATGAAAACCCCGGCATCTTCTACAGCGGGCCGCTGGCAGTGCTGGTCAACCGGCTCTCGGCCTCGGCTTCGGAGATTTTTGCCGGCGCCATGCAGGACTATCATCGCGCCTTGATTATCGGCGGGCAAACCTTCGGTAAAGGCACGGTGCAAACCATTCAGCCGCTCAATCATGGCGAACTGAAACTGACCTTGGCCAAGTTCTATCGCGTCTCCGGGCAAAGCACCCAGCACCAAGGCGTGCTGCCGGATATCGAATACCCGGCCATTGTCGACACCAAGCAAATTGGCGAAAGCGCCCTGCCCGCCGCCATGCCGTGGGACAGCATCCGCCCGGCGATCAAGCCCGAGGTAGACCCGTTCAAGCCGTTCCTGGCTGAGCTCAAAGCCCGCCACGAAACCCGCACCGCCAAGGCCCCGGATTTTGTCTTTACCCGTGACAGCCTGGCGCTGGCGCAACAGCTGATGCATGAAACCACCGTCAGCCTCAACGAAACCAAGCGGCGCGCGCAGCATGCCGACATCGAGGGCAAGCAGCTGGTGATGGAAAACACCCGGCGTAAAGCCAAGGGTGAGGAGCAATTAAAAGAGCTGAAAAAAGTCGACGAAGACGCAGCGCCAACGGAAGAGCCCAAGACCAAGCCCGAGGATGATGCCTACCTCAGCGAAACCGGGCTGATTCTGCTCGACTACCTGGGTTTGCGCCCGGCGGTCGCCAAGCAGTAAGCGCCAGTCATCAGATCGTCACGAAACTGTCGTGAAATACAAAGGCCGGTAGCGATACCGGCCTTTTTTTGTATTTCATCACCGCGAGACCATCATGACCACCATCGAACAGTTGAGCGCCCTGACCCAGATCCTTGCTCAGCGCAATTTGCACACGCTGTTCCAGCCCATTATCTCGCTGTCCGAGCGACGCATTCTGGGCTACGAAGCCCTGACCCGCGGCCCCTCCAACAGCCCGCTGCACTCACCCGTCCCACTGTTTGCCGTGGCCCGGCAAAACGCTCGGCTGAGCGAGTTGGAAGTGGCCAGCCGGCAAAGCGCCTGCCGACGTTTCAGCGAACTGCAACTGCCCGGCATGTTGTTTTTAAATATCTCCCCCGAGACCTTGCTCGAACCCGAACACCAGCCGGGGCGCACCCTGCAACTGTTGCAAACCTACGGTATAGCGCCAGCTCAGGTGGTGATTGAACTCACCGAGCAAGCGCCCATCGAAGACTTCAGCCTACTGCACACGGCGCTGCATCACTATCGCTCGATGGGCTTTTCGATTGCCCTGGACGACCTTGGCGCCGGTTATTCGAGTTTGCGTTTATGGTCGGAACTGCGCCCTGACTACGTCAAAATTGACCGGCACTTTATCGACGGCATTCACCTCGATGCGGTTAAACGCGAGTTTGTCGGCTCCATCCTGAAAATGGCCGGCGCCTCCCGGGCCCAAGTGATTGCCGAAGGCATCGAGCTGCCCGAAGAGCTGGCGGTGCTGGCCGACATGGGCGTCGATTTGCTGCAAGGTTATTTATTCAGCCGCCCGCTAGATCAGCCCAGCAGCGACATTCACGCCCTGCTGCCCAAGCTTGATACCAGCGCTGCACAGTTAACCGAGGACGCGTGCGACCTCAGTGCCCTGCTGAACCGGCAGGTGGCCGTCAATGACAGCGCGCTGATCGCTCAAGTGCTTGAGGTGTTCCGCGCGCAAGCCAACTTGAACTCACTGGCGGTACTCAATGAACAGCAACAACCGATTGGCATAGTGCATCGCAACTCACTGGCCAGCGCCCTGCTAAAGCCCTTTGCCACCGACCTGTTTGCCCGCAAACCAATCAGCCGGTTGATGAGTGACGACTTCTTAGTGGTTGAGCAGAACCAGTCGTTGCAGCAAGTCAGCCGACTATTAACCAGTCGTGCCCGGCAACGCATCGAGGAAGACTTCATCATTACCCAGGATGGCTTGTATCTGGGGCTCGGTCGGGTCATCGACGTGCTGAAACTGATCACCGAACTGAAAATCCAACAGGCCCGGCACGCCAATCCACTGACCCTGCTGCCGGGTAATGTGCCGATCCAGCAATGCCTCACGCGCCTGTTGCAACAGGCGCGCGAAGCGATGATTTGCTACGTCGACATCGACAATTTCAAACCCTTCAACGACATCTACGGCTACGGCAAAGGCGATGAGGTACTGCTCTGTTTGGCGCAGTGCTTAAGTGCACGGATAGACCCGAGCTGCGACTTTGTCGGACACATTGGCGGTGATGATTTTCTGCTGGTGCTGGGCTCAGAGGACTGGCGCAAGCGCCTCAATTGTCTACAAGAAGATTTTCAGGGTCAGTGCCGACGCTTCTATCGTCCCGAACACCTGCAAGCGGGGGGCTTCAGCAGCCACAATCGGCAAGGGCAGCAGCAGGACTTCCCGCTGTTGTCGTTGTCGCTGGGGGTGGTGCATTTGCGTCCAGAAGCCTGCGCGCATTTGGATGCCAGTCAACTGGCAGAGATGGCCTCCCAGGCCAAGCATCACGCCAAAGCCGTGCCGGGCTACAGCTTGCATATTTTGGACACCCAAACGGTGCTGGATCAGAGTCCCAATTCGGTCGCCCGCGCCTCGTAGAGGGCCGCCTGCTGCGGATCAGCTGCCAACCCAACGCCACCCTGGCGATATAAATCAACCAAACGCCGCGCCGCCAACGGATGGCCCGCTGCAGCGGCCTTGATCCACCAAGCTGCAGCCACACCGGCATCGGCGGGCTGCTGAAGATCGCCGGCCAAACTAACCACGCCCACCTGATAAGCCGCCTTGCCATCCCCGGCCGTTGCGGCCAGTTGCAACAAACGCAACCCCTCTTGCCGGGCGCTTAAACCCTGACCGCGAAACAGCAGTAAATGGCCATAAAAGCTTTGCACCCCGGCATCACCACGGGCCGCCATGCGCGCAAATTGCCCCTGCATCCAGTCCCAAGCGCGCGGCTGCTTAACCAACCAGGCCCAATGAAACAACCGCCGGGCCACTAGATAACCCACCTGGGCACGCACAGAGCCAAACATTTACAGCTCCTCGGGATAGCTGAACTCAAACACCCGCGCCACTTCAGCCGCATGCCAAGAGGCCGCGGCGACGCCATCTGCCGGGCCGCTGAAGCGTTCCAGCAAGCTTACGCATTCAAAGAAACCCGTGCGCGGCAAGCGACTGGCACCCTGGCTGATCACCAATGCACTGCGTAGGGGGCGGTCCGCCCGCGCATCCAAACCGGCCAGATGTTCAAGGGCCGCGGCCAGCGTCTGCATCGCCGGCGTGGGCAGCTGTAAACGCTCGATCAGCGCGCGATAGGTCAGCAGATGACGTTGCCGTTGGGCGCTGGCCAACTCCAGTAACAACGCCTGCCAATGCTGACGACTGATGCTGACACTCACGACGGCGTGCTCCAGCCGGCAATCCCCAAGGCGCGTGCCAGCGGCCGCAATACCGGTTCACCGGCCTCACGCTGGCCGTTTTCGATTTGCTCAAGGTAATGCGGACTGATCCCCACCGAACGCGCAAGCTGCTCAAGCGAAAGGTTTAAACCTTCACGCAAGGCACGCATTTCGCTGAGTTCGGCGCGTTGCGCGGGCGCCGTTGCTGCGGCGCTTGGTGGCGTAGCCCTGCTGGCCATGCCAGCGGCTTTTAATAGGGCTTGGTATTGCGCCCAAGGCAGAACCGCATACTCAGGCTCCCCTTCTCGACTAATTATTTGCACGTTCATTTTAAGACTCCATGGAAAGCAGTGCTAACTGCGTCAGCACTCTCCTTGTCAGTCGTCATCTTAACAGGAGCAATGCAGCCAGTGGCGTGCAACTGCGCGCCGAGCAAAGCTGCAATCAACTCCCAACCCGTCGCGGTAACAACCCGAACAGGCAGCCATTGGCCACACAAACAGCTGGAACCTGCGTGCTAACCGAGTTGTTTACGGTTACCCACAAAAGCTGTGGATAACCTTGTGGATGGATTTGTCCGACAAGCAGCAAAGGCCCGTGCCGCAGGGCCCCAGGATAGATCGAACGTTTTTTAGACAGAATAAAAAAATTAACAAAATCAATAAGTTAAAAAACAAAATAATTCTAGTCAGGGTTTTGACAGAAATCCTACTAGGCGCCCTGAGGATTGTGCATAAGCGTAACACTCGCGCCCCTTGAGGCCGGGCCAGCACAGTACTGTCAAGACAAAATTTACTTTTCTAACCGCCACAACGCACAACGCCCCGCAAAGGCGGGGCGTTGTGTTGTCAGCAAAAACCTTACTTGGCAGCTTGTGCCGCTGGGTCTTTGATCGAGAGCAATTCCAGGTCAAATACCAACACCGAGTTGGCTGGGATTTCTGGGCTTGGGCTTTGTGCGCCGTAGGCCAGCTCGCTTGGAATGTACAACTTAACTTTCTCGCCAACGTGCATCAGTTGCAGAGCTTCAACCCAACCTGGGATCACACCGCTAACTGGCAGATCAATCGGGCTACCGCGCTTGATCGAGCTGTCGAACACTTTACCGTCAGTCAGGCGGCCTTCGTAGTGAACGCTCACCACGTCAGTGGCTTTTGGCTGCGCGCCTTCGGCCTTGGTCACGACTTCATATTGCAGGCCGGAGGTGGTGGTGATCACGCCTTCACGCTTGGCGTTGTCTTCGAGGAACTTCTTGCCTGCCTTGCCGGCTTCTTCATTCATGGCAGTCACGCGTGCTTCGGCACGTTTTTGCAAAGCAGCAAAGGCCTCAACCAATTCTTCGTCTTTCAGTTTTTGCTCTTTCTTGCCGATGGCGTCTTCGATGCCCTGGGCAACAGCTTTGGAATCCAAATCATCCATGCCTTCCTGAGCCAGGCTTTTGCCCATGTTCAGGCCGATGCCGTAAGAGGCCTTCTGCGCAGGGGTAGTCAGCTCAACTTTAGTCTGCGAGTCGCAGCCTGCGAGAACTAGACCTAACAGAGCTACCGTCGCTAATTGTTTCATGTGGATTCCTTGTTCGTGCGCTAGATGGGCAAAGCAAATTGAAGGCGCGAGCTTAACAGGCGACCTTTATCACTGGCTACCGGCCATCAGAACGAAAAAATGCCGAATAGTTCAGAGACTTAGAATTTTTTTGAATTTTGTTTTGGATTTAGAATCTGTCGCGATACAAGAGGTGTTGCGGGGTACTGACAGGCGTAACGATTTTAAGCGAGGATAAAAAATGGCGCAGCGGACGGGACTCGAACCCGCGACCCCCGGCGTGACAGGCCGGTATTCTAACCGACTGAACTACCGCTGCGCGTAACACCAAAAGTAATGGTGGGTGATGACGGGATCGAACCGCCGACCCGCTGCTTGTAAGGCAGCTGCTCTCCCAGCTGAGCTAATCACCCTTCACTTTCGAAGTGCGCGCATTCTAGGCTGCTTATTTAATTCTGGCAAGCCTTAAGTTAAAAAAATTAATCGATACAGCAAAGACTTAGCGCGCTATTAGCCAACGACGGCCGAGGAGGGAATAATGCGCGCCTAGCATTAATCGCTTTGCACTAAATGGAGATGCACCCGTCATGTGGTTTCGTAACCTGCTCGTCTATCGCCTCACCCAAGATCTGCCCTTCGATGCGCAAGCACTGGAAACTGCACTGGCCGCCAAGCCCGCCCGCCCTTGCGCCAGCCAAGAACTAAGCACTTATGGCTTTATCGCCCCGTTCGGCAAAGGTGAAGACGCGCCCCTGGTTCACGTCAGCCAGGACTTCATGTTGATTGCGGCCCGGAAAGAAGACCGCATCCTGCCCGGCAGCGTGGTGCGCGATGCATTAAAGGAGAAGGTCGAGGAGATCGAAGCCGAACAAATGCGCAAGGTCTATAAGAAGGAGCGCGACCAGCTTAAAGACGAGATCATTCAGGCCTTCTTGCCGCGCGCCTTTATCCGCCGCTCGGCCACCTTCGCCGCCATCGCACCGAAACTCGGCCTGATCCTGGTTAATTCCGCGAGCCCCAAGCGCGCCGAAGACCTGCTTTCGACCCTGCGCGAAGCCATCGGCTCGCTGCCGGTGCGGCCATTGACCGTCAAAGTCGCACCGACCGCGACCCTGACCGAATGGGTCAAAACCCAGAAGGCTGCCGACCACTTCACCGTGCTCGACGAATGCGAGCTGCGCGACACTCAGGAAGACGGCGGCATCATTCGCTGCAAACGCCAGGACCTGACCAGCGAAGAGATTCAGTTGCACCTCAGCGCCGGCAAGCAGGTCACCCAATTGTCGCTGGCCTGGCAGGACAAATTGTCTTTTGTGCTGGACGACAAGACCATCATCAAGCGCCTGCGCTTCGAAGACCTGCTGCAAGACCAAGCCGAGCAAGATGGCGGCGACGATGCGCTGGGTCAGCAGGACGCCAGCTTCACCCTGATGATGCTGACCTTCGGCGAGTTCTTGCCACAACTGTTTGAAGCCCTCGGCGGCGAAGAAATCCCCCAAGGGATTTAAGCCCCAACAGGCGCGACTCATCCGAGTCGCGCCTGCTTATATAGCAACCCCTGAAAAACCCCGATACAGAGCAACACTGCGCCCTTAGCGGCGCAGCTTGCCCTGCGCCTGTATATGTGCAAAATAACGCACAACGCAAGGACGACCTTGCCCCTCACCCACCATCATCCGGGGACGACCCCCAGCCACAAGGCTGCACTGGAGGTCATCATGGCTTGGATAATTCTGTTTTTCGCCGGTCTGTTTGAAGTCTGCTGGGCCGTCGGCCTGAAATACACCGAGGGCTTTAGCCGCCCGCTG
>MHZN01000261.1:0-249 GCA_001830395.1 Pseudomonadales bacterium RIFCSPLOWO2_12_59_9 | reverse complement strand
TGATCAGCCTGGGCTTACTGGGTCTGGCGATGAAGGAGCTGCCCCTGGGCACGGCTTACGCGGTCTGGACCGGGATTGGCGCGGTGGGCACGGTGATCGCAGGGATCTTGCTGTTTGGTGAATCCATGGCGCTGATTCGTTTGCTCAGCGTTGCGCTGATCGTTTGTGGCTTGCTCGGACTCAAGCTCAGCCACTGAGCAAAATTCTGCACAAGCCGGTTATTCCAGACTGATTCGACCGGCTGGTGCA
>MHZN01000260.1 GCA_001830395.1 Pseudomonadales bacterium RIFCSPLOWO2_12_59_9 | reverse complement strand
TGGAGCCGCTCGTCGAGTCGGGGCTGGTGCAGATGGAGTCTGACGGTGTGCGTGTGACCCCTCTGGGGTGGTACTTTGTGCGGGCTGTGGGCATGGTGTTCGACCGCTACATCCAGGCCGACAAGACCTTGGAGCGCTTCTCGCGCATCATCTGAGTCTGCACATGCGCACCGGGAGCTGACATGCTGACCGGGTTGATCTTCACTGCCTTTCTCATGGGCTTGGGCGGCATCGCGCACTGCGCTGCCATGTGCGGCGCGCCATGCGCGGCTGCCTTGCCCCGCGGCGTGCCCATCTTGGCCTTGGTGGGGCGGTGCCTGGCCTACATGCTGCTTGGGCTCGTGGCCTCTACGGGTGCGGGCCTGATCTCCCGCTGGGGCCAGCAAATCAGCATGTTGCAGCCGATCTGGGTGATGCTGCAGCTCGCGGCCGTCTTGCTCGGGCTGTGGTTGCTTTGGACGGGGCGCATGCCTCGCCAAGTCAACGCATGGGGGCAGCAGACCTACCACCGCGCCCGTCAGAAAGTGATGGGCGAGGGCGCTCCGAGCTGGTTGAGAGCGTCTCGCCCGGTTCTGCCTTTGGTCGCCGGTTTCGCCTGGGCCGTGATGCCTTGCGGCCTGCTGTACGCCGCCCTGATGGTGGCCGCGCTGGCCTCCGAGCCTTGGGGCGGAGCCGTCGTGATGCTGGCCTTTGCCGTGCCCAGCGCCTTTGGTGTCTGGGCCGCGCCGGCCCTGCTCCAGTGGCTGGGCCGCCGCACACAGCGTCAGCACGTTGCGAGCGGTGCGGCCGCTGCGGTCGTCCCCATCCTGTGGTTCAAATCCAAGGAAGATGCTGCACCGAACGCCGTGCTCATGGGGCAGGGCGCCACAACCGCCCCGGCCACCTTGATCGATCCGCGCTGGGCCGTTCGACTGGCCGGCCTGAGTCTGGCCCTGATCGCTGCTTGGGCGGTGTCTCACCAGTTGGTGGCACAGTGGCAGGCGTGGTGCGCATGACGCGGGTGTGACCTTGGTGCGACCCTGGTGTTAGTGCCTGATGCGATGCACAGGGGCGCGCAGTAGAATCAAAATCGACCGTTGCCGACATCCATGGCACCGGACTCACGGATAACGCCAAACGCGGAGACCTAAATCATGTATCAGCACATCAAGGTGCCCGAAGGCGGGCAGAAGATCACGGTGAACCCGGACTTCTCCCTGAATGTTCCCAACAACCCCATCATTCCCTACATCGAGGGGGACGGCACTGGCTTTGATATCACGCCCGTGATGATCAAGGTGATCGATGCGGCCGTCGAGAAAGCCTACAACGGCACCCGCAAGATCCACTGGATGGAGATCTATGCGGGCGAGAAGTCCACTCGCATCTACGGCCCCGATGTGTGGCTGCCCGAAGAGACCCTGCAGGTTCTCAAGGACTACGTGGTCTCCATCAAGGGTCCCCTCACCACGCCGGTGGGCGGCGGCATCCGCTCGCTGAACGTGGCCCTGCGCCAGGAGCTCGACCTCTATGTCTGCCTGCGCCCGGTCCGCTACTTCAAGGGCGTGCCTTCGCCGGTGAAAGAGCCTGAAAAGACCGACATGGTGATCTTCCGCGAGAATTCGGAAGACATCTACGCCGGCATCGAGTTCGAAGCCGAAAGCGACAAAGCCAAGAAGCTGATCAAGTTCTTGCAGGACGAATTCGGCGTCAAGAAGATCCGGTTCCCCGACACCTCGGGCATCGGCATCAAGCCCGTCTCGCGTGAGGGTACCGAGCGCCTGGTGCGCAAGGCCCTGCAGTACGCCATCGACAACGACAAGCCCAGCGTGACCATTGTCCACAAGGGCAACATCATGAAGTACACCGAAGGTGGCTTCCGTGACTGGGGCTACGCCCTGGCGCAAAAGGAGTTCGGCGCCGAGCTGATCGACGGCGGCCCGTGGTGCAAGTTCAAGAGCCCCAAGACGGGCAAGGACATCTTGGTCAAGGACGCCATCGCCGACGCCTTCCTGCAGCAGATCCTGTTGCGTCCGGCCGAATACAGTGTGATCGCCACGCTGAACCTCAACGGCGACTACGTGTCTGACGCGCTGGCTGCGCAGGTCGGTGGCATCGGCATTGCTCCGGGCGCCAACCTGTCTGACTCGGTGGCCATGTTCGAAGCCACCCATGGCACCGCACCCAAGTATGCTGGCAAGGACTACGTGAACCCAGGTTCCGAAATCCTCTCGGCCGAGATGATGCTGCGTCACATGGGCTGGCTGGAAGCGGCTGACCTGATCATCTCCTCTATGGAGAAGTCGATCCTCAGCAAGCGCGTCACCTATGACTTCGCGCGCCTGCTGGACGGCGCTACCCAGGTTTCCTGCTCTGGCTTCGGTGAGGTCATGATCGAGCACATGTGATCGATGGGACTGCAGGCAGACGCAGTCCCTCTTACCGACTCGAGCCCCTGATGCGCAAGCGCGTGTCAGGGGCTTTTTGCATGCCGTTGTACGGCAGGTGCCGTCAGCTCCAGAGGTCCAGGGGCGGATCGGTGGCCAGGGCGCGCAGCAGGTCCGAGCGGGACACGAAGCCAATCACCTGTCCTGCATTCTCGGTCACTGGCAGGCCCGGCAGACCCGTCTCCAGCAACAGCGAAGCGACCCGTCGCAGATCTGTGTCCACATGTGCGCTGGGAACGGGGGACCACATGACCTGGCTGACCGGCTGACTCAGCATGGTCCGCCACGTGGTGGCATCATCCACGGTCGGCGCTAGCCACTGCGGCGGCAGCAACTCTGCGCGTGTGACCAGTCCAACCAGGGTGCCTTGCGCATCGACGACAGGCGCCTGCCCGATGCCGTGGTTTTTCAAGATTTGCCACGCCTCGCGAACGCTGGCGTCAGCACGGACTACATGAGAGGGGCGTTGCATCACGTCCCCGACCTGGGTCAAGGGCTGTCGGGCTGGCGATGCATAGGCTTGCAGGGCATGCTGTGCGCCAGGAGGCGCGCCCGCTCCTGCGTAGTCTGGGCTGTCTTCGTCCAGGCCGGTGGACACCGCGGTGGATGCGCGCACCTTGGCTGCCGGCGTCAGGGCCTGTGTCTTGCGAAGTTGCTCCAAGGTGCCGGAAAACACCTGGCCGATGGGGCTGTAGACATAAAACATCTGCGTGCCTCAGGACCTTGTCATGTAGGAATGTTGAAAAGGGTACCGCAATTCGACCCCGTAAATGAAAAAGCCCGCCTAAGGCGGGCCGTACAGCAGCGGTGGATGACAGACACCGATGCGGTCAATGGGGCAGGCTGTACACCGAGCTGGGGTGGTCTCGGAAGTGGAGATCATCCAGTCCGCCAGGCGTGGTGTCGGACACTGCGCCGTCCATTTGTTGGATGTTGTGGGCGAGCATGCCCTTGGGCCCCGCCACCAGTTCGTACTGCACTCGCGAACCCTGCTTCAGCGTACGAAAGCCGTCCATCTGAATGGCAGAGAAGTGCGCGAACACATCGCCTCCACCGTGATCCGGTTCAATGAAGCCAAACCCCTTGGCATCGTTGAACCATTTGACAATCCCTGTGGCCATAACTTACCCCCTTCTGTTAATTTGTTCACATTTTCCGAGTGCTGACGCAACACTGTCAAGCCTCTAAATGTGACGAGGGGGGGCTCGTAATCCCTTGGAAACGCGGACAAACCGACCTTGAATCTGCCAGGGTGAACCCAAGATGACCAAGCAGGAATCCAGCGCTCCCGTAGAATCAATTCATGATCATGTCTTCACACCCGCGTGCATCCACGCAGCCCCCTCCGTCCGGCGGAGAGGGTGAGGGCACGACCGTTGTCGAGAAGCAGGCGCAGAAGGTGGAGCCCCCGAAGCTCTATCAGGTGGTGATGCTCAATGACGATTTCACGCCCATGGAGTTCGTTGTTTACGTATTGCAGGCCCATTTTCGCCACGACATCGAATCGGCTACTCAAATCATGCTAAAAATCCATCACGAAGGTCGTGGTGTGTGCGGAGTCTTCACCAAAGACATCGCGGCCACAAAGGTCGAACTCGTTCTTGCCGCCGCCCGCGAAGCCGGGCATCCCTTGCAGTGCATTATGGAGACCGCATGATTGCGCAAGAGTTGGAAGTCAGTCTGCACTTGGCCTTCGTTGAGGCCCGTCAGCAACGCCATGAGTTCATCACGGTCGAGCATCTGCTCCTGGCCTTGATCGACAACCCTTCAGCTTCCGAGGTGTTGAAAGCTTGTGCCGCAAACACAGATGAGCTGCGTAAAAGTCTGGATCAGTTCGTCCGCGACAACACGCCCACCGTCGGAGGCACCGACGAGGTGGACACGCAGCCCACGCTGGGTTTCCAGCGGGTGATTCAGCGCGCCATCATGCACGTGCAGTCTTCGGGCAATGGCAAGAAGGAGGTCATGGGCGCCAATGTGCTGGTGGCCATCTTCGGCGAGAAGGACTCGCATGCTGTGTACTACTTGCACCAGCAGGGTGTGACCCGTCTCGATGTGGTCAACTTCATTGCGCACGGCATCCGCAAGACCGACCCGCCGGAGTCTTCTCGGTCAACTCCGGAGCCCGGTGCGGGCGCTGGTGAAGCTGAACGCGAAGAAGCTGAAAGCAAGGCTTCTCCGCTGGAGCAATACACCCAGAATCTGAATCAGTTGGCCCGCGACGGCAAGATCGACCCACTCATTGGGCGAGACGCCGAGGTGGAGCGCGTCATCCAGGTGCTGTGCCGTCGCCGCAAGAACAACCCGCTGCTGGTGGGTGAGGCCGGTGTGGGCAAGACCGCGATCGCTGAAGGTCTTGCCTGGCGCATCACCCAGAAGGACGTGCCTGACGTGCTCGCCGACGCCGAGGTGTTCGCGCTCGACATGGGCGCCTTGCTTGCCGGCACCAAGTACCGGGGCGATTTCGAGCAGCGGCTGAAAGCCGTGATCAAGCAGTTGAAAGAACAGCCCGGGGCCGTTCTCTTCATTGACGAGATCCACACCCTCATTGGTGCCGGTGCGGCTTCGGGCGGAACGCTCGACGCCAGCAATCTGCTCAAGCCCGCCTTGAGCTCGGGGCAGCTGAAGTGCATTGGTGCGACCACCTTCACCGAGTACCGCGGCATCTTCGAGAAGGATGCAGCCTTGTCGCGCCGCTTCCAGAAGGTGGAAGTCGCCGAGCCCTCTGTTGAGCAGACCATCGAGATCCTTAAGGGCTTGAAGTCGCGCTTCGAAGAGCATCACAGCGTCAAGTACTCCCTCAACGCCCTGCAGGCGGCAGCGGAGTTGTCGGCCAAGTTCATCAACGACCGTCATTTGCCGGACAAGGCCATTGACGTGATCGACGAGGCCGGTGCAGCCCAGCGCATCCTGCCCAAGAGCAAGCAAAAGAAGACCATCACCCGTGCCGAGGTGGAAGACATCGTGGCGAAGATCGCCCGGGTGCCTTCAACCAGCGTGTCGAGTGACGATCGCTCCAAGCTGAAGACGCTGGACCGCGATCTCAAGAGCGTGGTGTTCGGTCAGGACGTGGCCATTGACGCGCTGGCTTCGGCCATCAAGATGGCACGCTCTGGCCTGGGCAAGCCCGACAAGCCGATCGGCTCCTTCCTGTTCAGCGGGCCGACCGGTGTCGGCAAGACCGAGGTGGCCAAGCAACTGGCGTACATCCTGGGCATCGAGCTGATCCGCTTCGACATGTCGGAGTACATGGAGCGCCATGCGGTCAGCCGCCTGA
>MHZN01000259.1 GCA_001830395.1 Pseudomonadales bacterium RIFCSPLOWO2_12_59_9 | reverse complement strand
GATACCACCAAGGCCGGCGGCGCGTTTTTGCATCACGGTATAGTGGCGGCTGGCGGCCTGAAGATCGGTGCGACATTGGCAGCCGAAGTGGATGCCACTGTGCGCCGCGCCACTGGCCTGAATCACTCGGCTACCCACCTGCTGCACGCCGCCTTACGCCAAGTGCTGGGCGAGCATGTGCAGCAAAAAGGCTCGCTGGTGGACAGTCAGCGGTTGCGCTTTGACTTCAGCCATTTCGAGGCGATCAAGCCGGAACAGCTCAAGGCCTTGGAAGATATAGTCAACGCCCAGGTACGGCAGAACTCGGCGGTGGAAACCCTCGAGACCGATATCGAAACAGCCAAAGCCCGTGGCGCTATGGCGCTCTTTGGCGAGAAATATGGCGATAAAGTCCGGGTGCTGAGCATGGGCGGCGATTTCTCGGTCGAGCTGTGCGGCGGTACCCACGTGAGCCGTACAGGTGATATTGCCCTGTTCAAAATCATCAGCGAAGGCGGTGTGGCGGCCGGTGTGCGGCGTATTGAAGCGCTGACCGGCGCCGCGGCACTGGCCTATCTGAATGACGCCCAAGAGCAACTGAAAGAGGCTGCGCAACTGGTCAAGGGCACTCGCGATAACGTCCTCGACAAGCTGACGGCGGTGCTTGAGCGCAATCGGCAGCTGGAAAAAGAGCTGGAGCAGTTAAAGGCTAAGGCCGCCAGCGCCGCCGGCGACGATATGTCGGGCGCGGCAATTGAGATCAAAGGCGTTAAGGTCCTGGCTGCGCGCCTGGATGGCCTGGACGGCAAGGCGCTGCTGGCCTTGGTCGATCAGCTGAAGAACAAGCTTGGCCGGGCGGTGATTTTGCTCGGCGGCGTGCTGGACGATAAGGTCGTGCTGGTGGCTGGCGTCACTCAGGATTTGACCGGGCAATTGAAAGCCGGCGACTTGATGCGTCAAGCGGCTGCGGCAGTCGGCGGCAAAGGCGGTGGTCGGCCGGATATGGCCCAAGGCGGCGGCGTTGATGCTAGCGCGTTGGACGCGGCCTTGGCCCTGACGGCAAGTTTTGTTGAGCAGGGGCTTTAACCAGTATCGAGCTTTGCCTGCTAGGCACAGTGAAGGGTTTAATCGACGTCCGTGATGGACTGAGGCGGTTTTGAAATGGCTTTGATCGTACAAAAATTTGGTGGCACCTCGGTCGGCACTGTTGAACGTATCGAGAAGATTGCCGAGAAAATCCAAAAGGCCCGCGCTAGCGGTGATGATCTGGTCATCGTGTTGTCGGCGATGAGTGGCGAAACCAATCGGCTGATTGATCTGGCTAAACAGATCAGCGATCAGCCGGTGCCGCGTGAGCTGGATGTGATGCTCTCCACAGGCGAGCAGGTGACCATTGCCTTGCTGACCATGGCGTTGATCAAGCGCGGCGTGCCTGCGGTGTCTTACACCGGCAATCAGGTGCGCATCCTCACCGACAGCGCTCACAACAAGGCGCGGATTCTGCAAATCGACGACCAGAAAATTCGCGCCGATTTAAAAGACGGGCGTGTCGTGGTTGTCGCAGGTTTTCAGGGTGTCGACGAGCAGGGCAATATCACCACTCTGGGTCGCGGCGGTTCGGATACCACCGGCGTGGCCCTGGCGGCGGCGCTGAAGGCTGATGAATGCCAGATCTACACCGATGTTGACGGTGTTTACACCACCGATCCGCGGGTGGTGCCGCAAGCGCGGCGACTGGACAAAATCACCTTCGAAGAAATGCTCGAAATGGCCAGTCTCGGCTCCAAGGTGCTGCAGATTCGCTCGGTGGAGTTCGCCGGTAAATACAATGTCCCGCTGCGCGTACTGCACAGCTTCCAAGAAGGCCCGGGCACCCTTATTACTATTGATGAAGAGGAATCCATGGAACAGCCGATCATTTCCGGTATCGCCTTCAATCGTGACGAAGCCAAGTTGACCGTGCGTGGTGTGCCGGATATTCCGGGTGTGGCTTTCAAGATTCTTGGGCCGGTCAGCGCTGCGAATATCGAAGTGGATATGATCGTGCAAAATGTAGCGCACGATAACACCACCGATTTCACCTTCACCGTGCACCGCAATGACTATCAGGCCGCTATGCAGGTGCTGGAAAAGACCGCCCAAGAGCTCGGCGCGCGGGAAGTCAGTGGCGACATTAAAATCGCCAAGGTCTCGATCGTCGGGGTGGGCATGCGCTCGCACGCCGGTGTTGCCAGTCGCATGTTCGAGGCGCTGGCGAAAGAAACCATCAATATTCAGATGATTTCGACCTCGGAGATCAAGGTTTCTGTGGTCATTGAGGAGAAATATCTGGAGCTGGCGGTGCGTGCGCTGCACACTGCCTTCGAGCTAGATGCCCCGGCTAAGTCGGGCGAATAAGGTCTGTACCTGAATGGTGCGCGTGCTAGTGCGCCATTCTTCATTGTTGAGCGGTGTAACTAAGCTTTCTTTCTGTCTACACTGATCAATGCTTGGGCGAAGGTCTGCGCTGTTTGGGTTTCGCGCTGGCCGCCTGTATTTATAATTTTTCAGGCTGTTGTATTGAGCTGAAATTGGTAAGGAGAAGGGAATGCTAATTTTAACGCGCCGGGTCGGAGAGACCTTGATGGTTGGTGATGAAGTTACTGTCACAGTGTTGGGCGTGAAAGGTAATCAGGTGCGAATTGGCATCAATGCACCTAAAGATGTTGCCGTACACCGTGAAGAGATTTACCAGCGCATTCAAAACGAGAAGGGCGAAGAACCAAGCCATTAATTTTTATCAATTTTTGGCTTTGCAAACGGTAAAAACGCGGTTAAGATACGCCCCGTGTTGCGGAGAGGTGGCCGAGTGGCCGAAGGCGCTCCCCTGCTAAGGGAGTACATCTCATAAGGGTGTCGGGGGTTCGAATCCCCCCTTCTCCGCCATTATTTGTGTTGTAGAGGTAGTGCTGATTTTTCCGGTTTTATCTGTAAGTTATTGAAACTTATATGGTTTTGCTTGATTTTGAAGTTTCGAAGGCTATAATACGCAGGATTGTTGCACTCATAGCTCAGCTGGATAGAGTACTCGGCTACGAACCGAGCGGTCGGTGGTTCGAATCCACCTGAGTGCACCATATTGCTGTTTCAGTCGCTGCGTCTAGGGCGATGAGGCACGAGTAGAATGATGAGCTTGTTTGGCTTGTCAGATTGTTTCAGCCAGCGGTGATCTGGTTAAAAAGCGCTAATGCACTCATAGCTCAGCTGGATAGAGTACTCGGCTACGAACCGAGCGGTCGGTGGTTCGAATCCACCTGAGTGCACCAAATAAAGAAAGGGCTTGCAGCGATGCAAGCCCTTTTTCTTTGTCTAGCGTTTGCTGCGCACGCAGCCGTTTTCATCAAAGCTTACCTGTTTGCTGTTGCCTTCTTTGTCGCGATACAGATAGCGCATCTGACCGTTCTGGCTGCTGATTTTGTCGGGCTTCCCCAGGGCGCTTTCGACATCTTTCAGAGTCATGCCGCTGCGCACTTGCTGGCCTATCATGGCCGTACGGCGGCTAGCGCCGGTGAGCTTATTGCCGCAACCATCTTGATGTTCGCCAACTACCACCAGCTGTTGCCCTTGGTTTTTCTGTGCCTTGCTACGCCGTGGGTGTTTTTTGCTTTTGGCCAGTAATACCGGTTTGCCGTCGCCGGGTCTTGGGTTGTCGGCATTTTGCACCTGCAGCTTCTGATTGGTTGCACAGCCTTGCAGGGTGAAGGTGATATGACCGCTGTCGTCTTCGCAGCGGTAGACGCTGGCGGCCAGGGTCGGGTTGGATGAGTACAGCAGGCTTGCGCAAAATGCCGCGCGTAGCAGTCCTTGCATGGGGCGTCCTCCTTGACGGTTAGGTTGCAGCTTAGTGGTTGTTTTGCGGCTTGCCAGTGGTGTCTTCAGGTTGATGTTGGGTGTCACAGTAGAAGTGCCGTTGCAGTGCTTGGTCGTGCGCTGCAAGCGCCTGTTATTGCCAGTTTTTTGTCAGGCGCTAGACGGTTTCGCGGTGTTATCATTGCGATGTCAGCCCCGCCGGGGCTTGTGGAATACCACCATGGACTTACCCAGTAGTAGCTTTAAACCTCGCTTGCGCAATTGCGTATTGACTGATTGAACCCCGTTGGCGTGCCCGCTGCTGGGGGTGGAGCGCGCCATGACTGAAGTAGAAGTAAAAAAGCCGCAAGAAAGCCTGCAGGAACGACTGGCCCAAGTGGTCGAATTACTGCATCGGCATCGCTTGGTCGAAGGCCTGACGCATCGTCAGGAAGGCCAGCATCATGATCTGGTAGAAAACCTAGTCCATCGACAAAACCTCGCTGAGCTGCAGCGCCGGCTCGATCAGCTGCACTCGGCTGACGTTGCTCATATTCTTGAAGCCTTGCCGCTAGTTGATCGTTTGGCTGTTTGGCAACTGGTCAAGGTTGAGCGCGACGGCGATATTCTGCTTGAGGTTTCCGACTCGGTTCGTGAAACGCTGATCGCTGACATGGATGATCATGAGCTGTTGGCGGCCGCCAAGGAGATGGACGCCGACGAACTGGCTGACTTGGCACCAGAGTTGCCGCGCGATGTTGTCCATGAGCTGATGGAAACCCTCGATGCGCAGCAGCGTGCTCGCGTGCGTTCGGCCCTATCGTACGAAGAGGATCAGGTCGGTGCCTTGATGGACTTCGAGATGGTGACCATCCGTGAGGATGTCAGTCTTGAGGTGGTGTTGCGCTACCTGCGCCGGCTAAAGGAGCTGCCAGGGCACACCGATAAGCTCTTCGTGGTCGATTACAACGGTGTGCTCAAAGGGGTGCTGCCGGTTAAGCGGTTGTTGGTGAATGATCCTGAGCGTCATGTAATTGATGTGATGGCCAGCGATCCGGTGAGCTTTGGTCCGGATGAAGATGCCTACGATGCGGCGCAAGCTTTCGAGCGTTATGACCTGATCTCTGCGCCGGTGGTCGACAAAAACGGCAAGCTGATCGGTCGTCTGACCATCGATGAAATGGTCGACCTGATTCGCGAAGAAAGTGAAAGCGAAGTGCTGAACATGGCCGGTTTGCGCGAGGAGGAAGACATCTTCGCCTCGGTCTGGAAGTCGGTGCGTAACCGCTGGGCTTGGCTGGCACTGAATCTGATTACGGCGTTTATCGCCTCACGAGTGATTGGTTTATTTGATGGTTCGATTGAGAAGTTGGTGGCCTTGGCGGCGTTGATGCCGATTGTCGCTGGCATCGGTGGCAACTCGGGTAATCAGACCATCACCATGATTGTTCGGGCCATGGCGCTTGATCAAATGGGGGCGGGTAACACTTCGCGTCTGGTACGCAAAGAGCTGGGCGTCTCCTTGGTCAATGGTTTGCTTTGGGGGGGCGTGATTGGTTTGGTGTCGTACTTGCTCTACGATAATTTAGCGCTTGGCTTGGTAATGACTGGAGCTATGACGCTCAACCTGCTGCTGGCCGCCTTGATGGGGGTGTTGATTCCAATGACGCTGGCCAAGCTTGGTCGCGATCCGGCCATGGGTTCTAGCGTGATGATTACGGCCGTCACCGACAGTGGTGGGTTCTTTATTTTCTTGGGGATGGCGACAATATTTCTGCTGTAGTCGCTGTTACGGGCGCCAGCGAGAAGGTTGACGCCCGTTTCCAGGCATAAAAAAACCGGCTGTTGGCCGGTTTTTTTATGCCTGGAAAGTTAGGCGTTTTCAGCTGCCAGCTCGCTGTCATGGGCAATTAGCGCAACCAAAGCATTTTGCTGGCGTCGCGACAGTTGCCTGAAGCGTTGCAGCAGCTCGTGCTCATGGATTGAAAGCTCGGCGCTATCAAGTTGCAGGGGTGAGCCACCGCCAATCACGTCTTCGTGAAATAAGCTCTGCTCAAGGCGCGAGATAATTTCCGAGTTCATGCTGCGATGATGATTGCGCGCCACATCAGCAATGCGCTCACGCATTCCATCGGGCAAACGCACCACAAATTTGTCAGCCGTGCGGCTGGAGAAGATAGCCTGTTTCATAGGGCGCATATATTAAGCCGGTTAGTTCATTAAAGCGATGCTGGCAAAAAGCTAGCGAATCGCTACTAGTTTGACTCCACTCAAGACAAATCGTTCCTAACGTGCGGGCTGATCTGTTGCCTGGGCCGGATTAATGCTGTTTGCAGCCATTGTCACGGATCTGGCCGGTGTTGACCATTTCCAGTGATCGGTGATTGTTTAAAATGTGTACTGATAAGCAAAAGAAACCGCACCGGAAATAAGGCTTTTTTATGCCTGTGGTTGCGTTGATTCGACCTGCGTTACATCTGCCTCTATCATGCACCCCTGAATTTATTGACGAGGCAATGGCTATGACTGGCACCCCTAACTCCCTGCTGGAGGCGCTGCAGTCGGCCGACATGCTGTTAATCAACGATCTGCATGCTTGGCAGTTCAGTCTTGAGCCTGGGGCTCTGGCACTTGCCCAGGCGGCGGCTGACTCAGAGTTGCCGTTACTGAAAGTGGAGTGCATGGACGGTCGTACGCGGCGGGTGTGGATCTTCAGCGTTGCGGCGGTGTTGGCGGCCCAGTTGGATCAGCCAAGCCAGTGCTGGACTCTGCATGATGGCAACGGCGAGCAGCGCATTCATTGTCTTGACGCCATTTGCGCCAGTAATGACGATGAAGGTGAAGAGCAAACCGAGCCAGCGGTTTAATCGCCAATGTTTGCCGTTGCTTAAGTTACCCAGTCCGAGCCGAATCATGTCAGTTGCATTGCCTCACTCTGTCGGCCCAAGGCCGAGTACTCTGCACTTGCCGCAAGGCAACTGGAGCAGCGTGCTCGATTGCCTATGCGCGCACTTTGCCAGTATCAGCCGCGAGGTCTGGCTGGATCGCATGGCTCGTGGCCGGGTGCTGGGCGCCGACGGTTTACCGATCGGTCCGTTCGCGGTTTATAAAGTCGGCTTGCGGGTGCAGTATTTTCGCGAAGTGGCGCAGGAGATTGAAGTGCCTTTTCTCGAAACCATCCTGTATGCCGATGAGCATCTGGTGGTGGCCGATAAGCCGCATTTTTTGCCGGTCACCCCGTCCGGTAGTTATGTCGAGCAAACCCTGTTGGCGCGTTTGGTTCGGCGTCTGAACAATCCGCAGTTGGTGCCAATTCATCGCATCGACCGTTTAACCGCAGGTCTGGTGTTGTTTTCGGCCAACCCGCAAACGCGCGACAGTTATCAGGCGTTGTTTCGGGATCGGCAGATCACCAAGTGCTATGAGGCCATTGCACCGGCCTTGCCGCAATTGCAGTTCCCGCAGCTACGGCAGAGCCGTTTGGCCGGTGCCGAGCCGTTTTTTCTGATGCAGGAAGTGGCCGGCAGTGCCAATACTGAGACCCGCATCGAGGTTCGCGAATCCAGGGGCGAGCTGTGCCGTTACGCCCTGTATCCAGTGACGGGCAAAAAACATCAGTTACGGGTGCATATGGCGGCGCTTGGGGCGGGGATTTGCAATGACCCTTTCTATCCGCGCTTAAAGGTGGCGGCAGATGCCACTGATGATTACCGGCTGCCGTTGAAGTTGCTGGCGCAAAGTCTGCAGTTTAACGACCCGCTGAGCGGCGCCGAGCGGCGCTTTGATAGTCAGCTCCGTCTGACGTGGTGATGCAGCGGCCGATCAATCCGGCGCGCTGCAGCGGCTTTAAGGTTTTGCGGCGGCAACCATGACGTCGGCCATGACCGTGTAAACCACCGTCCAGGCGTTTTTGACCTCTTCGGTAAAGTCTGCGCCCAAGCCTTGGCCTAGGGTTTTCAGCAGCGCCGCGCCAACCGTTTGGTAGTGCGAGTCTTCCACGCCGTAGCCGGCATGGCGTTTACCCAGACCTTGCAGGATCGGCACCAGTGCCGGCAAATCATTCAGCTTGCCGACTGCGGCGCCGATCATCTGCATCAATTTTTTGCCTTGCTCGGGCATTTCACCTTTAAACAAGGGTTTCAGGCTGGGGTCGGCGTCAAATAGATTCTGATAAAACAGCTCAGCCGCTTGCGGGGCGATCGCTGCAACCTGTCGCCACGAGTCCTGCACCAAAGTGATGGTGTGTTGTTGCATGGTCTATCTCCTGTGTCAGCGGCAAATCGCAGAGCAGCACTGCGCACCAAGCGAAGCGGGCGCGGGCCCTAAGCCTAGCAGTATTTATCGGTGCTTTATGACGTGCGCAGGGCTGGCACTAAGGGTTGTATTGACTCGTACGGACGGCGGCTCGTCGGCCTTAGCCAATAAACTCAATAAAGTCGTGCAGGTGCCGGCGGATGCGCACCTGGCTGTGCTCATCGCTCAGGCTCAGGTGTTGGTCGAATTTTTGCTCGACCGCGGCGATCATCATTTCGTGGCACATATGGATACGCGACAGGGTGGAATCGAATACCAATTTGAGGTGCGCCTGGGCTCTGGCGCCACCCACCGGGCTGTTGGCCTGGGTGATAAAGGTGACCGGCTTGTCTTTCAGTGGCGACTTGAACGCCGGACGCGAGGCCCAGTCGATGGCGTTCTTCAGCACCGCTGGAATGCTGTGGTTGTACTCAGGCGTACAGATAATCAGCGCGTCGGCCCAACTGACCTGTTCGAGCAGTTGCAGCACCTGCGCCGGTCGCTGGTCGCCCTCGATATCCTGGCAATAAAACGGCAGCTCCCGGAGGTCCGGGGCAGCGGTGTGGTGTTCGGGCAATTGCTCGGCCACGAAGTGCAACAACGCCTGGGAAAAACTGGCGCGGTGAAAACTGCCGGAAAGAAGGAGAAAGTTCATCTTTTTGCAGGCTCCTGAGGTGTTGCCGGTTGTTGGGTTTTTATGACTGGTACGGCCATTAACTAAAAAACCGGGCAGTTACGCTAGCTGCGTAAGTTCCCGGTTTTTTAGTGATGCTTATAGCGGCTGCGATGAGTTAGCCGGCGACCAGCACGCGGATGGCTTCCAGGCGCAACGCGGCCTTGTCGAGCATTGCCAGGCCCTGTTCGCGTTGCTTGCGCAAGGCCTCCAGCTCGCTGGTGCGCACGCTGGGATTGACCGCTTGCAGGGCGGTCAAACGTGCCAGCTCTTCCTCGGTATCGGCGGCCAGGCGGCGCTTGGCTTCGGCCACTCGCTCGGCGTGGCGCGGGGCAACCTTGGCTTCGCCGGCGTTGATCTGCGGATTGAGCACCTCGCGCTGGGCCTGGACAAATTTGTTGGCACTGGCACGCGGCACACTTTCCAGCTGGTCGCTGAGGGTCTCGAAGGACACCTTGCTGGCCAGGTCGTTGCCGTTGTTATCCAGCAGGCAACGCAGCGCTGCCGGCGGCAGGTAACGGCCCAGTTGCAGGGCGCGAGGAGCCACCACTTCGCTGACGTAGAGCAGCTCCAGCAGCACGGTGCCGGGTTTCAACGCCTTGTTCTTGATCAGCGCCACGGCGGTGTTGCCCATCGAGCCGGACAGCACCAGGTCCATGCCACCTTGCACCATCGGGTGTTCCCATGTGAGGAACTGCATGTCCTCGCGGCTCAGCGCCTGGTCGCGGTCGTAGGTGATGGTCACGCCTTCGTCGTCGCCGAGCGGGAAGCTGGCGTCCAGCATTTTCTCGCTGGGGCGCAGGATCAGGGCGTTTTCCGAATGGTCTTCGCTGTCGATACCGAAGGCGTCGAACAAGGCCTCCATGTAAATCGGCAGGGCGTACTCGTCGTCTTGTTCGAGGATCGCCTCGACCAAGGCTTCGCCTTCACCGGCGCCGCCGGAGTTGAGCTCCAGCAGGCGATCGCGCCCGGCGTGCAGTTCGCCTTCCAGACGTACGCGCTCTGTTTGCGCCTCGTCCACCAGGGCTTGCCATTCACCATCATCGCCGGCCTCCAGCAGCGGCAGCAGCCGTGGACCGAACTGATGCTGCAGGGCATTACCGGTCGGGCAGGTGTTGCAGAAGGCATTCAGCGCCTGGTGATACCACTGGAACAGGCGCTCTTGCGGGCTGTTTTCCAGGTAGGGCACATGCAGCTGGATGGTGTGCTGCTGACCAATACGGTCGAGGCGGCCGATGCGCTGCTCGAGCAAATCGGGGTGGGACGGCAGATCGAACAACACCAGGTGATGGGCGAACTGGAAGTTGCGCCCTTCACTGCCGATTTCCGAGCAGATCAGCACCTGGGCACCGAATTCTTCGTCGGCAAAATAAGCCGCGGCACGATCCCGTTCGAGGATGTTCATGCCCTCGTGGAACACCGTGGCGAGAATCCCGGAGCGCACGCGCAAGGCGTCTTCCAGATCCAGGGCGGTTTCGGCGTGGGCGCAGATCACCAGCACCTTGACCTTTTTCAGCATCTTCAGGGTGTCGATCAGCCATTCGACGCGCGGATCGAAACGCCACCAGCGCTGCTCTTCGCCGGCTTCTGGTTGGGCCTGGTAGCTGACTTCCGGATAGAGGTCGGCATGCTCGCCGACCGGCAGTTCCAGATAGACGTCCGGGCAGGCCAGTGGGTAGGGGTGCAGTTGCCGTTCGGGGAAGCCGCGCACTGCCGAGCGGGTATTACGAAACAGCACCCGGCCGGTGCCGTGGCGGTCGAGCAGCTCACGGACCATGCGCGCGCGGGCTTCGGCATCGCCACTCTCAACGGCAGCCAGTAGCTCATCGCCGGCGCTGCCGAGAAAACCATGGATCGCGGTGCGGGCTTGGCTGCTGAGACTGCCCTGGTCGAGCAGTTCTTGCACCGCTTCGGCCACTGGCTGGTACTGCGCGCTCTCGGCACGAAATGCCGCCAGATCATGGAAACGATCTGGGTCGAGCAGGCGCAGCCGGGCGAAGTGACTGTCCAGACCCAGTTGTTCCGGGGTGGCGGTCAGCAGTAGTACGCCGGCGATTTGTCGGGCCAGACGCTCGACCAAATCGTATTCGCGGCTGGCTT
>MHZN01000258.1 GCA_001830395.1 Pseudomonadales bacterium RIFCSPLOWO2_12_59_9 | reverse complement strand
CGCCGTCCAAGTAGTCGCGGGCCTCCATGGACTGGGAAATATCGATGGCCAGCAGCAGGTCGCGCACCGGTTGGGTCTGTTGCAGCGGCGGCTCGACCCACACCGGACGGGCCAGGGCGGCCAGCACCAGCAGCCAGACCAGCAGGTTGAGCGGCAGTTGCCAGCGACCCCGGCTGATCCCGGACTTTACCGGGCTGACGCCGAGCGCCTGGCTGATGGCGCTGAAGAACGGCACCCCCACCGCCCGCCGCGCCTCCCGATAGGCCGGCAGATAGCGCCAGGCGAGCAAGGGCAGCGGCAGCAGCAGCCACAACCAGGGATAGTCAAACTGCCACATGGTGCTGCTCCAGCCAGAGCCGGCTGACATTCAGCAGCTGAGTGAGTTGTGTTGGCGGCAGATTTTGCAATTGCTCCTCGGGGGCGTAGGCGAGCAGGGCCAGTTGCCGGGCAAAGTCGTCCGGCAGGCGGGTCGGGCTGCTGGCTTGCAGAAACTGCTGCCAGGCTTGGCCACTGAAACTGGCAACATCAGGTGGCTTGGGCATCGACAGGGCCGTGCGCTTGAGCAGCTCGGGCAACTGGCGCAGCGCGGTCACGCTCTGCGCAGGCGTTGTCAGGGCCAATTCCAGGCGGCTGAGTTCGGCCAGCGCCGCGCGCCGGTAACGGTTGCGCCGCCAGCGGTACAGCGCACGGCCGGCATAGTAGAGACCGACGGCCAGCAGCAACAGCAGCAGCGCCAGCCAACCCCAGGTTTGCGGCAGGTAACTGACGGCGGCGGGCAGCGGCAGGTCTTGCAGCTGGGAAATATTGGCGGGTGGGGTCATTGGCGGCGTCCGTTCAGCTTGCCCAACTCAAAACGCAATTGCCCCAGGGCCGGCTCGCCGGTGCTGATCATCAACAGTGGAATCTGGCTGCGGCGCAGCAACTCGGCCACCTCGCGCAAACGGCCGCTGGCAAATTCACTGAGGGGTTGATGCACGTGTTTGCGGCCAACCGCCAGCTCCAGTTGCAGCTCGCCCTGGGTCACCAGTAAATGGCCGTTGCTCGGCAGTTTGAGCGCCAGCGGGTCATAGACCTGCAGGGCCAGCACATCGTTATGGGCGGACAGTTCGCGCAGCAGTTGCAGGGTCTGGGCGTTGGCGCCGGCAAAGTCGCTGATCAGGCAAATCAGCTGGTCGTGAGCGGCATGCCGACGGCATTCCAGCAGCACCTTGTTGAGCTGCGCGGCACCGTCGATATGCGGGGCGTCGGCGGCCAGCGCTTGATTCTGCTGGACTATGCTGGTGCACAACTGCTCGACCCGGCTGCGGCTGCGCAAGGGCGCAATTCGCTCGATCTGCTGGTCGTTAAAAATCAGCCCGCCGACCCGGTCGCCGGCCTGCAGGGCCATCCAGGCGCAGAGCGCGGCGAGCTTGGCGCCGGTGCAGGACTTGAAGCTGTATTGTGAACCGAAAAACATGTCCATGCGCTGGTCCAGCACGATCAGCGCCGGGCGGTCGCGCTCCTCGCTGTAGCTGCGCACAAAGGGTTTGCCTAGGCGCAGGGTGGTGCGCCAATCGAGATGGCGCAGGTCGTCGCCGGGCTGGTAGCGGCGCAGCTCCTCAAAATTCAGCCCACGACCACGCAGGCGTGACTGATGCTGGCCGGCCAGCAGGCTGGCGCGCGGTTGGCGGCCGGCAAAGCTCAGCTGTCGGGCTGGCAGTTCCAGGCGCAGCAGCTGCGCCATCGAGACATAAACCAGGCCATCGCTGCTGTGTTGTGGAGGTTGCATGGGCGCGGCCTCAGGCTGGAATCGCGACCTTGTCGAGCAAGCGCTCGAGCACCTGTTCGACGCTGATGCCATCGGCCACGGCGTCGTAAGACAGCTGGATGCGGTGGCGCAACACCGGGTGCAGCACCCGGCGCAGATCATCCGGGCTGACAAACTCGGCGCCTTCCAGCCAGGCATTGGCCCGCGCCGCGCGATCCAGGCCGATGGCGCCGCGCGGGCTGGCGCCGAGGCTGATCCAGCTGGCCAGCTCGGCGTCATAGTTGGCTGGGAAGCGGCTGGCGTTGATCAGGTCGACGATGTAGCGGTCGATGCTCTCGGACACGTGGATGGCGCCCATTTCCCGGCGGGCGGCAAACAGCTGGTCCTTGGCCAGATGAAAGCCGGCGGGAGCCGAGCCGTGGCTCGTTTGGGCGCGCTCTTCCACACGCAGCAGGCGCAGCACCTGGGCTTCATCGGCGGGCTGCGGGTAGTCGAGCAGCACCTTCATCAGGAAGCGATCCATCTGGGCTTCCGGCAGGGGGTAGGTGCCTTCCTGCTCGATGGGGTTTTGCGTGGCCAGCACCATAAACAGCGCGGGCAACGGGTGGCTGCTGCCGGCCACGGTGATCTGCCGTTCTTCCATGGCTTCCAGCAAGGCGGCCTGCACCTTGGCCGGGGCGCGGTTGATTTCATCGGCCAGAATCAGATTGCCAAACAGTGGGCCGGGCTGGAACTGGATCAGGTTCTGTCCAGCATCGCTGTGCAGCACCTCGCTGCCGGTGATGTCGGAGGGCAGCAGGTCCGGGGTGAACTGGATGCGGCTCATCTGCGCATCCAGGTGCGCGGCCAGCGCCCGCACGGTGCGGGTCTTGGCTAGGCCAGGGAGGCTTTCCAGCAGCACATGACCGTTGGCCAGCAGCGCCAGCAACACCTGGCGAACCACCGCTTCCTGGCCCAGTACGGCGTGGTTGATGCTGTCTTGCAGGGCGAGGATGCTGGCGCGGGCGCTCATGGGGAAATCCTTGTTTTTAGTGGTTCCGGCTGGGGTTCAGGTTGGCAAAGCTGTCTGCAAAGTTCAAATGCATTGTTTCTGCTGTTTAGATGCGTTTACTGCATGGGATACGGGCCGGCAGTCTTTGCCTGCGGCTGGAGGCATAATGCGGCTGATTAATGGTTGGATATGAACCCTATGCGAGTTAGCTGGGATATTTTCTGCAACGTTGTCGATAACTACGGCGACATCGGCGTGACCTGGCGCTTGGCCCGCCAGCTGGTGGCCGAGCAGGGTTTTGCGGTACGGCTGTGGGTGGATGATCTGGCGGCCTTCTGCCGAGTCTGTCCAGCGGCCGATGAGCAGGCCGCAGCGCAATTGCAGCAAGGCGTCGAGGTGCGTCGCTGGTGCGCCGACTGGTCGCCGGTAGAAGCTGCCGATGTGGTGATCGAGGCCTTCGCCTGCCAGTTGCCGGCGGCCTATGTCGCGGCGATGGCGGCGCGTGTGCGGCCGTCGTTGTGGCTGAATCTGGAATACCTGAGCGCCGAGGACTGGGTCGGCGGCTGCCATGGCTTGCCGTCGTTGCAGCCCAAGGGCTTGCAGAAGTTTTTCTTTTTTCCAGGCTTTACCTCGGACACCGGCGGCTTGTTGCGTGAGGCCGGCCTGCTGGAACGGCGCCGCGCTTTTCAGCAAGACCCGCAGGCACGCCAGGATTTTTTGCGTGGCTTGGGCGTGGCGCCTCGGGCCGATGCCCGGCTGATGTCGCTGTTCGCCTATGAAAACCCGGGCCTGGCCAGTTGGCTGGATGTGCTGGCAGCAGACGTTCAGCCCAGTCACTTGCTGGTGCCCGAGGGGCGGATAGTGGCCGACCTGTTGCGCTGGTTGCAGCTCGATGCCTTGGCGGTCGGGACTGTGCAGGTGCGTGGCAGTTTGACCGTCCAAGTGTTGCCGTTCGTCAGTCAGGATGATTACGACCGGCTGCTGTGGAGCTGCGATTTTAATGCGGTGCGCGGCGAAGATTCCTTCGTGCGGGCGCAATGGGCCGGGCGGCCGCTGCTCTGGCAGATTTATCCGCAGCCAGAAGATGCCCATCTGGACAAACTCGAAGCCTTTCTGGCGCTCTACACCGAGGCTTTGTCGCCGGCGGCCACTGCCGCGTTACTGGCCCAGTGGCGGGCCTGGAACAGCGGCGCGGTCATGGGGGAGAGCTGGCAGGCGTTACTTGAGGTGTGGCCAGAGCTGACGGCCCATGCGCAAAGCTGGTGCTCGCAGCAGGCGGCGCAGACGGATCTTGCCGCGGCGCTGGCGCAGTTTTACCGAAATTGGCTATGATACGCGGCGAAGAATATTGTCTTTCCATTCAAATCCGGACATTAGTATGAAAACCGCACAAGAAATGAAGCCCAACAGTGTGGCCCTGATCGACGGCCAACCTTGGCTTATCCAGAAGGCCGAGTTCACCAAATCCGGCCGTAACAGCGCCATCGTTAAAATGAAACTGAAGAACTTGTTGACCGGTTCTTCCACCGAGACTGTGTACAAGGCCGATGACAAGCTTGAGCCGGTAACCCTCGAGCGCGTTAACGTGACTTACTCCTACGCCAGCGAGCCGAACTACGTGTTCATGGACGAGGAGTTCAACCAATACGAACTCAACGCCGACGACCTGGAAAGCGTATTGCCGTTCATCGTTGATGGCATGAACGACATCTGCGAAGCGGTGTTCTTCGAAGGCAAAGTGGTTTCGGTTGATCTGCCAACCACCATCGTTCGCCAGATCACCTACACCGAAGGTTCCGCTCGCGGCGACACTTCGGGCAAAGTGATGAAGCCTGCCAAGCTGGCTAACGGCACCGAAGTTAAGGTTGCGGATTTTTGCAACATCGACGACTGGATCGAAATCGACACCCGCACTGGCGATTACAAATCCCGCGCTAAAGCACCGGTTTAAGCACCGGCGTTAATCGCGAGTAAAAAAAGCCCGACCTTAGCGTCGGGCTTTTTTGTGCCTGTGATTAAAGGAGCATGCGCTGCGCCTGAATCAGAGCCGAAAGCCCTCGGCGATATGTTCGGCCAGGGTTTCGGTAACCGGTGAATGGCTGCGGGGGTTGCGCAGCAGCACGATGCTGCAGCTCGGTAGCTCGGGCAGGCCTTCGGCCTCGCCGAGAATGCGCAGGTCCGGGGTGATCAGGCTGCGCAGTTGGGCGGTGACCGCCAGGCCCGCACCGACCACGGCCATGATCGCCGACAGGCTGGGGCTGGTGTAGGCCACGCGGTAATCGCGGCCCAGGGTATCCAGCGCGTTGCAGGCCCAGGTTCGGCAGAAGCAATCGCTGTTGAACATCGCCAGCGGCATCGGGCTCTGCTCGCTTGGACTGAAGCCGATCGCCTCGGCCCAGACGAAGCGCTCCTGACGCAGCAGTTGGCCAATCTCATCGCCGGGCTTGCGGGTGACAATCGACAGGTCGAGGTCCTGGCGTTGCAGTAACTGTGCCGAGGATTCGCAATGCACCTCGACCTGCACCAGCGGGTAGCTCTGGGCGAAGCGCGAGAGAATCCCCGGCAGAAAGCGCATGACGTAATCGTCCGGCGTACCGATACGCACCGAGCCGACCATATGGGGTTCGCGCAGGGTGCTGAGCACCTCGCTGTGCAGGTTAAGAATCCGCCTGGCATAACCGAGCAGCACCTGGCCCTCGGCGGTCAGGCGCAACTGGCGACCTTCGCGCTGGAACAGGGCGCGTTGCACCACGTCGTCCTCCAGCCGCTTCATCTGCATGCTGACTGCTGATTGGGTGCGGTTCAGGGCTTGCGCCGCACGGGTGAAGCCACTCTGGTCGGCAATTGCGACAAAGGTGCGCAGCAGTTCGGTATCGATACTGGGATAGTTGGCCATTCATCAATCCACAAGATGCTAAGTATAAAAAACATTCGTTGGATTGATCTTAGCGCTGCTCAGACACTAGTGCCATACACATGTGGAGGGCACTGCAATGAACAGACAATCGGTTGTTACTGCTGCTCGGCAGCCACTCAAGGTTTGGCCAGTGAGCATGCTGCGGCAGTTGCGTCGCTGGATCGAGTTGGCCCGCGAGCGCCGGCAGTTGGCGATGCTGAGTGACGGTGCGCTGAAGGATCTGGGCCTTAGCCGGGCGGATATTTATCAAGAAAGCCAGCTACCGTTCTGGCACGATCCGCTCAAGCGTTAAATCTATTGCATGCCGGGCAAGGCGTCCGGCAGCACAGGCCAAGGAGGCAATAGCGATGCACTATCAGTTAGCCCAAGTAAACATTGCCAAGGCCAAAGCGCCGCTGGACCAACCGTTGATGCAAGGCTTCGTTGAGCAGCTGGAGCACATCAATGCACTGGCCGAGCGCAGCCCCGGTTTTATCTGGCGGCTGCAGGATGACAGCGGCGACGCCACCGCGATTCAGCTGTTCGATGACCCGCTGATCATCGTCAATTTGTCGGTTTGGCAGTCGCTGGCGGCGCTCAAGGATTATGTCTACTCGGGTGAGCACCTGACTGTGCTGAGAAGCAAGCAGCACTGGTTCGATAAGCTGGCGGTTACCAACCTGGCGCTGTGGTGGATTCCAGTCGGGCAACTGCCGACCCTGGCGGCGGCCAAGGCGGCGTTGCAGTCTTTGCAAGAGCAGGGGCCGACGGCCCAGGCCTTTAGCTTCGCCCAGCCATTTGTCGCGCCCAGTCTGCTGGCGGTTGAGTGAGCTAAGCGGCACGCCAAGCTCGGCCTTCTAAGAGCGACCTTGGAGTAGGGATGTCCAACACCTTAGCTCTTTCACTGCAGCAGGCTCCTTGGCTTTAATCTCGAAGTCGCGCAATAGCTTCAGCCTTTATTCAGGCACTCCGCGGATTTATCAGCGTGCCCAGGCTTGACTGTACTTGGTAACCAAGTTTACCCTTGGCCCATGATCTCTCTCAACGAACACTCCCGCAAGCATGCCGCCGACCTTGCGCTGGAAGCGCTTTTCATCGCCATTTACGACGGCATTCTAGCGCCGGGCGAATCGCTGCCGGCGG
>MHZN01000257.1 GCA_001830395.1 Pseudomonadales bacterium RIFCSPLOWO2_12_59_9 | reverse complement strand
CAGTGGCATGCTCAGGCGCTGGTGGGGCGCGGTCGGGGCCTGCATCGGCAGGCAACGCTGCGGGCAGTCGGGGCTCAGCGCCGACGCGAGGTTCGGGCTGCTCGGGAACAGCGAGGCGGTGTGGCCGTCCTCGCCCATGCCCAGCACCAACACGTCGATGGGCTGGGGCAGTTCGGCCAACGCCTGGTCCGCCAGCTGCGCCGCGTCGTCCAGGTTCTTCGCCGGCTGATACAGACCGATAAAACCTGCTTGGGCGGCCGGTCCGCGCAGCAGATGGCGGCGCACCAGCCCCTCGTTGCTGTCGGCATGGCTGACCGTAACCCAGCGCTCGTCCGCCAGGCTCACAACCACCCGCGACCAGTCCAACTCCTGGCTCGACAGGCGCTCGAAGAAGGCAATCGGGCTGCGCCCACCGGACAGCACCAGTGACGCCCTGCCCCGCGCCTCGATGGCCGTGCGCAAAGCCTGGGCCACCGTCAGTGCCAGCTCCGAAGCGAGTTGCTCGGGGTTGCTCAGGCTGAGCCCGGTGACCTGCACCGGCAGGTCGAGATTAAAGATCGCCATACCAGCTCCTGCCATCGCGAGTGATCAATGCCATCGACGCCATCGGCCCCCAAGTGCCCGCCGCATAGGGCTTGGGCGAGTCGCCTTGGCGCTGCCAGCCGGCGATCAGCTGGTCACACCATTTCCAGGCGTACTCGATCTCGTCCTTGCGCACGAAGAGGTTCTGGTTGCCTTTCATGACTTCCAGCAGCAGCCGCTCGTAGGCGTCTGGAATCCGTGAGCCGTGGGCATCGGAGAAGCTCAGCTGCAACGGGCGGCTGCGCAGTTGCATGCCCTTGTCCAGGCCCTGGTCCTTGGTCATCACCTGCAGGGAAATACCCTCGTCCGGCTGCAGGCGGATGATCAGGCGATTGCTGATCAGCGGACGCTGCTCTGGGGAGAAGATGTAATGCGGCGCCTCCTTGAAGTGGATGACGATCTGCGACAACTTCTGCGGCATGCGCTTGCCGGTACGCAGATAGAAAGGCACGCCGGACCAGCGCCAGTTGCGGATTTCCGCGCGCAACGCGACGAAGGTCTCGGTGTCGCTCTGGGCATTGGCGTTGTCTTCCTCCAGGTAGCCCGGCACCGCCTTGCCGGCGCTGCTGCCGGCCACATACTGGCCGCGCACCACCTGCTGGCTGAGCTGCTCGGCGGTGATCGGCGCCAGGGCCTTGAGCACCTTGACCTTCTCATCGCGGATGCTGTCGGCCGAGAGGTCACTGGGCGGGTCCATGGCGATCAGGCAGAGCAGCTGCAGCAGGTGATTCTGGATCATGTCGCGCAGCTGACCGGCCTGGTCGAAGTAGCCCCAGCGGCCCTCGATACCGACCTGCTCGGCCACGGTGATCTCCACATGGGAAATGTGGTTCTGGTTCCACTGGGTCTCGAACAGGCTGTTGGCGAAGCGCAGGGCGATCAGGTTTTGCACCGTCTCCTTGCCCAGGTAGTGATCAATCCGATAGGTGCGGTTCTCCGGGAAGTGCAGTGCCACGGCATCGTTCACCTCGCGGGAAGAGCCCAGGTCGTGGCCGATGGGCTTCTCCAGCACCACCCGAGTGCGCTGCGCCAGCCCGGTCTGCGCCAGCCCGGTCTGCGCCAGCCCGGCGCAGATCGCCCCGTACACCGAGGCGGGCGTGGCGAAGTAGGCGATGAGTCGTTCCACCGGACCCAGCCTGTCTGCCAGTGCGGGGTAGTCCGCCGCCTGGAGGAAATCCATCGACAGGTAGTCCAGGCGCGCCATAAAGCGCTGCATGACCGCCGCATCGATCTCGCGAGTCGGTACATGACGGTGCAGGTGCTCGCCGATGGCCGCCAGGTGCGTGGCAGGCTCGCCGTTCTCACGGGCCAGGGCGAGGATGCGCGTCTCGGCATGCAGCAGGCCGGCACGATCCAGTTGATAGAGGGCAGGAAACAGCTTGCGCAGCGCCAGATCACCCATGGCCCCGAAGAGGGCGAAGGCGCAGGGTCCGACAGTGGCTGAGGTCATGATATATATTCCCATATCAAAATAAGCTTTAAGTGTGAAGCTTAGCCGTAATAATCAAACTTATGTAGTAATAATAACAATATTTCCGCAAGGCTTATATTCATGTGGCCGCAACCGGGCACCCTCAGTACGATAGGCAGCCCCCCGACCTAAGGACGAAAGATGGACCGCGTGCGAAATCTTCTGGAGCAGATCCAGAACCGCCTCGAAGGGCTGAGCAAGGCCGAACGCAAGGTTGCCGAAGTGATTCTGCGCGGCCCGCAGGAAGCCACCCGCTTCAGCATTGCCGCGCTGGCCCAGGCCGCGAAGGTCAGCGAGCCGACAGTCAATCGCTTCTGCCGCTCGTTCGGCGTCAACGGCTACCCAGAACTGAAAATGCAGTTGGCCCAAAGCCTGGCCAGCGGCGCCGCCTACGTGAGCCGCGCGGTGGAAGCCGACGACGGCCCCGAGGCCTATACCCGGAAGATCTTCGGCAGTGCCATCACCTCCCTCGACAGCGCCTGCCAGAGCCTCGACCCGCAACTGATCAGCCGCGCCGTTGACCTGCTGATCCAGGCCCGGCAGATCCACTTCTTTGGCCTCGGCGCCTCGGCCTCGGTGGCCCTGGATGCCCAGCACAAATTCTTCCGCTTCAACCTCGCGGTATCCGCGCATTCCGATGTGCTGATGCAGCGCATGCTGGCTTCGGTGGCCCACACCGGCGACCTCTTCGTGATCATTTCCTACACTGGCCGCACCCGCGAACTGGTGGAAGTCGCGCGTCTGGCCCGGCAGAACGGCGCCTCGGTGCTCGGCCTGACCGCCGCCGGCTCGCCCCTGGCCAAGGCCAGCACCCTGAGCCTGGACATCCCACTGCCTGAGGACACCGACATCTATATGCCGATGACCTCGCGGATTATTCAGCTCACCGTGTTGGACGTATTGGCCACCGGGGTGACCCTGCGCCGTGGCGTGGACTTCCAGCCGCACCTGCGCAAGATCAAGGAAAGCCTCAACGCCAGCCGCTACCCGAGCGATGAAGATCCAGGCTAGCTTGCCAGACACCCCGCAAGCCCCCGCAAAAACACACCTCAAGCCAGCCGCGCATACAGGCTCGCCAAGCGGCGAGCCGATCGAACGCCGCGATTTAGCAGTCGCCATCCCCCCTCTTTCGTCGCAGTTGCTCTAACCACCTCATTTCCACCAGTACTCAACCTGCACGCCGACATTGGAGCCATGTCGCGCAGTGCCAAAAACCCCGCTATCGGACAATGCCGAGCCCGCCTCCAATTCACTGGCTGCACGCTGCGCCGCCTCGTTCCAGCTGGCATAGGTGTAATACAGACGCAGCTCTGGACGCGCCCAGAAGCCAGGGCCGGCCGGCGACCAGGTCGGCGCCACGGTAAATTTGGTCAGCTTGCGGGTGCCGCCGGGAGCCTCGACCTGATCGCGGCCCAGCTCGCCGATCAGCTTGAACTGCTCGGTGAAGGCATAACTGGTACGCCCGCCAACCGATAGCCAATTCTGGTCGGCGCCACCGGTGCGGATGTCCTTCTGATAGACCACCTCGATCTGACCACCGAGGCGCGGGGTGATCTGCCAATCGAAGAACTCCACCGCGCGCCAGCTCTTGGCATTGTCGTCCAGGGTCGGGTCGCCGGTGTAACCCAGACCGGTACCAGGGCCTTCGCCATACTGCAGGGCCAGGGTATTAATGCCGCCCAGAAACTCGTCCTGCACATGCTGCGCAGCAACCGACCAGCCGCTGTGCGCATCCGTGCTGCCGGGTTTCTCGATGTAGCTGACGCCCACTTCCAGTTCGCCGCCGGGGTTGGTCTGGAAGCCGCCGACGTTAAAATCTTGACGGTTGATATAGGGTTTCTGGTCGTAGTTGTCCTTGCGCGAGAACACATAGCTGTACTTCAGGTCGCCGATCACCATCTCGTCGACACCGAAGCCGGTGGCGCTCTGGTTCCAGTAATAGAAGTCGGAGATATGGATGTCGTTGCGTTTGTAGAAACGCCGACCCGCCCATAACGAGCCACCATTCAAGGCCGGCATATTGCTCAACTCGGCGTACATCTGGTTCATCCGCGCGAAGCCGTAGTCACCGGTGAATTTCGGCGTGTGGCCATACTCGTTGTACAGCTGCGCCATGCCTTCGACGCTGAGTACCGAGCCGTCGTCGAGGGTGAGCAGATCCTGGCGCAGATCCAGCTCCATGTACTGTTCGCACTCGTTACCCAAACGGTACTTCGACTGGGCGCCGGGCAACTGGAAGCAGGCTTGCGAGCCGCCGTTTGCCGAACCGCCCGCGCCACTGCGCACATAACCACTGAACTCCACGGCCTGCGCCGCATGAGGTAACACCAGGTAGCTCATGGACAACGCCAGGCCGAGACTCGTTACTGTTCTCATATCCACTCCATTTTTTGTTTTTATTGGTTAACCGCTCATGGCACAGCGCCAGGAGCGCGGACACGGCAAGCAGCCCTTGAGCGACTGCTTGCTTGCAACTTCGTTTAGCGACCCTTGAACTGCGCGACCTTGGCCGTACGGTCACCGCTGTGGACTTTTCCTGCCAACAGACGCTCACCGCTTTGCGCATCGAACAGCAGCACTTTGCTCGGATCGAATTGCAGCTCGAGGATTTGCCCCGCCTGCGGCGCGGCATCCGGCGCCATGCGGCAACAGGCCTTGGTCTGGTTGAGGTTGACGAACACCAGGGTGTCCGGCCCGGTGGGCTCGGTGACTTGCACCTCGGCGCGGATCGACGGCAACGTGCTGCTGCCAGCAGGGGCCACCTGGATCTGCTCCGGGCGAATACCGAGTATCACTTCACGGCTCTCGAAGCCCTCCTCCATCGCCCCCAGCGGCAACTCGCAGCGCGCCTGACCACTGTCGAGCAGAGCCCACAGTTGGCCGGCGCGACGCTGCAGATGCAAGGGGATGAAGTTCATCGGCGGCGAACCGATAAAGCTCGCCACGAACAGGTTGGCCGGATCGTTGTAGATCTGTTGCGGAGTACCGAACTGCTGGATGATGCCGTCCTTCATCACCGCCACTTTGTCGCCGAGGGTCATGGCCTCGATCTGGTCGTGGGTGACGTAGACCGTGGTGGTCTTCAAACGCTGATGCATCAGCTTGATTTCGGTGCGCATCTCCACGCGCAGCTTGGCGTCGAGGTTAGACAGCGGCTCGTCGAAAAGGTAGATCTTCGGCCGCCGCGCCAATGCCCGCCCCATGGCCACGCGCTGCTGCTGACCACCGGAAAGCTGGCCGGGCTTGCGCGCCAGCAGGTGCTCGATCTGCAGCAGTTTGGCCACCCGCGCGACCTCCGCCTCGATCGCTGCCGGTGCCATCTTGCGCATCTTCAGGCCGAAGGCGATGTTGCCCTGCACCGTCATGGTCGGGTACAGCGCATAGGACTGGAAAACCATGGCAATGTCGCGATCCTTGGGGCTCATGCCACTGATATCGGCGCCATCCACCAGGATCGCGCCAGCACTAATTTCCTCCAGACCGGCGATGCAGTTCATCAGGGTGGATTTACCGCAGCCGGACGGCCCAACGAGAATCAGGAACTCGCCGGAGTCGATCTGGATATCGATATTCTTCAGGGTGTCCGCCAGGCCGTTGCCGTAGGACTTGTTGACGTTGCGCAGTTCAAGCGTTGCCATTTCATCTCTCCAATATCGTTGACGCGTCGCAAGCGAAGGTCAGGTAAGGCGGAATCCGGCGAGGAAGCGGAATTTAGGCCGCTAAATGAGCTTGACTCGCTTCGCTCACCCCTTCGGGGCCGCACTGAAGCGCGTTAGCCGCAAGCGGCTTTCCGAGCCGGATTCCAACGCTGCATGACCGAGCGCAGCAGCAGCTTTCAACCTTTGACGGCGCCGGCTGTAAGCCCGCGCAGGAAGTACTTACCGGCCAGTATGTAGACGACCAGCGTGGGCAGCCCGGCGATCATCGCCGCGGCCATGTCGACGTTGTATTCCTTGGCCCCGGTGCTGGTGTTGACCAGGTTATTGAGGGCTACGGTGATCGGCTGGGTGTCGCCGCTGGCGAACACCACACCGAAGAGGAAGTCGTTCCAGACCTGAGTGAACTGCCAGATCAGGCAGACCATGATGATTGGGGTCGACATGGGCAGCAGGATCCGCCCGAAGATGGTGAAGAACCCCGCACCATCCAGCCGCGCCGCGCGCACCAGAGCATCCGGCACGCTGACGTAGTAGTTGCGAAAAAACAGCGTGGTGAAGGCCAGGCCGTAGACCACATGCACCAGCACCAGGCCGCTGGTGGTATTGGCCAGGCCGAGTTGACCGAGGGTGAAGGACGCCGGCAGCAGCACCACCTGAAACGGCAGGAAGCAGCCAAACAGCAGCAGACCAAAGAACAGCTGCGAGCCACGAAAACGCCACATGGCCAGCACATAGCCGTTCAGCGCACCGAGCAGGGTGGAGATCAGCACCGCCGGAATGGTGATCTTCACCGAGTTCCAGAAGTAGCCGCCGACACCGTCCCAGGCCTTCAGCCAGCCGATGGCGGTAAACACCTCGGGCCAGGACAGCAGGTTGCCGCTGCGGATGTCGTCCGGGCTCTTGAAGCTGGTCAGTAGCATGATCAGCAGCGGGATCAGGTAGACCGCGCACGCTGCCAGTAGAGTGGCGTAGATCGCCAGGCGGCTCAGGCTGATCGGGAATTTGCCGACAATGCTAGTCATGGCGTTTACCTCGCAATTCGGAGTACAGATACGGCACCAGGATCGCCAGCACCGCGCCGAGCATAAGGATCGCGCTGGCGGCGCCGAGCCCCATCTGGCCGCGGGTGAAGGTGTGCGCATACATAAACATCGCCGGCAGATCGGAGGCGTAGCCGGGGCCGCCGGCGGTCATCGAGGCGACCAGATCGAAGCTTTTGATGGCGATGTGTGAAAGGATCATCAGCGCGCTGAAGAACACCGGACCGAGGCTCGGCAGGACGATGCGCAGGTAGATATTCGGCAAGCTGGCACCATCCACCTGGGCGGCGCGGATGATCGACTGGTCGACGCCTCTTAACCCCGCCAAAAACAGCGCCATCACAAAGCCCGAGGCCTGCCACACGGCGGCGATCACCAGGCAGTAAACCACCCGATCCGGGTCCACCAGCCAGTCGAACCGAAAGCCCTCCCAACCCCAGTCACGGAGCATCTTGTCGATACCCAGGCCGGGGTTGAGCAGCCACTTCCAGGCGGTGCCGGTGACTATCATCGACAGCGCCATGGGGTAGAGCAAAATGGTGCGGATAAAGCCTTCACGGCGAATGCGCTGATCCAGCAATACCGCCAGCAACACACCGACCACCAGACTGATGCTGATGAACAGGCCACCAAAGACCATCAGGTTCTTGCTCGCCACCCACCAACGGTCGTTGTCCAGCAGGCGCTCGTACTGCTGCAAACCGACCCACTGGTAACTGGGCATAAAGCGCGAGCTGGTAAACGACAGCAAGAAGGTCCAGAGGATGTAGCCGTAGAAGCCGAGCAACACGATCAACATGCTCGGCGCCAGCACCAGCTTGGGCAGCCAGCGTTGCAGCGCATCCAGCGGTGAGGCCTTGGTAAATACGACGGTTGAACTCATAACGGGGCTCCTGGATTGGGCTCGTCTCCCCTCCCGCGGAAAAGAAACCGGCGGCTAGGGCGTTTTCGGAGTGCACGAATCCCTGCCACCCGTTCGGGCAGCCTGAAATCAGCGGGGGAAAAAGCCGCCGGCAAAACCGGCGGCTAGGGGTGCCTTACTGCACCGCTTGGATGGCCGCGGCGAGTTGCTTGGCGGCGCGTTTCGGGTCGGCCTTGGGGTCGTTGAAGAAGTTGGTCACCACATCGAACACCGCGCCCTGCACATAGCTGGAGGCCGCCATGCCGTGGGCCAGGCTCGGTTGCAA
>MHZN01000256.1 GCA_001830395.1 Pseudomonadales bacterium RIFCSPLOWO2_12_59_9 | reverse complement strand
CAGCTACAACCGCACGTACCCAGGGGCGGAAAACCGCGATGTGGTACGCCCCAATTTCGATACCCTATACTCGCGCTCCTGGCTCGACCTGAGCAGGGAGCCGGTGATCGTCTCGATGCCCGCCACTGATGGTCGTTACTACATCCTGCCGTTCTACGACATGTGGACCAATGTGTTTGCTGCGCCCGGCTGGCGCACCAGCGGTACCGAAGCCGCCAACTGGGCCCTGCTGCCGCCGGGTTGGCAGGGCAAGCTGCCGGCCGGGGTGCACGGCATTCCGGCGCCGACGCCCTATGTGTGGATCATCGGCCGGATCCAGACCAACGGCCCGGCTGACTATGCCAACGTCAACCGCCTGCAGGACCAGATGCACATCACCCCGCTGTCACAGTGGGGTAAGCCGGCTCAGCCGGCAGTCGCCAGCAGCGATCCGGCGATCGACATGCACACCGAGCCGCTACGCCAGGTCAACAGCATGAGCGCCGCCGAGTTTTTCAGCCGCGCCGCCGAGCTGCTCAAGGTCAATCCGCCGCAGGCCACCGACTGGTCGATCCTCGAACGCATGCGGCGTATCGGCCTGGTCGTCGGCCAGCCGTTCGACCTGACCAAGGCTGAACCACAGCTGCGTGCCGCGCTGGAACAGGCGCCGCTGACCAGTCTGCAACTGTTCAAGGCGTCACTGCCGAGCATGGGCCAGGTGCGCAATGGCTGGATGGTCAGCACCAACAGCATGGGCGTGTACGGCAACTACTACCTCAAGCGTGCGGTGGTCACCCTGGCCGGCCTGGGCGCCATTCCCGTCGAGGACGCTATCTACCCGCTGAACCTGGCCGATGCCAGCGGCCAGCCGATGACCGGCGAGCACCGTTACCAGCTGCATTTCGCCAAGGAGCAACTGCCGCCGGCCGAGGCATTCTGGTCGGTGACCATGTACGACGGCGAAGGCTATCAGGTGGCCAATCCGCTCAATCGCTTCGCCATCGGCGACCGCGATGCCCTGAGCTATAACGCCGATGGCTCGCTGGATCTCTATCTGCAAGCGCAGAACCCGGGCGCGGCCAAACAAGCAAACTGGCTGCCGGCGCCGGCTAGTGGCGCGCTGGGCGTGACCATGCGCCTGTATGCGCCGCGGCCAGAAGCTCTGGACGGGAGCTGGATCCCGCCAGCGGTGCAGCGTCTGGATTGATCGCGACGTTGCGCGATGGAACCGCCAGCTCAACCCATCCGACAAAAGGCGACGCTTGGCTCCACACTTAACGGCCACAAGGCCTGACCAAAACCATCCTGATATGGAGATTCCATGCAGCCACTTCCCACTTTCAACAGTCGCATGCTGCGGGTCAACGGCCTGGACTTCAACGTTGTGATCGAGGGCGAAGGCCCCGATGTGCTGCTGGTGCATGGCTTCCCCGACAGTCACCAGGTCTGGCGCGAGCAGATCCCGGTGCTGGTCAGGGCCGGCTATCGGGTGATCGCCCCGGATCTGCGCGGCTTCGGCGCCAGCGACGCACCGACCGGCAAGGGCGCCTATAAGGTGGCCAATTTCGTCAGCGACCTGCTGGGCATCCTCGATACCCTGGGCATTAATAAGGTCGATCTGGTCTGCCACGACTGGGGCGCGGTGTGCGGCTGGTCGTTTGCCATTCATCACCCCGAACGCATCCGGCGCTTCGTGCCGATGTCGGTCGGTCATCCCGAAGCCTATCCGCGCGGCGGTCTGGCGCAGAAGCTCAAGGGCTATTACGTGCTGATCTGCGCCTCGCCGCTGGGCGAGTCCTTCCTCAAATTGGGCAACTGGAAGATGTTCGACCTGATCACCCACTACCCCAGGGAGGCCGCGCACTGGAAAGCCGAAATGGCGCGACCGGGTCGCCTGTATGCCGGCATCGGCATCTACCGCGACAACCTCGGGCTGATCCTGCCGAAGCAGTACCCGCGGGTGCAGGTGCCGACCCTGGGCATCTGGAGCAGCGGCGACCATGCGCTGGCGCGCCAGCAGATGGTGATTTCCGGCGAGTACGTGGACGGGGCCTGGCGCTATGCGCAAATCGACGGCGCCAGCCACTGGCTGCAACTGGATGCGCCTGAGCAGATCAATGCGCTGCTGCTCGATTACCTGGGCTGAGAGGCACGCACCGTAGCGCTTCTCCAGTCGAGCGGAGCCCCGCCCGTGAGTCCCGCGAAACTCCATCACCACCAAGGAATAACCATGCACCGCTACCGTTTCGAAAGCCTGTTCGCCCTCGTGCTGTTGGTCCTCTACGGGGCCTTCTTCCTCTGGCAGACCCCCGGGTTGATCCGCGGCAAGCTGACTGCCGTGGAGATCGACGGCTATCTCAAGGTCTGCGAGCAAAGCCCCTACCTCGGCCCCCATGGCCCAGCCATCGTCCGCGACCTGCGCGACTGGGCGCTACAGGACGATGGCGGGCCGGTGTATATGCTCAACCTGCTGCGCAACTACCCCGAACTGCGCCCCTATCCCGGTGCGCCGCAGATGACCGGCCTGACCCCGCAGCAGGCCAATGCCTACTACGAGCAGCACGTCACCGGACTGGCCCTCAAGGACGGCGACTTTCCGATCTTCATGGGTCCGGCCCAGGGCCACAATCTGGTCGGTCGCGAACCGGATGCCGACCACTGGAGCCGGGTGATCGTCATGCGTTACCCGGCGCGGCGCAACGTGCTGGCGCTGTTCTGCAGCCCCGAGTACCTGCCTTATGCGCCCTACAAGCTATCCTCGCTGAAGATCAATCTGGTGCCGACCAGCGCCGAGCTGGTGCTGGCCGACCTGCGCGTGCTGCTCGCCGGGGTGCTGCTGATTCTGTTCTTCGCTGTCAGCTGGGTACGTGCCCTGCGACGCTAAGCAGTGCGTGCTGATTGCGCTTAAATCACAAGAGTTACCGCCGGGGTGAGGATAAAGTGCCGGCCTCAAGGGCCTCCGCGCGTTCTGCTTGCAGTCGCGGCGACAACCGGCAAGGCCCGCCGCTGGGCTTGGCGAACACAGGAACTGATTAGATGACTCGCAACGAAACGGCAGGCCGGCGCAGAACCTCTTGGCTGCGACGCCTGTGCGCCGAACCCCTGGTGCAGTTCCTCGCGCTGGGCGCGCTGATCTTCGCGCTCAATGGCTATGTGGCGGCCGATCGTCAGGCTTACCGCATCGAGGTGAGCCAGAGTGATCTGGCGCGTCTGCGCGCCCAGGCGCTCAAGCAGTGGGGCAAGGAACCGGACGCCGCGCAGCTGAGCGGCATGCTGCAGGATTACATTCGTGAAGAGGTGCTGTACCGCCAGGCGCTGGCCACCGGCATGGACCAGGACGATGTGATAGTCCGCCGCCGGTTGGCGCAGAAGATGGAGTTCCTCGCCCAGGCCGATGTGCGCGAGCCCAGTGCCGAGGAGATTCTGGCCTTCTATCAGCAGCATCCCGAGCGTTACGGCGCGCCGGCCGAGGTGGCGTTCAAGCAGGTATATCTCAGCCAGGCGCAGCATGGTGCGGCGCTGGCCGCGGATGCCGAACAAGCGCTGGCGCAGTTGCGCGGCGGTCAGGCGGTGCCGGGCGATACCCTGCTGCTGCCCGGCGAGTTCGCCGCCCAGAGCCAGCCGTTGGTGGCCCGCGATTTTGGCGATGGCTTTGCCGCGCAGTTGTTTGCCTTGCCGGTGGGGCAGTGGAGCGGCCCGTTGCGCTCGCCCTATGGCTTGCACCTGGTCTGGGTCACCCAGCAGGCCGGTGAGCGCCTGGTGTCCTTTGCCGCAGTGCGCGACCAGGTGCGTGCCGATCTGGCCAATCAACGCCTGGCCGAGGCCCGCGATGGGGCCTATCAGCAGTTGCTCAGCCGTTATCAGGTGAGCGTCGCCGAGCCCGAGTTACTGAGCGGTAGCCCCCAGGTGTCGGCCCGATGAGGCGCTGGCTGTTCGGTGGCTGGCTGCTGTGCCTCAGCCTGCTGGCCGGCGCGCATGAAAATCTGCCGGCCTCGCTGCTGATCGAGGAACAACAGCCGTTCGAGTTCAGTGTCAGCTGGCGCGTGCCGACCGTGCAGGGCGGCGCGGCGCTGGGCATAGTGCCGCGCTTTCCGGCGGACTGTGTGGCGCTGGCGGCGCCGAGCGAAATTTTCGCCAGCAGTTCACGCATCAGCCACAGCCAGCTGCGCTGCAGTCAGGGTTTGCGGGACGGCGCGCGGATCCTCTTCGACGGTATGCCGGTGACCATGGTCAATGCACTGGTGCGGGTCGGCTATCTGGATGGTCGCAGCCTCTCGCTGATCGCCTCGCCACAGTCACCGCAGGTGGAGTTGGGTTTGCCGGCGCAAGGCCGCGTCGATGTGGCCGGTTATTTCGCCCTGGGCGCCGAACATATCCTCGGCGGTATCGATCACCTGTTGTTCGTCTTCTGCCTGATCCTGCTGGTGCAGGGCCGCTGGCGCCTGCTGCAAACCATCACCGCCTTCACCCTGGCCCACAGCATCACGCTGGTCGCGGCCACCTTGGGCTATGTGCAAATGCCCTCGGCGCCGGTGGAGGCGACCATTGCCCTGTCGATTGTCTTGCTCGCCTGCGAGCTGCTGCGCCCGGCTGGCCGGCAAGGGCTGGCGGCGCGCTGGCCCTGGCTGGTGGCCTTCTGTTTCGGCTTGCTACACGGCCTGGGTTTTGCCGGCGCGCTGAGCGAGGTCGGCCTGCCGGCGGACGATATTCCCCTGGCGCTGCTGCTGTTCAATCTCGGCGTGGAGGCCGGGCAGTTGCTGTTCGTTGCCGCCGTGCTGGCCTTGCTGGCGGGGTTGCGGCGGCTGCGCTGGTCTTGGCCGCAGTGGCTGCGCCAGGTGCCGGCCTACGCGGTGGGATCGGCTTCGGCATTTTGGCTGTTGCAGCGCATGGCCGTGTTGCTGGGTGTACAGGGCGCATGAGCGCATTGATTTAGCTAATAAGAGAGAGCAGATGAATACGACAGTGAAGAAGGTGTCCTTTTGGCTACTTGGCATCAGCGCTTTGTTGGCGGTGGTCGTCGCCTGCAGCGAGCAGCGTCAGCCGATCCCGCCCAATCCGCCCGGGCATCCGTCCGCCAGCGAAGCCTATCAGCGGCCGCCGGCCAATCCGCTGAAGAACGCCTATTTTGGCGAAACCCATCTGCACACCACCTATTCCATGGACGCCAACCTGTTTGGCACCAAGAACGATCCGCGCATGGCCTATCGCTTCGCCAAGGGCGAGGCGGTGTTGTTGCCCGAATCCGACCAGCTGCAGCAGCTCAAGGCGCCGCTGGATTTTGCCGCGGTTACCGACCATGCCGAAGGCCTGGGCATGTTCGAGCAGTGCAACAACCCGGACGCGTCGGGCTATTGGAGCCTGGACTGCGTCGGCATGCGCTTTCACCTGGTGCTGATGTTCAAACGCCTGGTCGGCGCCAACAAGCAGGAGGCCGCCCAGAAGGGCCATTACAACACCAGCGTCTGCGGCGAGCAGGGCGAGCGCTGCATCGAGTCGGCCAAGGGCGTTTGGCAGGATATTCAAGGCGCCGCCAATGAATATAACCAGCCGGGTAAGTTCACCACCTTTATCGGCTTCGAATACAGCCCGACCCTGAACTCCACCGGGATGATCCATCGCAATGTGATCTTCCGTGGCAGCCAGGTACCCGACAACGTGTTCAGTGCTTTTGACGGCTTCGCCGAGGAGCTGTTGCGCTGGCTGGACAGCCGTTGCCAGGGCGATTGCCAGGCGCTGTCGATCCCGCACAACCCCAACTGGTCCTGGGGCCTGATGTTTGGCCAGAGCAACAGCGACGCCACGCCCTTGACCCGTGAGAACCTGGCCCTGCGCGCCAAACTGGAAAGCCTGGTGGAAATCTTCCAGATCAAGGGCAGCTCCGAGTGCGCCAAGGGGGTGGGCAACAACGACGAGCAGTGTGGCTTCGAGAACCTCTGGCCGGCCTGTACGCCTGAGCAGGCGAAGATCGATCCGCTCACCGGCCAGCATGCGCCGCGCTGCATTGCCGCCAACGACACGGTGCGCGATGTGCTGAAGAAGGGCCTGCTGGAGCAGCCGAAGTGGGGCTTCAACCCCTACAAACTGGGCTTTGTCGGTGGCACCGACAACCACAACGGCACCCCCGGCGACACCGAGGAAAACACCTGGAAAGGCCACGGCGGCAAACCCGATTCCACGCCGGGCTATCGCCTGGGCTATGACAGCAACCTGGTGGCCGATGCCCTGGGCTTTCCGCTCACCGCACTCAATCCCGGTGGGCTGACCGGCGTCTGGGCCGAGGAAAATACCCGTGCAGCGATTTTCGATGCGATGAAGCGCAAGGAAACCTTCGCCACCAGCGGTTCGCGCCTGCGCGTGCGGATGTTTGCCGGCTATGACTTCGCCCCGGGCCTGGCGCAACAGGCGGATGCCATCAAGACCGCCTACGCCAGCGGTGTACCAATGGGCAGCGATTTGCCCGCGGCCAAGCACGGCAAAGCGCCGAGCTTTCTGGTGCAAGCCATGCAGGATGCACACTCCGCGCCGCTGCAGCGGCTGCAGATGGTCAAAGGCTGGGCGGCTGGCGGCGAAGCCTTTGAGGCGGTGTACGACATCGCCTGTGCGGACGGCCTCAAGCCCGATGCCAAGACTCACCGGTGCGCCGACAACGGCGCCAAGGTGAATCTGAGCGATTGCTCGATCTCCGCTGACAAGGGCGCCGCCGAACTGGCCACCACCTGGACCGACCCGGACTTCCGTGCGCAGGAGTCGGCCTTCTACTACGTGCGGGTGCTGGAGAATCCGGTCTGCCGCTGGAGCCAGCACGACGCCAATCAACTGGGCAAGGCCCATCCGGCGGGTTTTGCCAGCACAGTGCAGGAGCGGGCCTGGAGCTCGCCGGTCTGGTACAACCCGAGCGAATAAAGCTCGAACGCCAAAGCCCGCGCTCAGACGCCATGCTGCTCACTTCAACGGAGCAGCATGGCGCTCCGTCGCTGAGCCTAATCGCGTGCTTGAGCGGCAGTCTTTGCCATTGCCGCTGGTATGTCGCGCGCGCCGCGGAGAATCACCAGAACCTGGTCCGAATGGGTGATGGCATCGTGCCGCCGCCGGGGTCGGAGTCCGCTAAGCCCTACAGCAAGTTCATGGCCATCTACCCGATCACGCTGCCGATGTGTGCCCCGCTGCCCGATGGCGCGGCCGCCATCCTCTGCACCGAATCGGGCATCGCCTGGGTTGTGGCCATTCAACTCGCGCGAGTCGGTACCGCCGAGCACACTCGAAACTTTCGTCGGCCGAAAGTGAGCGGTAACGTCAAAAAAGCAATGCCAAAAGACGTACATCCTGCTTCTTGCCTTATCCCGACTGACCAGTGACAGGAACAGCCACCGACTTGGCATAGGCCGTCAGCATGAGCCCCAGATGCTGACGCAGCGCATCGACCAGCGGTG
>MHZN01000255.1 GCA_001830395.1 Pseudomonadales bacterium RIFCSPLOWO2_12_59_9 | reverse complement strand
GAATCGGACCCGAGCGCTACCCAGATAAAACTTGAGGCTGGGGGCCGACCAAATAGCCCCCTGTAGCTGCGAGCAGCAACAGGGCACTAAACGAGCGACCCCCAACCTCAACAACGTCGTATTAGCGACGCAGACCCAAGCGAGCAATCAGGCTGGTGTAACGAGCAACGTCTTTGCCCTTCAGGTAATCCAGCAACTTACGACGCTGGTTAACCATACGGATCAGACCACGACGCGAGTGGTGATCTTTACCGTTGATTTTGAAGTGACCTTGCAGTTTGTTGATGTTGGCGGTCAGCAGTGCAACTTGCACTTCCGGCGAACCAGTGTCACCAACAGCTTGCTGGTATTCAGTTACGATCTGGGCTTTATCTTCAACGCTAAGTGCCATGATGGGCTCCTTTAGGTAACAGGCCAGGGACTACTCCCCGTATTTTTAAATGAGATGTGACCGCGCCTATTAACAGCCACCCTCGTGCAAGCTGGCTAAATCTTGCGATTCAGTTCAGCTCACTTCGGTCACTGCGACCGAATCAATCGACGCGGCGCAATCCGCCCGTCTTCGCTCACTTCACCGATACCGATAAAGCGACCATTGTGATCTTGCACCCGCACCATGCCGAACTGCGGCGCTTCGGGAGCGCGTACCGGCTGGCCATTCAGCCAGTAAAAACTGCTGTGTTCGGAAAACTGCACTATTGGCCAATGCTGCAAGCCGCTGTCGGAGGGTAACAGAAAGCGGTCAACCGCCTCATTACCACCCTCGGCATGCACCTGCTCAAGCTCTTCCAGAGTGACCGTTTGCGCCAAGGCAAAGGGGCCGGCCTGGGTGCGACGCAACTGCGCCACATAAGCCCCGCAACCCAATTGCTCGCCGATGTCCTCGACCAAGGTGCGGATATAAGTACCCTTGGTGCAACTCACCGACAAGCGTGCCTGAGTCTGCTCGAACTCCAGCAATTGCAGGCTATTGATAGTAACAGAACGCGCTTCGCGCTCCACCACCACGCCGGCACGGGCCAACTTGTAGAGTGGTTGACCATCGCGCTTCAGGGCCGAATACATCGGCGGAATCTGGCTGATTTCCCCACGAAACGCCGGCAACACGGCCTCTATATCCGCGCGACTACAGGTCACTTCACGCTGCAGTAGCACCTCACCCTCGGCATCACCGGTGGTGGTGGTTTGCCCCAACTGCATGAGCGTCTCGTAGCCTTTGTCGGCGTCCAGCAGGTACTGGGAAAACTTGGTCGCTTCACCGAAGCACAGTGGCAACACGCCGGTGGCCAACGGATCGAGGCTGCCGGTATGCCCGGCTTTTTCCGCATTGAGCAGCCAGCGAACCTTCTGCAACGCCGCATTTGAGGTAAAGCCGAGGGGTTTATCCAACAGGATAATCCCGCTGACATCGCGACGAATACGCTTAACCTGAGCCACGCCCCTCACTCCTTATCAGCCACGTCAGCCTCGCCAGCCTTGCTATTTGCTTCGGCGGCTGCGGCTGCGGCTGCGGCTGCGTCAGGGTGCTGGCTGTCTTCGGCCACGGCACGTTCGATCAGCGCCGACAAATGGGCGCCGCGGGACACGCTTGAGTCAAAGTGGAAGTGCAACTGCGGCACATTGCGCAACTGCATGGAGCGGCCCAACTGCATGCGCAGAAAGCCGGAAGCGTCGTTCAGCACCTTGAGGTTCTGGGCGATATCTTCGGCGCTGTCCTGGCCCATCACGGTGATAAAAATCTTCGCGTGGCTGACATCACGACTCACTTCAACGGCGGTGATGGTCACCAGGCCGACGCGCGGGTCTTTAATTTCGCGGCGGATCAACTGTGCCAGCTCGCGCTGCATCTGATCGCCAATACGCTGGGTGCGGCTGTATTCTTTTGCCATGATTTATTACCTGTCACTCACCACCCGGCTAAAACCCGTGCGGTCTGAAAGCGCCAAACGCCCGGCCAGACGAGAGCCTGACCGGGCGTTGCGTGGTACAGCTCGCGGCTTAGAGGCTGCGGGCCACTTGGACCTTCTCGAACACTTCGATCTTGTCACCAGCTTTAACGTCGTTGTAGCTCTTAACGCCGATACCGCATTCCATGCCGGCACGTACTTCGGACATGTCGTCCTTGAAGCGACGCAGAGATTCCAACTCGCCTTCGAAGATAACCACGTCTTCACGCAGTACACGAATCGGACGGTTACGGTGCACAACACCTTCCAACACCATACAGCCGGCAATAGCGCCGAACTTAGGTGAACGGAACACATCGCGAACTTCAGCAATACCGAGGATGTTCTCGCGAACATCGCTGCCAAGCATGCCGGTAAGGGCCTTTTTGACGTCATCGATAATGTCGTAGATCACGTTGTAATAACGCATATCCAGACCTTCTTGCTCGACGATCTTGCGTGCGCCAGCATCGGCACGCACGTTGAAACCGAAGATCACCGCGCTCGAAGCCAGTGCCAGGTTAGCGTCGCTCTCGGTGATACCACCGACACCGCCACCGATTACCCGAACCTGAACTTCGTCATTGCCCAGGCCGCCCAAGGCGCCTTGCAATGCTTCAAGCGAACCACGCACGTCAGATTTGAGGACGATGTTAAGCGTCTTCTTCTCGGCCTGGCCCATGTTCTCGAAGATGTTCTCCAGCTTGCCGGCATGCGCACGAGCCAGTTTGACTTCGCGGAACTTGCCTTGACGGAACAAGGCGATTTCGCGAGCCTTCTTCTCGTCAGCCAGCACGATCATCTCGTCGCCCGCTTCCGGGGTGCCATCCAGGCCGAGAATCTCAACCGGAATCGCAGGACCAGCCTCTTTGATCGGCTTACCGTTCTCATCGAGCATGGCGCGGATACGACCGAAGTTCGAACCGACCAGAATCATGTCGCCTTGACGTAGCGTACCGTCTTGTACCAATACGGTAGCCACCGGGCCACGGCCCTTGTCCAAGCGCGACTCAACCACAACACCACGGCCAGGAGCCGTTGGAGTGGCTTTCAGTTCGAGAACTTCGGCTTGCAACAGCACGGCTTCGAGCAGTTCGTCGACGCCAGTACCGACTTTCGCCGAGACCGAAACGAACGGCGTGTCGCCACCCCATTCTTCCGAGGTAACCCCGTGAACCGACAGTTCAGCACGGATGCGATCGAGATCGGCGCCCGGCTTGTCGATTTTGTTCACGGCAACCACCAGCGGCACACCAGCAGCCTTAGCATGCTGAACCGCTTCGATGGTCTGCGGCATTACGCCGTCGTCCGCTGCAACTACCAGAATCACGATGTCGGTAGCCTTGGCACCACGGGCACGCATCGAGGTAAACGCGGCGTGACCCGGGGTATCGAGGAAAGTCACCATGCCACGGTCAGTTTCAACGTGGTAAGCACCGATGTGCTGGGTGATACCACCGGCTTCACCGGCAGCCACCTTGGCGCGACGGATATAGTCGAGCAGCGAGGTCTTACCATGGTCAACGTGACCCATGACCGTTACCACTGGGGCGCGGGTACTGGTAACACCATCAAACTTGATCGACTCAGCCAACTGCTCTTCGAGCGCGTTGTCGCTCACCAGCGTCACTTTGTGGCCGAGCTCTTCAGCGATCAGCTGCGCAGTTTCCTGATCAAGGATCTGGTTGATGGTCACCGGAGTGCCCATCTTGAACATGAACTTGATCACTTCAGCGGCTTTAACCGACATCTGCTGCGACAAGTCGCCAACAGTGATGGTCTCGCCGATCGAAACTTCGCGAATTACCGGGCCGGTTGGGCTCTGGAAACCGTGCTGGTTACGCTTCTTCAGCTTGGTCTTGCCACGACCACCACGGCGGAAGCTGTCGCTTTCCTCGTCGGTAGTACGCGGCGCAACGCGAGGGGCCGGAGCCTTCTCTTTTTCTTTAACCGATGGACGATGGGCCGTAGTTTTACGGTCGCCACGGCGATCGGCATCTTCGTTACGCGGCTTATCAGGGCGGCGCAATTCGTCTTTTTTGCGTTCCTCAACCGGCGCAGCAGCCACTACTGGCGCGGGGGCGGGGGCGGCGGCGGCAACAGGTGCAGCAGCCACTGGCGCAGCGGCAGGTGCATCGCCTTGCGCAGCCGACTGAGCGGCAGCGCTAGCGAGGCGACGGGCCTCGTTATCGGCCTGACGCTTAGCATTTTCAGCCGCGAGCTTGTCTTCCATATCACGCTTTTTCTCGGCGGCAATTTCTTCCGCACTGCGCTCAACGAAGACTTTCTTTTTACGCACTTCAACGCTAATGGTCTTGCTACCAGCAACCCGCAGGGTGCTAGTAGTTTTGCGCTGCAAAGTAATCTTGCGCGGCTGTTCAACCTTAGCGCCGTGACTGCTTTTGAGATGGGCTAACAGCGCCTGCTTCTCATTGTCGGTCACCACTTGTTCGGCGGTAGTGTGCGGCAAACCTGCCTCACGCATCTGCAGCAGCAGGCGCTCCACCGGTGTGTCGACCACTTGGGCCAGTTCTTTCACCGTGACTTGCGTCATGCATCTCTCTCCTCAGGCCGCGGGTATTACTCAAACCAATGGGCGCGGGCGGCCATGATCAGCTTGCCGGCACGATCTGAGTCGATGCCGTCGATGTCGAGCAGGTCGTCAATCGACTGCTCGGCCAGGTCTTCGCGGGTAATCACACCACGCACTGCCAGTTCGCACGCCAAGTCGTGATCCATGCCCTCAAGTGAGAGCAGGTCATCGGCCGGATGGGCGTCAGCCAGTTTTTCTTCAGTAGCAATAGCGCGCGTCAGCAACCGGTCTTTGGCCCGAGCACGCAGCTCGTTAACGATTTCTTCGTCAAAGCCATCGATGCTGAGCATTTCTTCGATCGGCACATAAGCGATGTCTTCGAGACTGGTGAAACCTTCTTCAACCAGAACCTGAGCCAGCTCCTCGTCAACTTCCAACTCGTCGATCAGACGCTGCAGGATGTCGCCGCTTTCAGCTTGTTGCTTGCCTTGCAGGTCATCTTCAGTCATCACGTTCAGGGTCCAGCCAGTCAACTGACTGGCAAGACGCACGTTTTGACCGCCACGACCAATGGCTTGTGCCAAGTTGTCGGCGCCAACGGCGATATCCATCGAGTGGGTATCTTCGTCAACCACGATGGCCACGACTTCAGCTGGCGACATGGCGTTGATCACGAACTGCGCAGGATTGTCATCCCACAGCACGATGTCCACGCGCTCACCGGCCAATTCGCCGGAAACCGCCTGCACACGCGAACCACGCATACCGATGCAAGCACCTTGCGGATCAATCCGCTTGTCCTTGGAGCGCACGGCAATTTTGGCCCGCGAGCCTGGATCACGCGCAGCTTCCATGACTTCGATCAGCTCTTCAGCGATCTCCGGCACTTCAATGCGAAACAGCTCAATCAGCATCTGCGGCGCGGTACGCGAAAGAATCAATTGCGGACCACGGTTTTCGCTGCGGATCTCTTTCAGCAAAGCCCGCAGACGCGCGCCAACCCGAAAGTTTTCCCGCGCAATAATGTCTTCACGCGCCAGCAAAGCTTCGGCGTTGTTACCCAGGTCAACAATGACGTTATCGCGGGTCACTTTTTTAACGGTGCCGGAGATGATCTCGCCAACCCGATCCCGGTAAGCGTCAACCACCTGCGCACGCTCAGCCTCGCGCACTTTCTGCACTATGACTTGCTTGGCCGCTTGCGCTGCGATTCGACCGAACTCAATCGACTCGATCTTCTCTTCAATCAGGTCGCCAATTTTAGCGTCAGGCTTTTGCTCCTGCGCCTCATCCAGCGTCAACTCAGAGGCCAAATTAATCAGCATCTGGTCTTCAACAACTGTCCAGCAACGATAAGTATCGTAGTTACCGGTGTGGCGATTAATCTCCACCCGCAACTCAACCTCAACGTCAAAACGTTTTTTGGTCGCAGTGGCCAGAGCCAACTCCAGCGCTTCAAAAATAACGCCTGGCGGTACACCCTTTTCGTTGGATACCGACTCAACAACCAGCAGAATTTCTTTGCTCATCGTACGCCTCGCCTTTCGCAATCCATTGGATCCGCGGGATCCGCGTCTCAATCAAACCGGGGAATTATATTGGCCTTATCGATCAAATCGATCGGCAACAAGAACTCGTGATCATCAACCAGCACCACCACGTCCTGCTCCTCCACCCCACGGAGAAGGCCCTGAAAGTTGCGTCGCCCGTCGAAGGGTGAGCGCAATTTGATCTTCACCTGCTCACCGGCATGCAGCGCAAACTGCTCAAGGGTAAACAGCGGCCGATCCATACCTGGCGAGGAAACCTCCAAGGTATATTCAGCCGCAATCGGATCCTCTACATCGAGAACACCGCTAATTTGACGGCTGACCGCTTCGCAGTCTTCCACCAAAATGCCATTGGCATGATCGACATACACTCGCAGCAGCGAATGGCGACCCTGCGACAGGAACTCGATACCCCAGCATTGATAGCCCAGGGATTCGACCACTGGAGCCAACAAGGCCTGCAACTCTTCTAGCTTGCTCGACACATGAACTCCTCGCGCATGCCGTACAAATAAAAAATGGGCAAAGCGCCCATTCATTTACGCCGCCTGAAACTCTGACGACAAGAATCATCCATCTAGCAAAAAGCCCCTAAAAAGGGGCTCCACACTACTGTGCAGGAACGCCAAATGAATCGAAAACCAGTGAACAACAAGCTCAACCAGCTTCCAACTAGCGCACCCCTGCTTTAAAGCTGGGCCGAAGTATACGACTGAACCCACATTCGGGTCAATCCAAGCTTCAGCAACAAGAAGGCCCGCAATCTGCGGGCCTTCTTGATTTGGTACCGAGGAGGGGACTCGAACCCCTACAGCCAAAGGCCACTACCACCTCAAGGTAGCGTGTCTACCAATTCCACCACCACGGCAAAAACCTGTATTACTTTTGCTCTACCGCTTTTGGCACATCAACCGGATCGATTGCTGGCTTCTGCGCTTCAAGCACCGGTACATCATCAGTAGCCGGCTTTTCCTGCAGCACTTCCATCACTGCCGGAGCCGGCAGACCAACATCATCTGCAGTCATAGATTTTTCTTTAGCAAAAAAACCCAAACCCAAACTAGTTACGAAAAAAGCGGCCGCTAGTATAGCAGTAACTCGACTGAGAAAGGTAGCAGAACCTTGACTACCGAATACGGTACCCGAAGCCCCAGCACCAAACGAGGCGCCAGCATCCGCGCCCTTACCATGCTGCAACAACACCAACGCAATAACGCCAAGCGCGCCCAACAAGTGAATTACGACTACGACTGTTTCCAGCATTTCTCAGTTTCCTGCGGCGCGACAGATCGCCCCGAACTCATCTGCATTCAGGGAGGCACCACCAATCAGCCCCCCATCGATATCCGGCATGCCGAACAACTCAACCGCATTTACCGCTTTTACGCTACCGCCATAGAGTATTCGCACCCCATCGGCAATCTCAGCACTCTCTGCCGCTAACTGCCCACGAATCGCCGCATGCACCTCTTGCGCTTGCTGCGCAGAAGCCGTCAACCCCGTACCAATAGCCCAAACCGGCTCGTACGCGATCACCGCATCGACAAAAGCACCAACCCCCAACACTTCAAGCACGCAACCCAACTGACGGGCAACCACTTCAAGCGTCTGGCCAGCTTCACGCTGCGTCAGTGTCTCACCAAGGCAAAGCACCGGCTGCAAACCGCAAGCCTGAGCCGCGGCAAACTTTCGCACCACCACTTCATCACTATCACCAAGCAACAGGCGACGCTCAGAGTGACCAACCAACACCAAGCTACAACCAGCATCAAGCAACTGACTAGCAGCCACTTCCCCGGTTAGCGCTCCCGGCATTGGCTCAACCGCACAATTCTGCGCACCGACAGCAATCACACCACCCTCAAGGCCGGCAATTGCTTGCCCCACATGCAGGCAGGTCGGGAATATTGCGACTTCAACGTCACCCGGCAAAACCTGATGACGTAGAGCTTCGATCAGCTCAGCGACGCTGGCGCGGGTACCGTGCATTTTCCAGTTACCAGCAACCAAGGGGCGACGCATGCTTAAGCTCATCGATCAAATTGGCCGCAGATGGTACCCAACGGCCAGCAAACTGGCAAGCGAATCAGGCACATACCTGCGTGACAACGTCGGCCAACAGCTCGGCATAAGCACGCACCTGCGCACCATCCTCACCCTCAACCATCACCCGCAACAACGGCTCAGTACCGGATTTACGCAACAGTACCCGCCCCCGCCCCGCCATTCGCTCAGTCACATCGGCGCAAGCCGCTTTTACTTGCGGATGCTCGAGCGGATCAATACCGCCCGCGAAACGCACATTGATTAGCACCTGAGGACACTTTTGCACGCCGCCGCGCGCCTCAGCCAGACTGACGCCAGCACGCTTAAGCGCCAGCAACACTTGCAGCGCGGCAATAATGGCGTCCCCGGTGGTGGTGTGCTGGAAACAGACGATATGACCGGAGTTTTCACCACCTAACTGCCAATTGCGCTCCTGCAACTCGGCGATCACATAGCGATCACCAACCCCGGCCCGCACAAAGGGAATCGCCAACTGAGCCAAGGCCAACTCCAACCCCAGGTTGCTCATCAGCGTGCCGACCACGCCACCCTGCAGACGTCCACGCTCTTGCAAGTCACGGGCGATGATAAACAGCAACTCATCACCATCAACCACAGTGCCTGTATGGTCGACCATCAACACCCGATCAGCATCGCCGTCGAAGGCAATCCCCAAGTCGGCCTGCTCTGCCAGCACCGCAGCCTGCAACGCCTGCAAATGAGTTGAGCCACACTGATCATTGATATTCAGACCGTTTGGCTGCGCGGACAGCACCGATACCTGCGCACCCAACTCACGAAAAACGCTGGGCGCGACCTTATAGGCAGCACCGTTAGCGCAGTCGAGCACCAGCTTGAGGCCGGCAAAGTCGGTACTGGTGGGCACACTGCTTTTACAAAATTCGATATAGCGACCGGCTGCGTCGTTAATTCGCGAAACCTTACCCAGTTGCGCCGAATCAACCACCTCCATGGGCGTATCGAGTAATTGTTCAATCAGCAACTCGATTTCATCCGGCAGCTTAGTGCCGGCGCCGGAGAAAAACTTGATGCCGTTGTCGTAATGCGGGTTGTGCGAGGCACTGATCACAATGCCTGCTTGCGCATGAAAGGTGCGGGTCAAGTAGGCAATCGCCGGTGTCGGCATCGGCCCCAGCAACATCACATCGGCGCCAGCCGCCGACAACCCAGCTTCCAGCGCCGACTCAAACATATAGCCGGAGATCCGCGTATCTTTGCCCACCAGCACTTTACAAATGCCGTGCTGACGAAACGCCATGCCAGCGGCCCAGCCGAGCTTAAGCATAAAATCCGGGGTGATCGGATAGACGCCAACCCGACCACGAATACCATCGGTACCAAAATACTTTCTGCTCATATGCTTTCGCCCTTCTTATTCGGCCGCTTCAACTGCAGCAAGCATGCGCACTAAATCAACTGTTTCGAGCACATCATGCACCCGCAAAATTTTCGCGCCTTTGGTCAATGCCAGCGCCGCCAAGGCCAGGCCACCCGCCAGGCGCTGATCAACATCACGCCCTAAAACCTGGCCGATCATGCTCTTGCGCGATACGCCAACGAGCAATGGCAAACCAAACTCATGCAACTTCCTAAGATGCTTGAACAGGCTCAAGTTGTGCTGCAAATTTTTAGCAAAACCAAAACCTGGATCAAGCACCAACCGCTCAGCCGGGATACCGGCGGCCGCACAGGCCGCCAGCCGCGCAACAAAAAAGCCGCGAACCTCACCAAGCAGATCCTGATACTGCGGATTTTGCTGCATATTGCCCGGCTCACCCTGCATGTGCATCAAGCACACCGGCAAACCTGTGCTAGCCGCCGCCGCCAGCGCACCTTCGCGGCGTAGCGCACGCACATCGTTGAGCAAGCCGGCGCCCAGGCGCGCAGCTTCGAGCATGACCGCAGGCGTCGAAGTATCCACGGAAATGATCACATCCAGCTCTGCGGTGATCGCCTCAACAATCGGCGCCACGCGCTGCAACTCTTGCTCTGCCGATACCGGCAGCGCCCCCGGACGAGTCGACTCCCCGCCGACATCAATCAGGCTGGCACCTGCCGCCACCATAGCTTCGGCATGCCGCAAGGCGGCATCGCGCAAATGAAAGCGCCCGCCATCGGAAAAAGAATCTGGGGTGACATTGAGAATACCCATCACCTGCGGACGGGTTAAATCAAGAACCCGATTGCCGCAAGGCAATCGGGTTGGGTACTGCAACGCGGTCATGGAAAAACCTTAATGCTCGCCAGCCGGACCGCCGATAGGGGTATCGGTTCGTTCAGCCACTTCGACTACCACCGGAGTACCCGACGAGGTACCGGAGCCGTCCGTCCAGTCTTTCGGCTCGCGCACCGTTCGGCCCGCCATGATGTCTTCGATTTGCTCGGCATCGATGGTTTCATATTTCATCAAGGCTTCCGCCATGACGTTTAGCTTGTCGCGGTTGTCTGCCAAAATTTGCTTAGCAGTGGAGTAGCAATGGTCGATCAGACTGCGGATTTCCGAGTCGATCAACTTGGCGGTATCCGCCGAAACACTGCTTTGCTGACTGCCCATGCTACGACCCAGGAATACCTCCCCATCTTCCTCGGCATACATCAGGGGTCCAAGCTTTTCGGACAAACCCCACTTGGTCACCATGTTCCGCGCCAGATGTGTGGCGCGCATGATGTCGTTGGAGGCGCCTGTGGTCACCCCATCAAAACCCAGGGTCATCTCTTCGGCAATTCGCCCACCGAACAATGAGCAAATCTGACTGGTCAGCGCTCGCTTGGACAAGCTATAGCGATCCTCTTCCGGCAGGAACATGGTCACGCCCAGCGCTCGACCACGCGGAATGATCGACACCTTATAGACCGGATCATGCTCAGGCACGATGCGCCCAACGATGGCATGCCCCGCCTCGTGGTAGGCGGTGTTGAGCTTTTCTTTCTCGGACATCACCATCGACTTGCGCTCGGCGCCCATCATGATTTTGTCTTTGGCCAACTCAAACTCTTTCATTTCAACGGTGCGCTTACCGGCACGCGCGGCGAACAGGGCGGCCTCGTTGACCAAGTTGGCCAAATCGGCGCCGGAGAACCCCGGCGTACCGCGAGCAATCACCTCAGGCTTCACATCTTCGCCAATCGGCACCTTGCGTACGTGCACCTGCAAAATCTGCTCACGACCGCGAATATCGGGCAGACCCACCACCACCTGACGGTCGAAGCGACCCGGGCGCAGCAAGGCCGGATCAAGCACGTCGGGTCTGTTGGTGGCAGCAATGACGATAATGCCGTCATTCATTTCAAAACCATCCATCTCCACCAGCAACTGGTTGAGGGTTTGCTCACGCTCGTCATGACCGCCGCCCATGCCGGCGCCACGGTGACGACCGACCGCGTCAATCTCATCGATAAAGATGATGCAAGGCGCGTGTTTCTTCGCCTGCTCGAACATGTCGCGCACACGGCTGGCACCCACGCCGACAAACATCTCGACAAAGTCGGAACCAGAGATGGTAAAGAACGGCACCTTGGCCTCACCGGCAACGGCTTTGGCCAGCAGAGTCTTACCGGTACCGGGTGAGCCGACCATCAGCACACCACGGGGAATACGCCCACCCAAGCGCTGGAATTTTCCCGGATCACGCAGAAACTCAACCAGTTCGCTGACTTCTTCTTTGGCCTCATCGCAACCGGCGACGTCAGCAAAAGTGGTCTTGACCTGATCTTCCGAGAGCAAGCGCGCCTTGCTCTTGCCAAAGCTCATCGGCCCACCTTTACCGCCTGCGCCACCCTGCATCTGGCGCATCAGGAACATAAATACGGCAATCATCACCAGAATCGGGAAGCTCGCCACCAGCAACTGCATCCAGATACTTTGCTGCTCAGGCTGCTCCCCCACGATGGCGACATTGTTATCCATCAGGTCTTTAATCAGGCCGTTATCGGCAATCGCCGGGCGGACAATTTCAAAGGTACCACCATCAGTGCTCTTGGCTTTGATCAGGTAACCGTTGACGGTCACCTCTTTAACCTTGCCTTCCTGAACTTGCTGAATAAAGTCGGAATAATTGAGCTTATGACTCTCAGGCTGGCCGGAGAAATTGCTCATTACCGTCACCAGGACAGCAGCGATAATCACCCAAAGAATCAGGTTTTTTGCCATATCGTTCAATTAGCTACCCTCTGTAGCAGGCCGCGCGCTGGGACCGTGCTTCGCATGACGGCTGGTTGATTTACCTGCCTAACTTACTACACAACCCCCACCACTGGCAGGCGCCGTCTGTAACCCTTTATGAATCTGCCGCCTCAACCGCACTGACCACCAACAATATTGGTTAATCAGCTGCCGGCTAAAGTGCGCTTACTCCGCGCTTGCGCCACCGCGAAATCCGCGCGCCAGCAGGTACTGTTCGCGCGAACGATCCCGTGAGGAGAGCGGCTTGCGCATCTGCACCTTCTCGAACATTTGCCGCACTTGCTTGTGGTACTGATCGAAGCCTTCGCCTTGGAAAATCTTGATCAGAAAATCACCACCTGGGCGCAACACCTGCCCAGCCAGATCCAGTGCCAACTCGCACAGATACATGGCGCGAGCCTGATCGGCCATCCTTACTCCACTCATATTGGGGGCCATATCAGAAATCACAAGGTCAACCGGCTGATTGCCGACGGCCGCCAGGATCTGCGCCAGCACCGCCTCTTCAGTGAAGTCGCCCTGGATAAAGGTCACATCCTCGATGCTGTCCATCTCCAGAATGTCCGAAGCAATCAAGCGCCCCTTATCACCCAGCACCCGGCTGGTCACTTGCGACCAACCACCGGGGGCGGCGCCCAGATCGATAACGACATTACCGGGACGCAAAATCCGATCTTTCTCCTGGATCTCCAGCAGTTTGTAGCTGGCCCGCGAACGATAACCGTCCTTTTGCGCCATCTTCACGAAGGGGTCGTTGAAATGTTCTCTAAGCCAGTTCTGGCTAGTCTTGGAACGGGCCACTTGGCACCTCAAAAATAACGAATCGTGAATAGCTTGCGGTATTAGCTTTCTATGAATAAGCGGGCGGGCCACGAGTGGCTCGGGTAAACTGACCGCCGCTTTTTACCAGATCAGACGCAGAGGTCAGATTATGCCGCTCACTCAGGAGCAGAAGAAACAGTACAAATCCATCGGCCACCATTTAAAGCCGGTAGTCA